>JACQUW010000273.1 GCA_016210115.1 Deltaproteobacteria bacterium | reverse complement strand
CGGCCTGGGGTCTGTTCGCGATGATGGAGGAAGACACTTTCGATGCCGTTTCAGAATTTCTCGTCAAAGAGGACGTTCGGATCGAGCCTGATTTCGTCTACCGCTGGCAGCTCGCTTCGCACAAACGAGAGGAGCGTGAATACGAAGATTTCGTAACGTTCTCGGATCCACGGCTCAGCTACATTCCCGAGGTGACCCGCTGGCGAAACATGCGCTCCTGGCAGGTCTATCGCCGTTTGAACGCGCAGCAGCTCCAGGAATTGCGCGAGGGTTATGAAAAATTTCAGAAATTCCTCCACTGTTTTGTGAGGGCGGGCGGCAGAATCGACATCGGGACCGATACATCCGAAGGCAGGATGGCGGGAAAAGGAGTGCACCGCGAGCTCGAGTTTCTCGTCGATGCCGGGTTTTCTCCGAGCGACGTTCTGGCGTGGGTGACCAAAGGCAACGCGGAGTTTATCGGTAAGGGCGACGATTTGGGGACGGTCGAAGCCGGCAAGATTGCCGACATCATCGTCGTGAACGGAGATCCGTTGAAAGACATCACCGCGCTCAGGAAGGTCGAGACCGTTATCAAAAACGGCGAGATCATGGATATCGGCTATCACCCCGATTATAACAATCCGCTGCCGAAACCTTTTGAAGGGGTCATCCATGCGTATCCTCAACCCAAGATCGGAGGGATCTCGCCTGTGATCACCGTGGAAGAATCGGGTCCCGTCACGTTGACGATAGAAGGACAGGGATTTGTTACAGGATCGGTTGTGGAGGTGGGAGGCGTGAGAGTCTCTACGGAGTTCGTCAGTGGGAACGAGCTCAAGGCGACGCTGCCGGCGGATCTGGTAAAGAGGGTGGGCACTTACATGGTTTTGGTGATCAACCCCACCCCTGTCACCATAAGAGACCCGCTTCACGAGGACGAGCGGTCAAACCCGAAGTATTTCATGGTGAAATTTAAATAGTTTCCATCGTCAAGGGGGTAGGGAATGGATTTGAGGTTTTCAGAGGAAGAGGAAGCCTTTCGAAAAGAGCTTGTGGAATTTCTCGAAAGGGAGGTGCCGCCTGAGATGGAGGCCGATTACGATGGGCTGGATCTGTCGCAGGAGCAGTTCGAGTTTGCCGGCGTATTTGATAAAAAACTGGCCGCCAAGGGTTGGCTGTGCATGCATTGGCCCAAAGAGTACGGCGGTCAGGCGGCATCGATCACGCGCCAGTTGATTTTTAACGAAGAGATGGGCTACCGGCGCGTCCCGTCACGGGCGAGCATGGGAATCAACATCGTCGGGCCGGCCATCATGCTCTATGGCAATGAAGAGCAAAAGAAGCGCTATCTTTCTGCCACGGCGCGGGGGGAGGCGGAGTGGTGCCAGGGCTTCAGCGAGCCGAACTCAGGCTCCGATCTCGCGTCGCTCCGAACAACGGCAAGAGAGGAGAGCGATTGTTACGTGGTGAACGGCCAGAAAATTTGGTCTTCCCGGGCTCATCACGCGCACTACTGCTGGCTCCTCGCAAGGACAGATCCGCAGGCGGCCAAGCACAAAGGCTTGACTACGTTTGCGGTGGATATGAAAACACCGGGAATCACTGTGCGTCCGATCGTCACGATTTTGGGCTCGACACACTTCTGCGAAGTTTTCTTCGACGACGTTCGAGTGCCCAAGGATGCTCTGGTGGGAGAGAAAAACCGCGGCTGGTATCAGGCGATGGGCACGCTCAGTTTCGAGCGATCCGGCATCGGGAGAGTCTCCAGCTCCAGGAGAGCGCTGCAGGACCTGATCGCCTACATAAACCAAAACGAGAGATACGGAAAGCCGCTCAGTCAGGACCCGATCGTGCGCCAGCAGCTCGCTGAGCTGCAGACCGAGATCGAGGTGGCCCGGCTGCTTTGTTACCGGGTGGCCTGGATGCAGAGCAAGGCGAAGGTGCCGAGCTACGAATCGTCCATGGCCCGGGTGGTCGGCCAGGAGCTGAGCCAGAAAGTGGCGCGCGCCGGCATGAAGATTTTGGGATCGAGCAGTCAATTGATGCGCGGGACGCCGGGGGCTCCGGTGGAAGGAAACATCACCAGAGCTTTTCTGTCAACCATTTCAAACACGATTCGCTCCGGAACGTCCGAAATTCAGCGCAACATCATCGCCCAGCGCGGGCTTGGTCTTCCACGGAGGTGACCTATGGACTTTGATTTTGGCGAGGATCAGGAAATTCTTAGAAAGACGGCCCGAGAGTTCTTGAACGCGGAGTGTCCGGCTCAACTGGTCCGGGCCGTGGAGGAAACAGAGGCCGGATATTCGGCGGAACTCTGGCGAAAGATGGCTGACTTGGGATGGCCCGGCTTGACTGTCGGCGAGGAGTATGGCGGAGTCGCCGGCAGCTTTATCGACCTTGCTATCCTTGCGGAAGAGATCGGGCGGGTTTTGGCTCCCGTGCCGTTCATTCCAGCGGTTCTTTGCGGGTACGCTCTGACGAAAGCGGGAAACGATGAGCAGAAGAGAACGTTTTTGCCGCCCATGGTGTCAGGCAAGACGCTTGTGGCCATAGCGAGCAACGACCTGACGCTTTTCGGAAATCCCTCCGGCGTTGAGACCGAGGCAGTGAAAAAAGGCGATGAATATGTGATCAGCGGTAGAAAGTCCTTAGTCCCGTATGGCGCAAGCGCCAACGGTTACCTCATTGCGGCCCGGACAGGTAGCCGCGGAGATAAACGGATCAGTCTCTTCATGGTCGAACGAAACAGCCCTGGAATTGAAACGGCGCTTGTACGGACAATCGGGTCCGATGCCCAGTGCCAGTTGCTCATGAAAGATGTCAGAGTGAGCGGCAATCGGCTTCTCGGCGGAGAAGGAGAGGGGCAGGCCGTCCTTAAAGACTTGCTCCACCGCGGAGCGCTCCTGAAGTGCGCCGAAATGGTGGGCGGCGCGCAGTGGGTCGTGGAAAAAACCGTAGAGTACGTGAAAGAACGCGTGCAATTCGACCGCCCCATCGGAACTTTTCAGGCCATTCAACACAAGTGCGCTAATATGGCGATTGCCTGCGACGGCGCCAGATTTATCACATATCAGGCCGCCTGGCGTCAGAGCGAAGGTCTTCCGTCTGAGCGAGATGTGGCTATGGCAAAGGCCTGGGTGAGCGATGCTTACACGCGCATCTGCCTGGAGTCACATCAGGCACACGGGGCGATCGGCTTCACCAAGGAGTACGATCTCCAACTGTACACGAGAAGAGCGAAGGCCGCGGAGCTGGCGTTCGGCGACAGCCGGTTTCATTACGAGGCCGTGGCCGGCCTGATGGGTCTCGACGGCGCGAAGAGCAGTTGACGGAGAAGAAGATGGAAACTCAAAACTCTGATCTTAATTCGCTCTTCAACCCGAGAAGCATCGCCATTATAGGGGCTTCTTCCAATCCGGGAAGTATATCCGGACAATTCCTGCGGTATCTCACGCGTTATGAATACAAGGGCTCCATCTACCCGGTGAACCCCCGGCATAAGGAGGTTTCCGGCCTGGCATGTTACGGGAGCGTTTCTGACATTCCCGCGCAGGTCGATTTGGCCATATGCGTGGTGCCGAATCAGGCAGTGATTGCAGCCGTCAAGGAATGCGCGGCAAAAGGAGTGGGCTATCTCATGATTCCCTCGACCGGGTTTGCAGAGGCCGGTCCCGAGGGTGAGCGACTCCAGAAACGACTCGTGGAGATTGCCAGAGGACGAACGAGGCTGCTCGGTCCCAACTGCATGGGCTTCATCAATTTTAAAGGAGGCGTAGTCGCAAGTTTTGGGGCGTTCCTCGAAAACCCCAAAGACATGAAGGTCGGGAAGATCGGGTTCGTTTCACAAAGCGGCTTGCTGGGCGCTCGAGTCGTGCGACGCTGCCTCAGCCGCGGTTTAGGGCTGACTTACGAGGTGAGCACCGGGAATGAAGCCGACATCGAGAGCCTCGAGTTTATCGAGTACCTGATCAACGATCCGGAAACCAGAGTCATTGGAGCGTTGATCGAGAGCGTGAAGGACGGACGGCGGCTGATATCGTTGGGCTGGCGCGCCCGGGAATTGGGAAAACCCATCGTTGTTCTGAAAGCCGGAAAATCGGGTAGGGGGATTGAAGCGGTCTCTTCCCATACCGGGCGTCTCTCGAGCGCCGCGCAGATCTATCGAGGTGTTTTTCGTCAAGGAGGAATCGTTGAGGTCGGCACGTTCAATGAGCTATGCCTGGCGCTGGAAGCTTTTTCAATCCTGGAGAAGTTTCCCGAGGAGGTCCGGTTTGCCGTTGTGGTGGGTTCCGGAGGCAATGGCGTCCTGATCGCCGACCAGGCTGAGGAGTTGGGCGTGCCGCTTTCCGAGCTGCCCGCTGAAACACAGGCGGCGATCGGAGCGCTGATTCCCGAAGCAGGTTCCTGCCGCAACCCTATCGACGTCACGGCTCAGGTAACACACAACCAGCCGGAAAAACTCCGCCAGGTTGTTGAGCTATTGGCACAGGAGCAAAGCGTCACCTCTATGATTGTCGGTGTAAACCACCGCTGCCTGGCCCGATGCTGGACCGATCTCCTCGATACCGCGGAGAAGAGCGGTAAGTTAATGGGCATCACGATGTCTGCGGATGTCTCGACGGAAGTTCGAGAAGGTCTAAAGCAGAGCGGGCGCGTGCTGCTGGCCGAAGACGCCGAGGAACTGCTCTCAATGTTCAAGCTCGTGAGCGACGCCGCGAAACTGATGAAGTTTCAGGCTGAGCGTCCCGTTGAGAGTTCGGAACTTACCCGGTATGGCCTGCCGCCTTTGCCCGACTCGGATCTCACGGAAGAGCGAATAAAGAAATTGGTATCGCCTTACATTTCCGTGCCCCGTGGAGAACTGGCCCGTTCCCGTGATGAGGCGGTCGCCATCGCCGCCCGGGTGGGTTACCCGGTTGCCATGAAGCTCGTGGCGCCGGGGTTGCGTCACAAGACGGAATCGGGCGCCGTGAAACTGAATGTCCGCGACGCGGGAGAGGTGGCGGAAGTTTTTGATGAATTGATGGCGAAGCCTTTTTTGCCGAAGGGCGCGGCGGGGGTCCTGCTGGAGGAGATGGTGAGTGATGGATTGGAGGTTATTTTCGGATTCTTGCGCTCTCGAGAATTGGGTCCCGTTGTTATGTTTGGCTCCGGAGGAATTTTGGTTGAGCTGGTCAGGGACACCACCTACCGGTCTTTACCCTTGGGGCGCAATGAGATTGCGAGGATGATCGAGGAATGCCTCTGCCAAAAGCTCATGAAGGGATACAGAAACCAACCGGATAAAGATCTGGACGCGCTCGTTGATGGAATCGCGCAGTGTTCAAAATTTTTCTTGGCGAATCCCTGGATCCGTGAGATGGAGTTTAATCCCGTGGCGGTTTTGAGCCGCGGTAACGGGGTGAAAGCGCTGGATGCGTTGATAGTTTCCGGGAGCAACGCTGCCGGATAGGAATAAAAATAACGTCAATATTTCGGAACACGAAGGAGGAGAGTTCAATGAGTCACCAGGCGATTATTTATGAAAAGAAAAACAAGATAGCATATCTAACGCTGAACCGCCCACAGCGCGGAAACAGCTATGACAAAGTCATGGAAGACGAGGTCCTGCAAGTCTGGCAGGACGTGGCTGACGACGAGAACGTCTGGGGTATGATCGTCACCGGCGGCGGCGATAAGTTTTTCTGCAGCGGCATCGACCAGAGAGCAGCCTACGAATTGGGCGATTTTCACAAAAAAGGATCCAATCCATCCAATTTCCCCAATCGGCCAAAGGGCATGTGGAAACCCGTTCTCGTGGCCGTGAACGGGATCTGCTGCGGCGCCGGCGTTCACTGGGTCTGGCAAAACGATATCATCATATGCTCGGATCGGGCCACATTCTTCGATCCGCACGTGACCCGGGGCTGGGTGCCCGTCCGAGAGATGCTGGGAATGGCGACGCGTCTTCCTTTTGCAGTGGTTATGCGCATGGCTGTTATGGGAACGACGGAAAGAATTGACGCCCAAAGGGCGTACAATCTCGGCCTGGTCACCGAAGTTGTCCCGCATGAACGGCTGATTCCCAGGGCCACCGAAATCATGGAGCAGGTTTTCGAACAATCGCCTCTCGCGGTGCGGGCGATCATAGAGATTCTGCACCGGGGTATGGGGCTCGAATACCACTACAAAGACGCGGAGGAGATCGGAGTTATGGTTCGCAAGCCCATTCAGACGACTGAGGATCGCAGAGAGGGAACCAGGGCCTTCGCCGAAAAGAGAAAACCCGTCTGGAAGGCCAGATAGCTACAGCGTCCGGGGGAACTATGAAAATTAAAGAAATCACGCCGTCGGAATACAAAGTCCCCAAGCGCTACTGGCGGGGGGTCGTCGTGGGCGATCTCGTCTTGCTTTCAGGAACGGGTGGCATAGACCCGGAGACCGATACGGTTCTTCCCACGATAGAGGAGCAGACCGAGATGGTCTTTCAACGCATCGTGCGCTCTCTGAAAGTTGCGGGGAGTGGCCCGGAGTACGTCATACGAAGAACGACCTACCTCGTCGATCCGCAAAAACATATAAGAGTCGTGGGCGAGATCGAGAAGAAGTATCTCAAAGATCCGAAAGCGAGCTCTACGGTCGGGGTGACGGCTTTGGCCCGGCCGGGCATGCTCATTGAAGTCGATATTATGGCGGTAAAGGCTGAGCGGCGAAAGACTGCTCCGCGCAGAGCAAAGCGAGGCGGAAGAGCATGACTCCGGATCCTGTTGGCGGGAATGTTCCGAGCTCTTTTTCCCTCGGGACTTTGTGACAACAGGTCAGCATGGGCGCGAATAAGCGACCCCAAACTTAATCTCGCCGGCTGTGCGGACCGCAAGCGGGGAAGGAAAGGAATACGAAGGCCGGACGCCGATTGTCTGTTGTTGTGAACTTTAGCATTATCACACACACCCTCTAGGATTTTGATTCCTTCCCCGCTTGCGGGGGCTTGCGGGGGAAGGTGAGGATGGGGGGAATTCTCAGGCGGCATGAACTATAACAGGCGAGGACAAAGAGAACCCGGGATGAGACCTTCTTAAACCGGATTTCCCGGAAAGGATCGGTGATCTAAAGATGGCGAGCGACTTTGCCAATATTCTTTTGAGCTTTCGGGGGAGAGTGGGAACGATCACGCTCAATCGTCCGGATCGACTCAATACTCTCTCGTTAGATACGCTGAATGAACTCCGGCAAGCTGTGGAGATCTTCATTAAGAGGGAAGACCTTCTGGTCGGTATCATTACAGGCGCGGGGGAAAAAGCCTTTTGTGCGGGAGCCAACGTCGCCGAGCTTGCAAAACTAAACGCCTCCCAGGCGAAGGCTTTTGCGGAAATGGGCCAGGAGATTTTCAGCCTTATTGAAAACAGCGGCAAGCCATTTATCGCGGCGGTCAACGGCTACGCGTTCGGCGGAGGCTGCGAGCTCGCTCTCGCCTGCCCGATCAGGGTCGCGTCCGATAATGCCAGGTTTGGTCAGCCTGAGATCAAGCTTGGATTTACAACCGGATTCGGCGGCAGCCAAAGGCTCGTGCGGTTGCTGGGAAAGTCCAGAGCTACCGAGCTCTGTCTGTTCGGCGAGCCTATCGACGCAAAAGCAGCGCTCGATTGGGGACTCGTTGTCAAAGTCGTTCCGCAAGCGCGATTGCTCGAAGAAGCCAATCTTTTTGCCGATAAACTGGCTTCTTACCCTCCGCTGGCGGTAAAATTTACCCTGGAGGTTTTGAATCGAGCTTCGGAAGCATCCCTCTCGGAAGGGCTTACATACGAGGCCAACCTCTTTGGGTTGTCTTTTGCCACTGAGGATATGAAAGAAGGTACCGCCGCTTTCCTAGAGAAAAGAAAGGCGGAGTTCAAAGGCAAGTGACGCGCGAACAGCAGCTTCCACTGTCGCGACCTGGCTGCACGCTGATTGTGACGGACTGCCGTGAAGAGAACCGGTCCTACCGTCCGGGGCCGGGACCATCGTGTCAGAACGGGAACTTTCTATTCCTTGCTTTTAGGATTGCGGTTTGGTTTTTCCCACTCCTGAGAATCGCAAAACGAAATTCAATTACCTGCCCCTTGTAAAATCAACTGATTTCCAGACGCGCCTTTCCCTGGCACAGAAGATGCTCATCGCCGAAGAGGTGCTCCTGGTTGGGATACGCCTGCCGAAGCTGCGCTCGCGCTTGGCTTAGACTGCTTCCAGACCTTCCTTAAAGCCGGAGCATCCCGCCACAACTGGTAGTCATTCTCAAACGGGCAACGTTTCATTACGAACTTGCTGTTCATGACAGCGAGAAGGTGAGGGAACATTATGACCGGATGGACCTGCAGAGACCTGCGAAGCGCGTCGGTATCGGCCTTTACGGGCGGTTTGGTTTTCTTGCTGACCGTATGCTCGCTAAATGCCTCCCCACCCAAAAAAATCATTACCGGAATCAGCACGTTGGGGGCCGCAAGCGCAATTCTGTCCGTGGCACAAAAGGCCGGTTTTTTCGAACGATACGGTCTGGACGTTCAGATTGTCTATTTTGGGAGTGGGGCGGTCGCTGCGTCCGGCCTCCTATCGGGTGAAGCCAAAATAGCTTTGATGTCCGCCAACTCCACTCTGGCTGCCGCAATCGGTGGCGCGGAGGTAGTCCAAATCGCAGGATTGACCAACAAGCTCGCCTACGGCCTTATGGTCTCGCAGAGTGTAAAGCAACTCCGGGATCTGAAGGGCCACAGCTTAGGGATCGCCGGATTTGGAGGAGCTTCCGACTTTGCCGCAAACTACATTATCCGAAAAGACGGTATGGTCCCTGGAAAAGACGTCGTACTTCTGGCGGTGGGCGGACAGCCGGAGCGCTTTTCAGCGTTAGCAAGTGGCAAACTGAAAGCCGTGTTGCTGGAACCTCCATATACCGGAAGGGCCGAAAAAATCGGATTCCGAAGATTGGTCAACTTTCCATCGCTGGATCTCGAATTCCAAACACTAGGCTTCGCTACCACCCGAGCTTACGCCAAAGGAGATCGGGAGACTTGCCTCAATTATCTGAAGGCCGTTACGGAAGCAATCCATTTCTTCAAAAGCCACAAAAGCGAAAGCATGACCATTCTGGCGGCTTTTCTGAAGACACAGGATCAGGATGCGCTCGAAGAAGCGTATTACCTTAATGCTCGACAATTGATTCCTGAAGTTCCTTACTCCTCCGTTAAGGGCCTGCAAAACACGCTCGACCTACTGGCCTACCGAAATCCAAAGGCGAAAAGCAAAGATCCGAGGGAAGTCATTGACGACAGCCTGGTAAAGGAGTTGGAGGAAAGCGGTTTTATTGCTCACCTCAGGAAGACCTACGTTATCACGGGTCCTTAATAGATAAGGGAAACAAGTTCCTTGACTGTTTGATCAACGAGCCGAAGAAGGGAGAACAGCATAATGAATCTTGAGACGGGGGCTCTGGACATCTCAAGCGCAACCTACGGTGACCTGAGAGACTGGATAGATAAGGTCGATCATCTCGGAGAGCTTACGACAATACGAGGAGCCGAGCGTGACCTGGAAATCCCCGGAATTTGGGAAACCGTAAGTCGGGCAGGTGGCGGAATCGCGCCGGCTCTCCTGTTTGACGACATCCCCGGATTTCCCGGAGGCTTTCGGATACTGTTCGGAGAACTGGAATCGGTCAGGCGTCTGGCCATGACCCTTCGCCTGGAGATGGAAGGGACGAGTATCCTGGCCTGCGTGAAAGCGTGCCGCGACAGGCTTAGAAAAATGACGCTGATCTCTCCTCGAAAAGTCAAAGACGGTGCAATTCTGGAAAATGCTGAGACCGGCAGTGCGATCGATCTCTACAAATTCCCGGTACCGCGGCATCACGAAAAAGACGGCGGCAGGTTTTTCGGCACGGGACATTGCGTCATCAGCCGAGACCCTGAGGAAGGCTGGGTAAATCTCGGAACCTACCGGTGCATGCTTCTGGACGAGCAATCGCTTTGCCTTCACATGAGCGCCGGTAGAGACGGCCGGACGATGATGCACAAATACTTCGCTCGAGGCGAGCCATACAAGGTCGCAGTTGCCGTCGGCACCGATCCGGCACTTTATTTGGCCAGCACGATGACTGTTCCTTGGGGCATCTCGGAGTACGACTTCGCCGCCGGCTTAAAGGGCGAAGCCATGGAAGTGATAGAGGGGCCGTATACCGGATTTCCTTTGCCGGCGAATGCCGAAATTGTTGTGGAAGGAGAGTGCCGTCCCGGTGATACTCACCTGGAAGGTCCATTCGGTGAGTGGGCGGGCTATTATGCGAACTGCGGCTTATCTCCGGTGCACGAACCCATCATACACGTCAAGAACTTGTTCTATCGCTCGAAGCCGGTTTTTACCTGCTCTCAACCCGCAAAGCCTCCGTCGGATCTTTTTGCTCAAGGGGTTTTCCGTTCTGCTTTGATCTGGGACGAGCTGGAAAAAGCCGGTGTCCCGAATATTCGAGGAGTATGGTGCGAATTGGCCGGCGGCACGCGGCTTTTTAATATTGTTTCGCTTAAGCAAGCGTATCCGGGCCATGCGCGCCAGGCGGGAATCATCGCATCACAATGCGGCTCGGGCGTTTACATCGGTCGCTACACGGTTGTGGTGGATGACGATATCGATATCACTGACATGAAGGACGTGATCTGGGCCATCTCAACAAGATCCGACCCGGTCCGTTCTTTGGAGGTGACGCGCCGCGGCAGAAGCAGTTCCGCAGACCCTGCCGTATCTCCAGATATTAAAGTGACCTCGCACAATCCTGACGACACCTACACGTCAAAAGCAATTATCGATGCCTGCTGGCCTTATGAGTGGCTAAACCGAGCCTATCCGGTGGCTCAAGTGAGCCAAGAATTGCAGCGCAAGATTGTCACAAAGTGGGGTAAGCAACTGAACTTAAACGGTCGCGGGTCGTAGTTCAATCGCCAGGAGTTTCAGCACGACGCGAGAATACATGTAGACGGCAGAAAGCAGGGTGCGAGGTGCAGAGAGCCTACATGCGGAATCATGATGGCGGAAAAGAGGGGCGAGCCTGCCCCTTATTGATCGGGGGGAGATTGCTTAGCCCGAGAAAATGATCTGCCAAGCAAAATACGTTCACACGAATCTTATCGCCCGTGACTGGCGGGGGCTTGCGCGCTTCTATGGAGACGTCTTCGGTTGCGTGCCGGTCCCGCCTGAAAGGGACTATGCGGGACCGGTTCTGGAGGCTGGCACAGGATTGCCTGGCGCCGAGCTGCGGGGGATTCATTTGCGGCTGCCGGGCCATGGCGAGGACGGCCCCACCCTCGAGATTTTCGAGTATTCGGAGCTTTTGGAAGCGGCGCGTCCCGCGGTGAACCGCCCCGGCTATGGCCACATAGCGTTCTCCGTGGGGTCGGTCGAAGCGGCGCGTAGCGAGGTTCTCGCGCGCGGCGGCGCGACCGTCGGGCAAGTGGTTGGTCTTACGACCGCCGACGGCAAGCAAGTAACCTGGTGCTACGTCACCGATCCGGAGGGAAACTTGATCGAGCTGCAGTCGTGGACGAGATAGCCAAAGGCCAAGCGTGCGGCACCCATGTTGGGGCCTGACTGGCTTGGATCGAGAATCGAGTGGAGGAACCGCCTTCTGCGTGGTATTTTGATGAATAAAGTTGACAGGTATGAACGCGAAGGTTGAAGAATTAGCAGCCGAGATTGGGGTTTGAGCCCGAGGCCATTCATTGGTTCATACCACTTCCATGACCAGCCGCTTTCCTTTCACCCTGCCGCTTAATTGAAGAGTACGGTTTTCACAAGAACGCAATCATAGAAATACCCTTATGCGTTGCACTGAAACGGTTGAGCGGCGGTTTACCTTCATTGGGGCGCCTAAAGATCGGCCAGTGCCTTTTCGCAAGCTCGGATAAATTGTCGAACTTCATCGCGGACCTGCTCCGCATCCTTCTTCGTGAAGTCAACATAATCCTCGTACTCGCTGTCCAACCTTTTCTCAAAGCTGCGCGAAAGAACCTTGGCCGTTTCAGGAGAGACCGCACCGGTCTTTACGAAATGTTGGGAAAACAGCTTTATCACGCCGGTATGACGTGGAGCGTCCAGTCCTTTGACCGCTAAAAGCGCCCGAGCAGCATGAAATGCGGCGTAATAGAAGCGTCCGATAGCTCCATTAGGCGATCCCTGTTTTAACAGAAGTAAGCCGTCCTCGAAGGTTTCCCCCGCTCGATTCATACGGTAATGAGCCAGGGCTTTCACTTCTCTTTTCACAAGGGGATGCCTTCTCGCTGAAGGTTTTTTACAAAACCTGTCACCCGCCATTTTGGGTCTTTTAGAGAGCGACTCTCTAGCACGCGAGGAGATATGTACACCCCCCACTTAAGGTTCACGTCGAAAGCGATGTCCATTATCCTGTCCCACGCTCCAGCATTCCGCCGCCGCACTACAACGGCGACGTCAATATCCGAGTCCCTACTGCCTTCTCCTCTCGCCTTGGAGCCGAAAAGCTTAAGCTCTACAAGATTGCTGCCCAGAGTTTTTTTTACTCCTGTGCAGAACTCATTTACCGCCTCGATTTCCTGCTTTTTTAGGCCACGTAGTTTTTTCATTGAAAGCTGTGTCTTTCTAATCATGAAATCGTGGGAGCAAGGAACCCACTCGCCTGATTCCGCATCCAAGTGTCCCTGCATGTCGGCTGATAATTGTCCACTGCGAGCTGAATGATTTGATGTAGTTTGGTTAAAACCATTGGAGGAACAAAGTCCTTGTCTCTTTGCGCCATTTCGATAGTTCGATCAACCAATAACTTTGCCAGCTCGCGCTTCCGAAGTTCCCTCCTTGTCTTTGCATGGAACAGCTTCTCCAGCTGAAACCCAGGCTTACCGAAATTCTCTCGGTTATTATGGACCTCCGTCTCTGAAATTAGTCCCGATCGCCCAGCGAGCTCGGACAGAGCACTTGCGATCTCTGAATCCGAGAAGTTGTCGAACTCAAAATTCCTTTCCCAGAGGAATACGTAGTCTTCTTTGGTGATATGGCGGCGGCTTTGCGGATATTTCGACCGTGCTGCTATCAGCCTCTCTTTCACTTTTTGGCTCTTGCCTTCATTGTCCAAGATGACATAGACAATCGTTTGAAGCTGGTGATGATAATCGATAAACCTCGCCAGTCTTCCGCCCCGCTTATAATCCGCTTTGCCGCCTGTAAATTCGGTAATTCCGCGTAACAACTCTAAACGGATGCCGACCCGCTCCAGCGGATATCCTAGTAATTCATCCGCTATCCTTGGAATTTGGTCAAATTCGCTTTCACCTTCCACAACGAGAATTACTCTTGGACGAGGATTGAGGTGATATTCGTTTGCCAGATATTCAAGGAATTCCAACTCGCGTTCCGGTACTCCTTGGCCATAGTATCTTTCTTTCCAGCGGTGATAGTCGTCGTCCGGCGGCGGCAGCTTATGGTCAGTTAGATCCTCGTAAAATAATCGGAGCATCTTCTCCATAGCGTAAAACCATTGAGCAAGAAGGGCCTTACCCTTTAGCCTCTTTTTACGCTCGAGCGCAACAAATTGGACGATAGAGTACCAGTCAGCCAGAGGGTCAATATGCTGGGTCTCACCGGCGAGGCCTCTTTGAAGGTCCCGCAGCCGCTTGGGTTCTATACCGAGCTTTGAAAGTTCCAATTTTGGATCCCACCGTAAACCATATTCATACCAGTCCCAATCATGATAATGGCCTGGTCGGGCAGTGGATAGCATTCTCCGGTCGCTTTGAGTTTTGGGAAAGTATCGGTTTGCTATGGCTATGCAAATGTCCGCTGCTTGAGAAAAACGAGACTCGCCGTCCGCCCACACCCTTGTGAGTTCTTTCCCCACTGATGCCCATTCGGAAGCGCTGCAGTGGAGGGTTTCTTTGTCCAGAGCGCCCCAGGAAATCAAGGATATTGGAACGGTGGTGGTCTGCCACATCGTCCAAAGGGGGTAAAGCTGAAAGGGAGAATAGTAACTCTCAACGGCCTTTCTTCCATGTTCGTCCGAGAAATTCTTCCACGGTTCGAAACCACGATCTTGAGACCGCCACAGTAGGCCTTCGCGGTAAAAGTCTCGGGTCATGTTCTTGCTAAACCAAAAGTGTCCGTAGGCTTCCCTCGTGTCTCCATCCCAAATGTCCTTGTCCTCCAATGGCCCCGGTATTTCAACGTGGTTTTTGTCGCGTCGATGAATCTTTTCAATGTACTTAGGATATCTGACCCGGAAAAGCGGGTAGAATAAGCCCGCGCGCTCCAGCATCTCCAAATCCGGCTTGTCAACCCGCAGATCGCAATCCTTAGAAAGGCGGACGAACTCATCAGCCGTTATGGGAGAACACTGGATGAACTGCTCTTCGGTTATGAACCTTTCTAAGTTGAATGCCATCTCTTTCTCCTAAAAAGTCAGCGTAAGTTCGGATCACTAAGTCTCATCATCTGACAAGGCCGCTTGGGCCAGAGGCAAAAGGAGAGAATAAGATACACTGCCCGTGGAAAATCCCACTGTTTCGTATCGGCACCTCAAGACGCTTATCTGCAGAGCAGATCATTAAGGCGGTGACTCATCGCCTGTCCGAAAAAATTCTTCAAACGTGGAGTACAACTTTTGCTCCTGCTTCTTGCGGATTCTTCCTAACATCGTATTCTCGATTCGAGTCTGGAGGTATTTGCAGGCCATTTCGAAAAGCTCCAATGGAGTGTGCTCGATTCCGTATTTGATCTCTCGTTGATATGCTTGATATACGAGTGCATATCGCATATTGTCCTTGCCGGCCTCATACTCCTTGAACTCATTATACCGCTTAGCCAGGTGCTTTAGGTATCCGACTTTGTGGGGATCAGTTGCGACGGTCCCTGGAATTACGCCGACGCGGCCTTTGCCTTTGGTTCGCGGTGTGCTTATGTGAAGATGCCCAACCTGGATATCTCCGCCGGCAACAAAGTTGCTTTGGCCAATCACGGTCTGAGAACAAGACGAAGGAGTCTGAGGAGAGTGGAAAGTGGCATTTCCCAGAAGGGCCTTGAGGTCATATAGTCGATCCGTAGTAATCTCTCCACGGTCAGCACGCGCATGGCAGTTCGCGCACAGGACAATCATGTCTGCCCGGTTATGGACTGGGTTTTCCGAAAAAGGTTTGATGTGGTGGATGGTGAGGGTGGATACATCATTCTCGCTGCAGTTGGGGCAGCGGCTTCCTGCTTCTTGAAAAAGGGTTTTCTCCAAACGCTTGGGTATCGTTCGCGGGTCAGCCATTTGTACTTACCTCCAGGTTCCGCCTTATGGAAACGTCATTACGCTTTCTTCAACCCCTGAGTATAACTCATCAATTTCGGCCTGGATCTCCATGGTTTTGGGCAAAGCGGTGACGACGCGGCAGTAGTGTTTGATGTCCTCCAGGCTTAAGATGCGCTTGCGGCGGTCCTTGAGCCATTTGTCGAGGACCTGATAGCCGCCGATCTGATACTGCCAAACTTCTGGCTCGACACCTTCAAAATACTGTGCCTTGTTGATATAGACCCGCTTGTCCTTTGGATTGTACGCCTGCTTTTCTACTCGGTTATCGCCTTTTCCTTGAAATCGGCAGATGGGTTTGTCCAAATTGGGGGACCTTAGCAGATGGAGGTCTACGAGCTCTTTCCCAAAGGCTGCCAGTTTCTTGAATAGCTTTCCGTCCTTCGTAAAGGGTATGCGAGGGAAATCGGTTTTAAGGAACTCAACATATTTGGTGCGGTAGGTGGGAGCGTAGAGCACGGCGTAGATGTAATAAAAAATATCCTCCGGACCTGTCTCGCGCTGGTAAGCCTCCTTAAGCGATTGGAGAAGGGTGGGGCTGAGGTTGGGTTTTTTCTTTATGAGATCGTCAACCTGGCTGAGAAGGTCTTTTTTGACGGCGTCGGGATAGAGATGAAGAGGAAACAGATTGGAGCCATCCTTAATTTCTACGTACACCGCAGGTGCCATCCTGTCCGACACCACCGCGTGCCTCCATTCCGACATTTTGGTTTGCCGCATGGTGTTTAAAGCGAGGTTTTCCTGAAGCATGTGACGCATCACTTCGGGGCGGCCAAAATCAATGGCGTCTTTGTGATAGAAAATCCAGCGGGTATCAAAAGGCCGGTAAAGAATCTCCGTGATCTTCTTTTCCCAATCGTCATCGGCAATAATAGCTTTGCGTTTCTCGGACATTTTCCAGTCGCGATTATCTTTCAGCGAAAAAGTCTGCCGGATGACATCATCGGGCAGGTTCTTATCTCGAACCATCCTGATGCGCCGCTTAAGGGTTTCCCTATTCATGTCAATGGCAAACTCATCTCTGTGTGTCTGTACTCCTAAGCAGTTGACGGGAAAGATCTCTGTGACCTTAGGAAATTGCATGTAGCGTTCAAGCAGGACTTCGTCTCGGGGGACGAAGAGGTAAAGAGGAGACTTTGGATAGATTTTAGTCCATGTGGTGGTCGAGATGTCGCTTCTCTCTAACCAATCGTATTTCTTTTCTCGCAGACCCCAAACCTCTGCATGGTGAATCTTTCTCTGCAGTCCTGCCTTCTTCACGAAGATTGCGATAGCAACGCCCTGGCGAATGTCAAAGACATTCTCGTCCTTGGACCGGTCGGGACACCGTTCTTTTTTCAAGCTGTTGCCATGAAGATCAAGCAGACAGATCTGTTCGAAGGTGTTCATGAGCGACTGGCGCATGCCACGGAAAGTCGGGTTATCGAGATAACTGTGGTTGGTGATGAAACCCAAGACGCCTTCGCCGGCCTGCTCGATCTTCCATTGGGCGAAGCGGATAAACTTAACGTAGTCGTCCTGGAGCCACTTTGGGTTTTTCTCGCCCAGGGGTTGCCCGTCTACTTTGTAATAGTCTCTGATGACTTGGGAAATCCATTCGCCAATATTGGCCGAGTGCCCCGAATAAGGCGGATTGCCCAGGATGACCAATATCGGGGTTTCCTTTTTGACTATGCCTGCTAAATGCGACTCCTCGGCCAGGGAAGACATGCCTGGCAGTTTGGTCTCTTGCAACTCCTGCATGTCTAGCGTGTTCGTCAGATAGAGCTGGAAGCGCTCATCCTTCTGTAGAAGGTGTCCCAACTCTTCCAAGAGGTAGCCGATCTTGAGATGGCCGACCGCATACGGGGCCATCATGAGCTCGAAGGCGTAGAAGTTCTTGAGGATATGATCCGGTATCAGCTTGGCCTTTCCACCCTCGCCGTACTTCGCAATGAACTCATCGGCTGCCTGCCGCGTTGCCTCAGCCGGAAAGGTGCAGGTTCCAGCGGCGGGGTCCAGAACTCTGACGGAGGTTGACGCAAAGCCGTCCGCCCGGCCGAAGACATCTTTTAGGAGTCGGTGCAGCGACCGAACAATGTAAGAGACTACAGGCTCCGGCGTAAAGTACACGCCGCGGCGCTCTCTTTCCTTCGGATCGTACTCGGCCAGGAATGGCTCATAAAAGTGGACAATGGGATCGCGACCTTTCCTGTCTTTAAGAATGCGGTCAATGTCGGTAACTGCCAGGACTTCGGCTATGTCGTCGATGACCCATTCCATCTGCTGAGGTAGCTCTCCGAGAGAGATGAAGTGGAAGACGTCGCGCAAGATCCCGATCGTGGGCGGGATTAAGTCATATGCCAATTTCCTGTTGAAGCCGTTTTTTGCTCTGGTGCGGGCCGCAAAGAGACCATAAGTGATGGTTTGCGCATAAAGATCCACAAAGGTGTCTTTGGTCAGGCTGCCGATCAGGTATTTTTGGAAGGCTTCGTAGAACCCGGAGGTGAACCCAGGTTTCTTTTCTGCTTCTTCTCTTTCCAATTCGGAGAGGATCTGCTCCTTTAAGAATCTGGTGCGCTTGGCTAGTTCCACCGCTAACGATTTTGCCGAATAAGTCTTTGGCAGGGAGAAAGCGAAGAATTTTTCCAAGAGCTCAAGGAACTCTTCTTCTTTTTCTAATTGAGGGACAGCCTTGAGTTTATAGACGGTGAATGGTCGGGCGATCTGAACAGCATCAATCAGATTGCCGTCGCGATATAGCCGAAACTGGAAAAAATTCGTGAGGATCAGATTCGGGAAGGTGTGGAGATAACGCTTGAGCTGCGCAGAGGTCTCGACGATCTCCAGATTTTCCTGGGTTGGCGCCTTGGCTTCTATGTAGCCGACGATGTGCTGCTTGCCGTCCCAAACGCGAAAGTCGGGATTGCCCGCTTCGGTTTTCTTGGGGAGGACTGTAACATGAGCTTTGGGATGGCCTGAGGAGTCGGCGAACGCTTCGAGAAGACTCTTTAGGACAGGATAATAGCTCTCCTCGGTGGCGTCACCTTGGCTGGCTGTTTGGTGTATTCCTTTTAAATAGGCGTGCAGCACCTAGGTGCTCGTTTTTGGTTTGACATATCATACTGATATTCGGAGATTTTTGCCAGCTAATTTATGAAGCGATACCGCTGTCCCCGAAGCTCGCTCATATTCTCTCGACAAGCCGCTAGGGGATTTTGCTGCGGCACAAGTCTAAGAGGCAGTGGCTCGACCGTCGACAAGCCGTCGCGAGGTAGGTAAGCTCCCAAAAACGGATGCAGGCTCAGCGCGCTATTTCTTATACAGCTGCTTTATAAACCCGGACGATTCCAGCTCCTGGACGAAGCTCATGTCGACAAAACTTTTCGGGTCCGCGGCGGCGGCTTTGGGATTTCGCGGGGCCATGTCATCCAACAAGGTCTTGACTCCTTCGGGAGTAGGGTAAGGAGCCTCGGGGAAAACCACGCTGTAGGCGCGGTAGGCTCTCTCCAGACTTTCCGGATCGGTGATGCGCAGGTTCTTGCTGAAAATGGCCTTAGAGGCCTCCTTTTCAGTTTTCAGAAAATGAAGGGCCTCTGTCATCGCCCTGGAGAATCTTGTCACTGCGGGACGCTTGGTCTTTATAATCGTTTCTTTGGTCAACACTGCATTCCACCAAAAAGGTATCTTCAGGGAGCCGATGTCCAGGAGATCCTTGAATCCCAGCTTTTCCGCCTCCCTGACGAACGGCTCAGGCATGATAGTGAACTGAACCACTCCTTTCGAAAGAGCCGCGAATCTTTCGGGATTGCCTCCCGCCGTAATGATTTTGACATCCTTCTCGGGGTCCACGCCGAGTTTTCGCAGGGCCAACCGCAGCCCTAGATCGGATGTGCTTCCCAGCCGGTTAACTCCCCCGGTCTTTCCTTTGAGCTGCTCCACGCTCGTGACTGTCGCCAGGCTGATGATATGATCGACAAAAGTGGGAACCATCCCCAAAATCATGAGAACATCGGCGCCGGCCAGGCGCGAGTTGACCAGTGTCGTCACAGAAGTCACGATAACATCCAATTCCCCGGCGAGCAGGGCCTGCAGTGCAATCGGGCTGGCCGTGATGCTGATGACCTCGGCATCGAGACCTTGCTTCTTCAGAAAACCCTTCTCCTGCACCACCCAGATGGGACTGTTGGCCGGGCTGGCTCCCGCCCAGGCGATTCTCAGGCGCTCCTGAGCTATGGCTGCGTTTTGGATGGTGAAGAAAACCACAAAAGCCGCGATTGCTGCCAAGACACGCATGCGTTAGCCCCCCTTTCGCTGCGGGAAGAGTAGCATTCCGATCTGGAAGACGTCAAGGCGATGAAATCGAGTTGCGTGGTGGGAGGCGGGGGGATGATCCGGTCTTGATCCATGCAACCCGCTATGGTGAAATGCATCGTATTTAAAGGTCAACCAAAACAATGCCACAGTACAGCGACCTACCGTTACGTGATTTGGACGAAGAAGCTGCTCTGCGCACGATCCTCGAAGGGACGGCAAAGGAGACCGGAGAGCGCTTCTTTGCTGCCCTCGTTCAGAACCTGGCCCGGGCGCTGAAAACTCACGGCGCCTGGGTAACCGAGTACATAGAAGACCGCCGGCGCCTTCGCGCGCTTGCTTTCTGGATGGACGGGCAATGGATATCGGGCTACGAATTCGACATTGCCGGGACACCCTGCGAGAAAGTGATTGAAAACGCCGATCTGGTGCATTTTCCCGATAACCTGATCGCATTATTTCCGGACGACCCGTATCTCGAGCCCCTGAACGCGGTGAGCTATATGGGAATGCCGCTGGTAGACATTGACGGCAGAATCCTCGGTCATTTGGCGGTGGTGGACAGACGGCCGATGCCGGAAGAGCCTCGAGCGTCGGTCATTTTCCGTATCTTTGGCGCCCGCGCCGCTGCGGAATTGCGGCGGCTGCGCGCTGAGTCACAGGTCCGAGAACGAGAGGAAAAGCTGCGGCGGCTGGTCGACAGTGCTATGGACGCCATTGTTGAATTCGACAGTGACCTCACGATAACGCTCATGAATCCAGCGGCGGAGCGAATCTTCGGTTGTCCGGCGAGCGAAGTTTGCGGCCGAAGCTTCGGCCAGTTTATCGCGTCGGAATCGCGCGCCAAATTATCAGATATGGTTAGGGACTTGGGCGCGCAGAAAGGGACGCGGAGATTCCTTTGGATTCCGGGCGGCCTTCGAGCGGTTCGGGGTGACGGGAGCGTGTTTGTCGCGGAAGGCAGCCTCTCGTGTTCCGAAATGCAGCGGTCCGTTTTCTATACATTAATATTGAGGGACGTAGAGGACCGGCTCGAGGCCGAGCGCAAGATTCTGTCGCTCACGGCTGAAGCCCGGTACTTAAGAGCCGAGATCAAGCAGCTTTATGGCTCAGGCGAGATCGTGGGGCAGAGCGAACCGCTGCAGCGGGTGCTGCGCGATGTGCGTGAGGTAGCCGGCACCGACACGACCGTTCTCATTCTGGGGGAAACCGGCACAGGCAAAGAGCTTATCGCCAGGGCGCTTCACGCCGCGAGCCGCCGTTACGCCAAACCGCTTATTCGGGTCAACTGTACGGCGCTTCCCGCGAGTTTGATAGAAAGCGAGTTTTTCGGCCACGAAAAAGGCGCGTTTACAGGAGCTACGCAAAAACGTGACGGGCGCTTTACCCTGGCCGACGGAGGAACCATCTTTCTTGACGAGATCGGCGACCTGCCACTGGACCTTCAAGCCAAGCTGCTCCGCGTGCTTCAGGAAGGCGAGTTCGAACCTGTCGGCAGCTCCTATACCAGAAAGGTCGATGTGCGCATAATTGCGGCGACAAATCGTAATCTGAGACAGGCCGTAAGGGAAGGAAAATTCCGAGAGGATCTCTACTACCGGCTGAATGTCTTCCCGATCGAACTTCCGCCCTTAAGAGAACGGGCTGACGATATTCCCATCCTAGCGTCGGCCTTCATCAAGAAGTTTGCGCAACCAATGGGCCGCGAGATTGAACCGCTTTCCGAAGAGGCCGTCAGCCGCCTCAAAAGTTATGACTGGCCGGGAAACGTACGCGAGCTACAGAGCGTAATTGAGCGCGCCGTCATTACGGTGCGGGATGGTCGTCTCAATCTGGAGCGAGCGCTTCCGGAGCCGCCGTCTATCAACACGATGGCGTTTGTCGTGAAAGCTCCCGAAGAGAAACAAAGTCCTGTCAGAACGGTCAAAGAGCTCGAGGAAGTTGAACGGGCCAACCTGATTCAAGCGTTGAACGCTACCGGATGGCGGGTTTCAGGCAAAGATGGCGCGGCCCGGCTTCTTGGGATAAATCCTTCCACACTGAGCTCCCGTATGAAGGCGCTCGGTATTAAACGTCCCGCCTAGCGCCGGTCCGGCAGCGGCTCCCTTCCGAACTGGTTCTTTGCGAAAATTCACGAGCTCCCTCGCGAGATCTCGCAAGACACGAGATGTCGCGAGTCGTTCTCCTTTTAGCAGTCAAAGATAATCACTAATTACGCTCCAAAAATTGTGTTCGACGACAGTGGCACGTTTACTGCGAACGGTGAATATCAAAACAGTTGGGCCACGACTTCCGGTGGCGAAAGGAGGTCCCAAATGGAAGGTTACGATTACGAGGCAATCCTTGCGACATCCGCGCGAGTCAACTGGAGAATCGAGGATATCATTGGAGGCGAGAAGCGGCTTGATTTCTCGAAGCCTTTCATGCCCGAGTCTCTGGCGGGCGTGAGGCCGGTATCGTCCCTCACGGCCGACGAACAGCTTCTACTGAACCAGATTCGCGGAAACGAATATCTTTACATCTTCGGGCTCGTCGAGGAGTTCATTCTGCCGTTCGTAATGGATCACGCCCGCCAATACCTTAACGGAGATGATTACCGGGTGCGAGCGCTGCTTCAGTTTGCCGGGGAAGAGGCAAAGCACATTCAGCTTTTCAAGAAGTTCCGGCAGGAGTTCGATGATGGGTTTATGACAGAGTGTCCTGTGATCGGTCCGGCTGAAGACGTCAGGCGAGCTGTCCTGTCACACCATCCCCTGGCGGTGGCGCTCGCGATCCTTCACATCGAGTGGATGACCCAGAGACATTACATCGAGAGCGTCAGGGACGATCAGCGGCTCGATCCCCAGTTCAGGAGCCTGCTCAAGCACCACTGGATGGAGGAGGCCCAGCACAGCAAGCTGGACACTCTTATGATTCAGGCGCTCGCCGAGGGCATGACCGAAAAAGAGATCCGGGCTTCCGTCGAGGAGTACATTGAAATCGGCGGTTTCCTGGACGAAGGCCTGAAGCAGCAAGTCGAGTTTGATTTGGAAAGCTTTATTCGCGCGGCGGGCCGGAGCGTGACCAAGGCGGAGCGGGAAGAGTTCGTTTCAGCTCAGCGGAAAGCTACTCGTTGGACGTATCTGGGGTCCGGGATGACTCATCCAAAGTTTCTGCAAACGCTGGAATCTCTTTCCCCGGCTGCACGGGCGCGGGTTGAGGAACTGGCGCCGGCGTTCTGCTAATGGAAGGCAAACGTATAACGGCCTAAAATCAGAAAGGAGCTTACTATGTCTGCACTTGAAGCAAAGAAACTCGGTACTGTGAACGGGCTCGATGTTGATGCCCTGCATGAAGTGATTGAACAGGTCAAAAACGACGCGGCAAAAGGGATCGTTGAATTCAAGGTCAAAACCTCCTGGAAAGGGCAAACCCGCTCGGAGACCTCGGTCGAGTCCTACAAGCTCGGCGGTAAAGAGATTAAACGCCGGTTTTCCATCAGCGCCGACGAGCCTCTTGAGCTGTTGGGCGAGAACACTTCTCCTAACCCACAAGAGTTGCTCATGGCGGCGCTCAACGCTTGCATCACCGTGGGCTATGTGGCGGGCGCGGCCGTGAATGGAATTACGCTGAGTAAGCTGGAAATTGAAACAAAGGGCCAGCTGGATCTGCGCGGGTTTCTTGGCATCGACCCGAACGTCAAACCCGGCTATGAGTCGGTTCAGTACGTGGTTCGAATCGCCGGAAATGGAACACAGGAGCAGTTCCGGCAAATCCATGAGAACGTCATCAAAACCTCGCCGAACTACTTCAACGTCTCTCGGTCGGTGCGGCTCGACGCCAAATTAGAAGTTGAAAGTTGATGGGGCTCAACTTTTATCGTCACAACACGAAAACGAAAGGATCCGCGGAACAACATCCCGTGACTGCAGCGGAGAGACGATGGCGGCAACCTGTCCGAAAGGTCTTAATATAGAGCGGCTGCAAGCGCAGATAAGGAGCATATACGATTGCGTGGCGCACAGCCCGGAGGGTGATTTTCACTTCCACCGGGGATTGGACTATGCCTGCGAGTTACTGCATTACCACCGGGGCGAGCTGCAATCTCTTCCCAAACAGTGCACTGACCGGTTTGCCGGAGTCGGTAATCCACATCGGATCGGCCGCATTCGCCCGGGCGAGACCGTTCTGGACATTGGCTGCGGCGCCGGTATGGATCTCCTAATTGCAGCCCGGCACGTGTCCCCTCATGGAAAGGCCATTGGAGTGGATATGACCCTGGCCATGTGCGAGCGCGCCCGGGCGGCGGCGGTGGAGGCGGGTGTTTGGAAGATCGTTGATGTTCGGCCGGGAGTGGCAGAAGAGTTGCCCGTGGCAAATGAGAGCGTCGATGTTGTGATCTCTAATGGCGTGATCAATCTCTCGCCTGACAAGAGGCGAGCCTTTCAAGAGATCCGGCGGGTTCTTCGTCCGGGCGGCCGCCTGTACCTCGCCGACGTCGTCGTTCAAAGAGAGTTGTCACTGGCGGCCCGGAGC
Source organism: Deltaproteobacteria bacterium (assembly GCA_016210115.1). GTDB lineage: Bacteria > Desulfobacterota > Binatia > UBA9968 > UBA9968 > JACQUW01. The sequence goes on along the minus strand of JACQUW010000273.1, from coordinate 8,547 downwards.
GACGCTGATCTATGGGCTGCTTGAATTGCCGGCGCTCTGCCGGAGGCAGAGCTCTTGGAAATAGCGGCTGCTTCCGGGTTGATCGAAGCTCGCATAGTCGCAAGTTTCGATTCTTATCGCGGTACGCCGGCAGAGCTAAAGCTCTCCAAAGACCTGCTCCCGAAAGGCGTTAATTTGTTCGCGGGCAAAGCGGCTCGCCCGAATTATTCGTGGACGAAGGGCCACAGTCCGGCCTGACGGACGGCCGGGTACGCCTCTTCTTTTTTGCTTTGAAGTCGTATAAGGCTGAATTAGGATACCCTCGCGCGCAGGCGCAATTCGCGAAATGCCGTGGACAGAAACCAAAAGACGACCGGAGGCCGAAGTGACGGATGCAACTCCCAAACCAACGATCCTCGATAAACTCGAATGGGCGGTATGGCCATCGTTTGCAATGCTCGCAGGAATTCAGCTCGACCTGTTTTCTCGTCTCAAAGATGGGCCAATGATTGCGGAGCAACTAGCTGAGTCCATTGGCGTCAGAGCGGAAAAACTGAGGCCGCTTCTCTACGCGCTGGCTGCGGCCGGGTTGCTGGAGTTCGACGGAAAGCTATTTTCCAATACGAGTGAAGCGAATCATTTCTTGGTCCGAGGGAGCCAGTCCTACAGGGGCGCGAAGCAGGAGACTCTTGCGAAAAATTGGAATGCGGGGCTCAGGACGGCGGATTCGATTCGGAGAGGTTCGCCGCAGGCTAAGCTCGATTTCTCCTCCGGGTCCGAACGATTGGAGATGTTTTTTCGCGGCAACCATCCGCAAGCGCTCCGCAGAGGACGGGAGCTGATCGAAACCTACGATTTATCATCGCATCGGACACTGCTGGATGTAGGCGGTGGCTCGGGCGGCGCAGCCATCGCGATAACCGAAGCTTTCCCCCACATTGACGCGACCGTGGTCGATCTTCCGAAGGTTACGCCGATCACGCGGCGAATTGTTCAGGAAGCCGGCGCCGGCGAGCGAGTTCGGGTTATGACCGCCGACGTTCTCACTGACAGCCTGACCGGCTCATTTGACGCTGCTGTTCTGAGTTCTATCATCCAGGTGCTTTCGGCGGATAGAGCGCGACAAGCACTGAAGAACATAGGCAAGGTCGTTAAGCCTGGAGGCTCAATCTATATTCGGGGTGATATTGTCGACGACTCGGGTGTTTCGCCCCTGGGCGCCGTCATGCGGAATCTCATTTATCTTAACATTTACGACGAAGGCCAGGCGTACACGGAGCAGGAGCATAGAGACTGGTTAAAAGAAGCGGGGTTTGAGGACTTCGAGCGCAAGGTTCTTCCCGACGAATTCAGCCTTGTGAGAGCCAAAAAGGCGAGATAAGATTTACGACGGTTCCCGAGACAGAAAATCCCTGTTCTGCAAGACCTCCATTCAATTGCACCGAGAAGCCTATCACTTTCCCATCAATCGTACGGGGTTAACGGTTGGGACGATCTCGGCTCCTTTACGGTCTCCAGGCAAGTCACATAACCTCGGCTCAGGTTTTGGTTCTTGTGGCAGGGTAATTTCGACAACGATCGTTCCGACTTTCATCGCGAAGCGGTGGTTTGCTCCCGGACTATCCGAATAGGTTGAAGAGGAAGTTCTTGCTCAAGAAGAGGGGAGCATTTGACACAGGCTTGCGGCTCTATCGTCTTACTCCATCATGTGATACGGAAATTCCCAGGCGAGCGACTCTAACTTCCCAACCTAGGAGGACGAAGGATGACGTTATTGCTGACCAACGAGGATGTAAAGAACCTTCTAACCATGAACGATTGTATTGAAGTGCTGGAGGAGGCTTACCGGGAGCTGGGCAACGGGAGAGCAGTTAGCCGTCCTCGCTCGCAGACCTACGTACCCGGTTCAAAAGAAGGCTTCTATCACATGTTAAAGTCTTTTGATGGATCCATTCCAAGCATGAAAGTTTCGGCTCTACGGCTGAGCTCCGACATTCTCTTCGGCACAGTTGTGAATGGGAAGAAGAGGAGGGAAAAATTTCCCGCTCTTCCTGGCGGGATGTTCCTGGGCCTTGTCCTGCTCTTTAGCACGGAAAACGGTGAGCTCCTTGCCATCATCCAGGATGGTTATATTCAGATCATGCGCGTCGGAGGCACCAGCGGCGTGGCTGCCAAATATCTTGCCCGCCGTGATGCGGCGATTTTGGGGCTGTTCGGTTCGGGTTGGCAGGCCCGAACGCAAGCAATGGCCCTAAGGGAGGTGCGGAATTTGCGCAAGGTCAAGGTCTATAGTCCTAACGCCGAGCACCGAAACGCTTTTGCAGAAGAGATGGAGAAAGAGATCGGATTGGAAATTGAACCGGTGAGCCGTCCGGAAGACGCTGCGAAGGGCTGCGATATTGTTTCTACAGCCACAAATTCGTTGGATCCGGTCATAAAAGGGGAGTGGATCGAAGAAGGAATGCATTTGACTTCAGTGGGCAACCATGAATTGGATGAGTCGTCGTATAGCAGAATGGAGGTGATTGTCGCCAGGACCCGGACAAAACCGAGCAATTTCTATCCCGCCGAAATGTCAGATCAGCTCCCGAGCTTTGTCCGGGCCTACTGGGATGGCGTCAAGTTATCGAAGGAGCTTTCGGAACTGTCCGAAGTGGTAGCCGGAAAAGTCAAAGGGCGAAGTAATGACACACAAATTACTTTTTACGGCAGCGTTGGAGCCGACGGCTCCGGGGGTCTTGGAATCCAATTTGCGGCCACCGGTTTGAAGGTCTACGAACTTGCGAAAAAGAGCGGTGTAGGGCGTGATATTCCCCTAGAGTGGTTTTTACAGAAAATCCATTCATAGAGACCAACCTGTTCGCCTGTGGAGAACAAGAGATGAATTCAGCCGACTTCAAGACAAATACGTTCAGGAGAAAAGCCACCAATCTGACAGCCGTTTCGGTAGTGCTGGTCTTGTCATTGCTGAAATATGATCTGTCTTTCGCCCGGCTCATACGAATCTCTCATGCAAGTAGGAGCCTGACTGTTCTTCCTGCCTTTGTCGCCGTTGAGGAAGGTTTTTTCAAAAAGGAGGGGCTGGAGGTGGAGCTTATTCAGATGAGATCGAATATCGGCACGATGGCCCTCATGAATGACGAAGTGGCTTATACGCTCTCCTATGCGGGCACTTTGGAACCTGCGCTGAAGGGACTTCCAATACAAATACTAATGGTGCTTTCAGATAGCCCTCACTACCTTGTTGCCAGGAAGGAGTACGCCACGATTCACGACCTTAAAGGCAAGGTTTTCGGCGTCAGTCGTTTGGGCGGTTCACTGGAGTACGCTACCGGCAGAATTGTGGAGCACTATGGGATCAAACGAGAGGAGATTAAGATCATTTCCGTGGGAGACGAGCCAGTCAGGCGGATAGCCCTTGAAAGAGGTCTGATCGCGGCAACTCTGCTGTCGCCCCCCGGTCCCGTTTTGGCCCGTAAAAAAGGATTCAACGTGCTTATGTGGGTGGGAGACATCGTTTTTTCTCCTCAGTCTCTGCTTGCCACGCAGAAGCAAAGGTTGGAGAAAAAGAAAGACGAGGTCAAGGCCGTCGTGAGGGCTATGGTGAGGGCGACGGATTTTATCAGCAGGTCGGAGAATCAGTCCAGAGTAGGCGCTGTGATTTCCCGCTATTTCGGCGTCAAACCGGAAGATGCCGCTGAATGTCTCCAATTAATCCTTCCGGCTTTGGTCAAAAACGGCATCCTTGAGGAGAAGAAAGTCAAGGCCAGCATCGAAGAGACCGCGAAGCGCAGCCATATCCAGAATCCTCCAAGGGCAGAACAGATCTTTGACTTTTCCCTTGCAAGGGAGGTAATGACTCGCCAGTAACTCGCTTAAAACCCAGCGACGAAGGCGGGGATAATTATCGCCGGAGCTGCGGGTGTATACTCGTCTCACTCATTAAACCCAATGGCCGCCGGTTTGAATCTTCGAGGGCGGTCAATTCGTGGAACCGCATAGCGCCGGTCCTAAATAGCCCCAGCCCCGCCGTTCTCCGAAGAGTCGCTACTCACTACTGACTGAAAAAGAACTTCACTGCAGTTTCAGGGTTCACGGCCAGGCCATCATCAACAGGCGAATCCCTGCCAGGGAAAGAGCTACGGCCAGTCCGCGGATAATCCAATCACCGTGGACGCGGCGCGAGAACCACGCGCCCAATTGAGCGCCCAGTATAACGCCTAAAACCAAGGCGACCGTCCGGCGTATGCCCTCGTGGAACAACCCTGCAACGATATGAGTAGCGCTGCCCGTAAAAGACATAATCGTCAAAATGAATAGGGATGTCGCTGTAGCAGTGTGGACGGGGAAGTCCAGGAGATAAACGAACGCGGGTACATATATGAATCCTGCGCCGATACCTAAAAAACTCGATATGTACCCAAGGCCGCTGCTCAATCCGATTCCAAGGAGAAGTCTAGGCGGGACAAGCCTGGCGAGGCGGTTGCCCTCAAGTGTTCGTTTTGTGAAACTGGGGATTCGCTTTTCAAGCGCTCGCCTCCTCGTTGCGGGGCGTACGAACAGGAGAGCTGAAACTAAAAGCATCAAAATTCCAAAAAGAGCGTCGAAGTGGCGACGCGGAACGTAAGTGGTACCCAGGGCGCCGAGAACGGCTCCGGGGACGGCCGCCAGGGCAAAAATGGTCCCCGACTTGTAGTCAATTCGCTTCGTGCGCGCATAAGCCAAAGAGCCGGAAAGCGCGTTGAAGAAAACCACCGCAAGAGAGATGCTGGTAATCGTTTCAGTGGCTTCACCGGGGTAGAACAAAAGCAAGACCGGCACTAAGATGAAACCGCCGCCGGCTCCGATGAGCGTTCCGTAAGCGCCGGCAAAAAAACCCAAAGGGACGAGCCAGATAAACCGCAGGTACTGTTCCACCAGGATTCTTTATCATCTCAGGCTCTGTCCTGTATACCCATACCCAAACCAAATCGGTTGCAATTGCTCTTCCTCGGTTGCCGACGAAATGTCTTTTTCCGGTTTCGCTAAACATGAGGCTCATTGCCCTGGCGCCTTCTCACACGCTCTTGAAACAGGGTGTCAACGGCAGCCGAAGATCAGGAGGGAGGTTCTGCCTTCCACAACCTCCACAGTCCTACGTCTGCGACCTGCAGGCCTGCCCCTTCGGTCACAGCTTTCACCATGAAGAGTGATCTTTCCGGCACCGATGAATGTCGGGAACCTTGACAGCCTAAAGGTATGTTGGATAATGGCAGGGAAGTTGAGATAGGCCTGAGGGAGAATTATGAATCTTGAAGCGAGTGAGGCGATCCTGAAGGGGTTGAAAGGAGCGGGGGTGGATTTTGTGGCCATCCTACCCGATCATGGTTTTGATCGGGTTCAAAAAACGGTTGCGGCGGATCCAAGCTTTACTTATGTGCCTATCAGCAATGAAAGCATCGGTGTAAGCATCTGCGCCGGCGCCTTTTTCGGAGGCAAAACCCCCGCGATCATCATACCCACCTCGGGATTTCTGGTGGCGGCGTGGCCTCTGGCGAGTCTCCACAATCTCTGGAACATCCCGCTCCTGCTGCTCATCCCGTATCGGGGCGACATCGGAGATGCGCAACCGGTTATGAGGACGTATAAGTTCACGACAGAGCCGATTCTCAACGACCTTCAGATTCCGTATTCCATCGTGACTGAGATCAGCAAGATCGAGGGAGCGATTAAGGATGCGGTGGCTTCGTCATTCGCCTGGCAAAATCCGATTTGTTTGCTTTTCAGCGGGGAGACCTTACGATGAAGCGCTTTGAGTGTCTGAAGGTGCTGGCCTCGATGACGACCGAAGACGATCTGGTCGTTACCAATTTGGGTAATACCGCGCACGAGTGGCAGACGCTGCGGCCTTCCCGGGCCAACTTGTACGCGCTCAATTTAGGACAATGCACGCCGGTGGCTCTGGGCCTGGCGCTGGCGTTGCCGCACAGACGAGTCATCGCTTTAGACGGCGATGGGAATCTTTTGCTGAATCTCGCCTCTCTTGCCGACATGGCATATCAAAAGCCCCGCAATCTCCGTATCCTGGTTCTCGATAATCAAGCGTATGAATCACCGGGAGGAATGCCCACCGCCACGGCCCACGGTGTCGATTTGGCCCAGGTCGCCAAAGGCTGCGGGATCAGAAAGAGTCTCACCGTCTCCAACATCGAGGAGTTTGGCGAGAGTATGAAGAGCTTTGCAGAAGACGAGCTGTGCTTCGTTGTGGCGAAGATCGAAACCGGCACAATCGAGAGAGGCAAATACACCAGCATGGATTTCAAGTTCAACAAGTATATCTTTGCTTCTTATATCGAAGAGACAGAAAAAATCCCCGTTTTGAGACTCAGGTCTAAATCTCCGTTCACGGAGAAATAGACGAGAGCCTTCCAACCGAACGAAAAGAATGCCAGCCGCGTTCGTGGCGAGTCTTGCTGCCGTGTGAACTTCGACAGCGTCAGGGCGCCGTACGGATCTCCTCAAAAACTGAGAATATTTGCCGAGTCCTTCTTACGTTTGAGAACGGACAGGACCTCCCGAATCCGCCGTGGTGGTGTATGTCCTGGGAATTAGCGGGATGAGGGCGTGCTGCTTCGGTGGCATACGTTTTGCTGCTCTCACTCCGAACTTATCTCTCTATGAGCTGTGGGCTGAGAGAAGCTCTTGCCTGAGGCTTCTGGACCGGGAAAACTTTCGGTCCTATTCAAAAAAGGAGTAAATCGAATGAAGTTGCAAATTCCTTATCATGACTTAAGAAGCTGGATTGACCTGGCGGGCGAGATCGGTGAGATCCGCGCGGTGGAAGGCGCTTCATGGCAGGAAGAGATCGGCATGGCGACCGAACTATTGAATCGTCGGGATCCGGCGCCGGCGGCCGTCTTTGACAAGATCCCCGGCTATCCCCAGGGGCACCGGATTCTGGTCAACTTCTTCGGTGGACGACGGAAAAACATGACGCTGGGTTTGGCGGCCGACTTGAATAACCTTCAATTATCGGAAGCGTTCACTGACGCTTTCGAGGAGGCCAAGCCGATACCTTACGAGTTCGTCGAAGATGGACCGATCCTGGAAAACATCCGGATGGGCGACGACGTCAACGTGCTTTCTTTTCCCTCGCCGCAATGGCACAAGCTGGACGGCGGACGCTATATCGGGACCGGCAGCTATAACATTACAAAGGATCCGGATGAAGACTGGGTAAATCTGGGCACCTACCGTGTCATGGTCCAGGATGAAAAAACCGTCGGATTTTATATTTCCCCCGGCAAGCACGGCCGGATGCATCGCGACAAATACATGGCTCGCCAACAGCCGATGCCGGCGGCCATTGTCATCGGCGGCGATCCGCTGCTGTTTCTATTGAGCTGCAGCGAGGTTCCGTACGGCATCTGCGAATACGATTTAGCCGGCGGCCTGCGAGGCAAACCCTATCAGGTGATTAAAGGTAAAGTGACGGGGTTGCCCATACCGGCGAATGCTGAGATTGTTCTGGAAGGATTCGTTGATCCGAACAAACGGAAACCGGAAGGGCCATTTGGTGAATGGACAGGGTATTACGGCAGCGGCCTTCGAGATGAGCCTTGTATGGACGTTAAGGCGATTTATTATCGCAACAATCCTATCATTCTGGGTTGTCCGCCGCAGCGGCCGCCCGATGAGATTGCCCGCTACCGCGCGGTACTGCGCTCGGGTCTGTTGAAGCAGGCGCTGCAGAAGGCCGGTCTTTCGGGAATAAAGTCCGTGTGGGCCAGCGAGATCGGAAGCACACGAATGCTTCTTTGTATTGCTATCGAACAACGTTACGCGGGGCATGCTATCCAGGTCGGCCATGTCGCTTCGCAGTGCCATGTCGGGGCTTATGCCGGAAAATACGTGGTCGTTGTCGACGACGATATCGACGTCGCCAACTTGGAAGAGGTTATGTGGGCGATGGTTACCCGTTCCGATCCGGCCACTTCCATCGATATTATCCGCAATGCCTGGTCCACGCCCTTGGATCCCCGAATAGCGCCGGAGGACCGGGCGAAGGGACAAATGACGAATTCCAGAGCCATCATCGATGCCACACGACCTTATGCCTGGAGGGACAAATTCCCACCGGTCAATATGCCGAGTCCCGAATGCGCGCGCAAAGCGCGTGAAAAGTTTTCGTATCTGCTGGATGGGTGTCTTTAGGCCGAAATGTTTTTGCGAGTAAGTGCGATTAGCTTCATTTCGCTTCCAGGATTCGGCCGAGAAGGTCGATGGGGATGGGGACCACGATGGTCGCGTTGTTCTCCGCCGATACGATAACGAGGCTTTGCAGGAACCTGAGGTGTATGGCTAGCGGCTGTTTCTGCATCACGTCGGCGGCTTCGGCGAGCTTCTGCGAGGCCTGAAATTCTCCTTCCGCGTGGATCACCTTGGCGCGCCGTTCCCGCTCGGCCTCCGCCTGCTTCGCCATCGCGCGCTGCATCTCCTGAGGCAAGTCGATGTGCTTCAGCTCCACCAATGAAACCTTGATGCCCCACGGATCCGTCTGCGCATCCAGTATCTCCTGAAGGCGACTGT
>JACQUW010000044.1 GCA_016210115.1 Deltaproteobacteria bacterium | reverse complement strand
TTTCTAGATTGCTTGCTCCGAAAGCGAGCCTCAGGGCGCAAGGTTCCGGGCCGCGGCCTCACCCTGAGGCAGATCCTCCGGCTGAGATGGGGCAGGTCCCATGAGTTGAAACCGGGTTCATCGGATGTCCGGGGCCCTACACCTTACGCCCTGAGGGCTCATGTGCGGCTTTCATTGTTAGGGCGATACGATTCATCAACATTCCTCCGAAAGCATGCCCTGAGCTTCGGTCGAAAGGCGCTTCCCGGTCACTGCTTTCATTGTCAAGGGTGATCCCCTAATGACCATTCCCCCGCAAAGGGGGAGAAGTGCTAGTGCCCGCAGAACGGATCTTGCAGGTCCGTCTAAAAAGAGGATTTCAGGACCGCGTTGGGAAATTTTCTTGTCATCATGGCTTCCGAGAACGGCTCCTCCGAGGCGGTCGAGCTCTTTAGCTCGGGCCTCCGGATAGCGCGATGGTTCAAGTTTCCGACTCAAACGGTCCTTACGGAAAGCCCCTGGGCGCGTGCCGCATTCTTTCCACGCCGGAAAGGCTCAGGGCAGGCTGGCGCTACGGATTCGCGGACAGGAAGCTGGCTCCTCGCGGCGGGAAGTTGGTTTCACGCGGACGGCTATGGAAGCGGAGCCGAGGCCCGTTTGCTCCAGCGTTATCTGGAGATTGGTCCCGACCGGCTGGGCCTGGAGCTCGAGGGTTTCTTTGTCATTGTCATAGGAGATGCCGGGGCACGAGAGGCTGTTGTCATCACCGACGTCGTGGGAAGCTGTCACGCCTTTGTCCGGTCTTTAAAGCATGGCATGGCTCTGTCCAACTCGTCGCTGCTTTTGGCGGGGCTTGGAGAAGTCTCGCCGGACCCCGTCGGCTGCCAGGAGTTTATTTCCGCAGGAGTGATTTACGAAGACCGAAGCTTGTACCGGGAGGTGCGAAAGCTAGGCCCGGCAAGCGTCTATCGCTTTGTGCGAGGCGCCCTGCGAGAGATGAAGCGGTATTGGCAGATTACAGATCTCACTCCGGAATCAATGGATGGCAAGGCTGCCGTGAGCGCTTTGGGTGACAGGCTGATACTCGCCTCCCAAAAAATAAAGCGCATCTTTCCCAATCCCGTCTGTGACTTGACCGGCGGCTACGACTCTCGGGCGATCGTCGGCGCTTTTCTTTCCGCCGGGCTGGATTTCTCCACCACTGTCGCCGGCCCGGACGAAAGCCCGGACGTCTTGGTATCACGGGAACTGGTTCGGAGAATGAAGCTCCGTCATTTACACGTGCGGCCGCCCGACGAAATATCGTTCGAGCAGGTTAAGAAGGCGCTGGCGCTTACGGACGGGGAATGCGATCTCGTCGAGTATGCCCGGGTCCTTGGAATTCATGAGAAACTTTCGGCAGGTTTCGATGTCAGTATCAACGGCTCGTTCGGCGAAGTCGCTCGCGGCTACTGGTGGGAGCTCCTTTTGCCTTACACAGGAGCACGGCGAGAGATCGACGCTCGGAAGCTGGCGCGGCGCCGCTACGCGCCTCAGGCTTTCGACGCATCGCTCTTTCCGCCTGAAAACCGTCTCGATCTTATCACCCACTTCGCCGAAATCATTGAACGGACCAACCATGGTCTTTCCGGTTTCCCGAACACGCTGCAAATGGATCACAGTTACTTGATGATGCGCATGCAACGGTGGCAGGGAAGGATCGCCAGCAGCACCGATCGTCTCTGGCCGTGTCTATCGCCCTTTCAATTCAGATCGGTGCTCGAAACGATGCTCCAAACAACGGCGCAACTGCGGCGGCGCAGTCTGCTGATCCGGAGCCTCTTGGCCGAATCTCAACCTGAGCTGGCGAGTGTTCCGCTCGAGCACGGCTATCCGCCTCTTCCGGTTAGCTGGAAAAGCTTTCATCGGTTTTGGCCCGTGCCGGTGCGGTACGGAAGAAAAATGATCTCGAAGGTTTTCTCGCCGGAGCGGGGGAATACGAAGGCGCCGTCAGCCTTTGATCATGATACTCCCAAAAGACTGCAACTTTGGCGTGACGAAGAGGTGCGGGAGCTTTTGTGTCCGTCAACGATGGAAGCCGGCGAAGTCCTGGACCGCCGCGCGTTAGGCGATTTTCTGGATCGGTCCCGGCAGCGCGATTTCCCCTTTGATGCCCAATGGAACAGAGTTCTCAGCGTCGAATACACGTTGCGCAGTCTTGCCGGGCTATCCCCAAACGGTAAGGAGTCCATTCAAGACCGTGGGGCCGACGACCGAAGACCGTAACTCTACACTCTCTACGCCATGCGGCAAACGCTAGGCGCCATGCGTTAAGCCGAGGAGCGGCGGGCGCGGGCGGCATTTTTGCATCGCGATCCAAAAATTATGAGCCGCAGTTCTCTCTCTGTTGTGGTGCTAACACATTTAGCAGCAAAGTTACTTCCTCCCCCCCTCGCGGGGGAAGGTCAGGATGGGGCAAACGAAAAAAGCACACCCCCCACCTTAGTCCTCCCCCACAAGGGGGGAGGAGAGAGACAATGGGATTGGTGCGAGCCAGTGATTAAGACCCTGTCGTTTCAAAGAGTCTTGCTTCTTCTGGTCGCGTCAGCGGGCATTTCGCTGCTGTTCAGCGCAAACCTCAACGCAGCGATTCTTGAGGTGGGGCCGGGAAAAGAGTTTGCCAGGCCAAGCGACGCCGCGAAGGCGGCACGCGAAGGTGACGTCATTGAGATTTCTGCCGGCACCTATCTGCAGGATGTCGCGGTATGGCATGCCCATCGCCTCGTGATCCGCGGAGTCGGTGGCCGGCCTCATTTGAAAGCGGACGGGGCGTCCGCGGAAGGGAAAGCGATCTGGGTCATCAAAGGGAATGGGGTGGTCGTTGAGAACATTGAATTTTCCGGCGCCAGGGTGCCGGACCTCAACGGGGCCGGAATCCGCATGGAAGGAACGGGTCTGACCATTCGACAATGCTTCTTTCATGATAACGAGATGGGGCTGCTGACCAGTAACAATCCCGAAGGTGATGTCCTGATTGAGCATTCGGAGTTCGCCAACAGCGGGGCTGCAGGTGAGTATTCTCAGCACAAGCGAATCGGCCACAACATCTACATCGGCCACGGTCGGAGCTTTACCCTGCGTTTTAGCTATGTTCATCACGCCAGAATCGGTCACAACGTCAAGAGTCGCGCGCGCGAAAACTATATTCTCTATAACCGCATCGTGGATGAGCAGACGGGCGCCTCCAGTTACCTGGTCGACCTCCCAAACGGAGGAACTTCTTATCTGATCGGCAATGTCATTCAGAAGGGGCCTCATGCCGACAACACCACGCTCGTGTCCTATGCCGCCGAGGGCGAAAGCAATCCGTCGCACGGGTTATACATTGTCAACAATACCCTTGCGAACTATCGCAGGCCCGGCACCTACATCAAGAACTGGTCGAAAACAACACGCGCGTCAATCATCAATAACATCTTTGCGAGCTTCGACGATAAAATTCTCGACGGCCCGGGGGATTTGGCCAGCAACCTGATTAGTATGGCTCCGGGCTTCGTGAGCGTAAGGCAATTCGATTATCGGCTCACTGCGTATTCCCGCGCCATCGATGCGGGGATCGATGCGGGCGCGGCCAACGGTTTTTCTCTGGTACCTCTCTGGCACTATCTTCATTCGGCTGGAAAAGAGGACAGGGTCAAAAAAGGACCCATTGATATCGGGGCGTACGAGTTCGTGGGGCAATAACGCATAGAGCAAAGGGCAAAGCGCATAGCGCTAAGCTCCCGCTGTCAACCCGATTTTATCCTCACGATCCACAGTGTTTTTTGCTGCTAGCTGTCAGTTGCTCCCTGCCTGCTGATTTTGCTCTTTGCCGTTTTGTAGTTCGTTGTTTTTTGCTGCTAGCTGCTGGCTGCCTCCTGCGTGCTGTTTTTTGCTCTATGCCCTTAGCGGGCTCCATGCTCTGTGCTCCATGCCCCCTGCTATAATATGAGCGGCATCTGCGGAATTGTCTTAAACGACCAGCGGCATCCGTTAAGCGCGCGTTCTCTTGCTCCGATGGTTGCAGCACTGGACATCTCTGGACGGCGTGACGGGTTCGTAGAGACGTCTGGCGCAACCGGGATCGGCGCGCAGACTTTTCCTGGGCGTCTGGCGGGTGTTCTGAAGACGCCAGATGAGCACCTGGTGCTCGGATTTCATGGAAGCCTATACAAGACGGCTGAATTGTCCATTCAAGAGACGCCGGACCAGAACCCGTTTGCGGCATTCATCGAGCTCTATTTAAAAGAGGGAATGGCTTTCGTGCGGCGCCTCCGAGGAGAATTTGCTCTGGCGATCTGGGATGGGCGAACGGAGACGGTTTACCTCGCCACGGACCGATTCCGCGTCCACCCGCTCTATTATTATCAGGACCAGGAGAAATTGGTCTTCGGGTCGCTGATGAAAAGCGTCGTGGCCTGTCCCTTCCCGGTGAAGAAAAGCCTTGACCCCGAAGCCATCATAGACGTCGCGGCTTCATCTTTCGTTTCGACCCCGAAAACCATCTTTCGGGAAGTCAAAAAACTCGCTCCGGCTCATGTGCTGACATACTCGAAAGGGAGAATCACCACGGCGCCCTACTGGGAGATTAGTTTTCTCAACGAGAGTCAGGCGGGCGAGAGGGCGCTGACGCGAAACCTAAAGGGACTTTTGAGCGACGCGCTGGCTGTTCGTCTAAGAACGGACGGCGAATCAAGCCGCATCGGTACTTTCTTGAGCGGAGGCGTCGACAGCAGCACGGTGACGGGCGTTTTGACAAAGCTCACCAAAGCTCCTATCAAGAGCTTTTCCATCGGTTTTGCGGAACAAGGCTTCAATGAGATTAATTACGCGCGGATTTCAGCGCGCGCTTTTGGCTCCGAGCATCACGAATACTTTGTTACCGCAAAGGACGTTGCGGATGCGATGCCCGTTCTGCTGAAGGTTTTTGATGAGCCTTTTGCCAACGCCTCGGCGATCCCGACGTATTTCTGCGCCAAGACAGCGGCTGAGCGCGGCGTGGAATTTCTGTATGCGGGAGATGGCGGCGACGAGCTTTTTGCGGGAAACGAACGGTACGCGACGCAGAGGCTTTTCGATTATTATACCGCTGTGCCGTTGCGGCTGCGGGAGTTGTTTCTTAAACCGGCCGTGTTCGCGCTGGCGGATCGATTGGGTCATGAACTGTTCGTCAAAGGCAAAAAATACATTCAGCGAGCCGAGGTGCCTTATCCTGACCGGCTCACATCGTACGGGCTGTTTCACGTCCTCCCAATGGCGGAACTCCTGGAGGGGGACATTCTTAACCTGGTGGGGAGCGATTACGATCGGAATGGAGCTGTCGCTCATTACTATCGTCGGGCGCCGGCCAGGACGGAGTTGGACCGGCAGCTTTACATCGATCTGAAACTGGCCATCTCCGACAACGATCTCGTCAAAGTTATCCGTATGACCGAAGCGGCCGGTGTTGCCGCGCGTTTCCCTTTTCTGGACCATCCTCTGGCAGAATTTGCCGCGACGATTCCGGCCGCCGTCAAGATGAAAGGGCGAGAGCTGCGCTCGTTCTTCAAGAATGCGTACTCCGATTTGCTTCCGTTTGAGACCCGCGCCAAAAAGAAACATGGTTTCGGGCTGCCGATCCCGATCTGGCTCCGAACGGACAAGATGCTGAACGAAATGATCCACGACCTGGTGCTGAGCTCCCGGAGCCTGCAGCGCGGTTATTTCCGCAGGAAGGCGCTGGAACGTCTGGTGGAAAATCACAAAACCGACCAGACCTCGTTTTTCGGAACCATCATTTGGAATCTGATGATCCTGGAGCTATGGCTGCGCGAGGTGTACGACCCGCTAGCCGCGGTCCAGGCGCGAAGCCTCGATCTCTCTCAACGCTAGACTCAACTCTACACCTGCACCCCTGGCTTCTATGTTACCCCGGCACACTATAGTCCGCGCGCTATGCGCTATGCCCTATGCGCTATGCCCTGTTCCCTGCGCCAGCAGCTGGATGGTTACACCCGACGCCTGACAATCTATTTTGTATGGCTACACCCTACACTCTACACCCTAGACCCTAGACCCGGTTATTATGCCCTTAAGAGATCTCGTTATTATACCGCTCTTTTTCTGTCTGGCGGTGCTGGCCCTTCAGAGGCCTATCTACGGCCTGTACGGCTGGTATTTAGTCAGCTTCATGAACATTCATCGCCTGGGGTGGGGATACGCAAGAACCATGCAACCCGCGCTTCTCATGGCGGTGACGACTCTGGTCGGGGTTATGTTGCACCCGAAGCCGGGATTCAAGCTCACCAGAGAATCCTCTCTGGTCCTCGTATTCTGGGTTTTTACCTTGCTGACGACGCTCTTTGCCGCCTATCCCGCGGCGGCTTGGCAAACGTGGATCAATTTTTCGAAGACGCTGTTATTTTTCTTTCTCACGATCTATCTCATCGATAACTACGATGAGTTAAAACGGCTTGTCATGGCGACCACGTTTTTTCTTGGCTTCTATGGGATCAAAGGGGGAATTTTTTCCCTGGTCACCGGAGGTCGCCATCGCGTATACGGGCCGGAAGAGAGCTTTATCGCCGACAATAACGAAATGGCGCTCGCTTTGAACATGACGCTGCCGATGATCTGGTGGCTGGCGCAAAACGCCAAAAGCTTCAGGGCGAAACAGGGATGGATCGCCATGTTTGGCCTAAGCGTCATCGCGATCATATTCACCTTCAGCCGGGGCGGTTTTCTCACGTTGATTTTGATTGCGTTGCTTCTGTTTAAGAATAGCCGGAAAAAGTTTTTGGTGATTTCGGTAGCCGGCGTGATCCTTCTTGTTCTCAGCTTCTACATTGGGGAGCATTGGACAGGGCGGATGGAAAGCATAGGCGAGTATCAGCAAGAAAGCTCGGCCATGAGCCGAATCACCGCCTGGGGCGTCGCGTGGAATTTCGCTTTGGAGCATCCGCTGTTTGGCGGCGGCTTCAAGGTCATGAGTCCCGAAATTTACTGGAGATATGGTGTGCAGAGCGGCATCGTTTCCCACAGCATCTATTTCGGAACACTGGCGGAACATGGTTTTCTCGGCCTGGTCATTTATTTGCTGATCTACGGTTCGACTCTGTCAAGCATCTCGAGAATCCGAAAGATGACGAGCGATGCGAACGTCGCTGATCTGCTGCGGATGATAAAGCTCAGTCTCTGGGCATTTCTGTTCGGCGGCGCTTTTTATGAGATGCAGTACTTCGATTACGCTCTTTATCTGGTGTCGGTTGTATCTGCCATGAGGATCATAGCCGAAAAAGAATTTTTGGCCATGAGACGCTCCCAACGCGAGGCAATCCCCGCGTGGCGGCCTGCGGGTATTTCTTCAAGACCAGCCTTCGGGCGTCCTCCCTATGTGGTTGGCACAAAGCCTCTACGTTAAAGACTGGCATACTCTGAAACTCGGAGTATTTGCCCGGTTCCGCCGGCCCTTGCCACTGGAGATCTCGCTGGAAGAAACGATGCTCTGGTTGGCCAGAGCACAGGACTCGACGGAAGACGACGGTGTCGCCCAGGCGTACTTTGTGAGAGAGAAGCTCTGGACCGCCTCTTATCCTGAAACCACAGGCTATATCATTCCGACCTTCTTTGATTACGCGAAGCTTACACGAAGCCGAGCATTCTATGATCGAGCAGTGAGAATGGCGGACTGGGAGACCAAAATACAGCTAAAAGGGGGTGGCGTTCAGGCGGGTACGGTCGATGCGCCCAAGATCGTCCCCACCGTTTTTAACACAGGCATGGTGATCTTCGGCTGGATCAGAGCATTTGAGGAAACAGGAAATGCAAAATATCTGGAATCAGCCGTAAAGGCAGCCGGGTGGCTGGCATCGATTCAAGATGACGACGGGGCGTGGAGAAACTTCGGTTCCACGGCAACCGCCTATAGTCTCAATACTTACAATACCAGAGTCGCGTGGGCCCTGTTGGAAGTGCACCGGATCACCCGAGACGAGCGCTTTCGCGACCGCGCGATCAAAAATCTTGACTGGGCCTTAAGCCAGCAGTTACCGAACGGCTGGCTCGAAAATAACTGTTTGCTCGACAACGCCCAACCTTACACGCATACGGTGGCTTATGCCATGCGCGGCTTTCTCGAAGCCGGGGCTTATCTCCGCGAGAGCCGCTATCTCAGCGCGGCGGAAAGGATCTTTCAGGCTCTGCAGAGAAATATACAGAGAGACGGATATCTACCGGGTCGCTTTGACCGGCGCTGGCGACCGACGGTTCGTTACTGCTGTTTAACAGGCAATTCCCAACTGGCAATCAATGGGTTTCGTTTGTCTGAACTCACGAGTAACGAGAGTTACCTTGCCGAGGCAAAAAAGCTTCTGACGTTTGTGCTCCACACGCAGGATATCAAGACGAACGACCCAAACCTGAGAGGTGGAATTGCCGGCTCGTGGCCGGTCCGAGGGCGTTACCACCCGCACCAGTATCCCAATTGGGCGGCGAAGTTCACTGCGGATGCCGTGATGAAGTGGATGGAGATCGAAGCAGCGGGCAGGGAGCAGGAGGCAGCAGGCAGTAAGCAGCAAGACTAAAGAAAGCAAAGAGCGGAGGGCAAAGCGCATAGCAACCGTACACCCTAAACCCTACACGCTACACCCTCGACCTTCTTACGTGCTATGCCCTATGCAGCGAAAGGATCTGACATGTCCGTAACCGAGAAAATCTCCGCTTTCCTCCGAGCCAAGTTTCCGCCGGGGCGGAACGGCGATTCGATAGATCCGAATCAGTCGCTTTTGTCAGCCGGTCTCATCGACTCTCTCGGAATTTTAAAGCTGATTGCTTTTATCGAGGAGGAATTCGCCATCGAGCTTCAGCCGGATGAAATCAATCTGGAGAATTTCGATAGCCTGGCGGCCATCGCGAGAACCGTTGAATCCCACCTGGTTCAAGAGTCCGGGAGATGAGCCTTTTTCACGAGTTGCTGATTCGTTCAGCTCAAAAATATCCGAACAACGTCTGCCTTGTGCATCGTAAGACCGCGCAGACTTACGGCGAGGTGGAGCGACAGGTGCGGGGTTTGTCTGGAGTCTTGAACGAGGCGGGCCTCCAAGCCGGAGCGCGGGTCGCTATTTATCTGGAGAAATCGATCGAAGAGACGCTTTCCCTTCTGGCGGTTTCCATGGCAGGCGGTATTTTCGTCGATATCAATCATTTGCTTAAGAGTCGACAGATCAAGCACATTCTGAATGATAGCGGCGCGCTTATCCTGATCACCTCTTTTCAGCGATTAAAAGCGATCGGTCCGGACCTGGCGGAAACACCTCGTCTTGCCACAGTCATCGCGCTGGGACCTTTCACCAGTTGCGAAGGGCTTCTTCCTCCAAACCTTCGCCTCATCAGCCTGCCTGCGGCATTAGAGCAACCTCTACTCTCTGGGGACGGCTTTAGAAGGATCGACAGCGATCCTGCCGGTATCATCTACACCTCGGGCTCGACCGGGTTGCCGAAAGGCGTCGTGGTCTCCCACCGAAATCTCGTTGCCGGCGCCGACAGTGTCGCTTCGTACCTGCGGAATAACGAAAAAGACCGGATCCTGAGCGTTCTCCCTTTCAGTTTCGATTATGGTCTGAACCAGCTCACAACGGCCCTGCTGGTGGGAGCTACTCTGGTGCTGCAAAACTACTTGGGACCTGCGGATATCGTGCGGGGTTTGGAAAAAGAGGCGATTACCGGACTTGCAGGCATCCCGACTCTGTGGTCGCAGCTCTTGCAGATTGAATGGACAGACGCGAACTTTCCGAATCTTCGCTACATCACGAATTCAGGCGGCCGGTTTCCTGAGCAACTGGTCAAGGAATATCGCCGCCGGTTGCCGCATACGAAAATCTATTTGATGTACGGTTTAACCGAGGCGTTCCGCTCGACCTATCTAGAGCCGGATCAGGTGGATGTTCGGCCGTCGTCGATTGGAAAAGCGATACCGAATGCCGAGATCATGGTGCTCAATGAGGAAGGGCAACGCTGCGCTCCCGGAGAGGTCGGCGAGCTGGTCCACCGCGGCGTGCACGTTTCGCTGGGTTATTGGAACGATGCGGAGAAGACCCGGGAGCGCTTTCGACCCAATCCCGTTGGCCCGGCAGAGCTCCAGACAAAAGAACTGGTGGTATTCTCAGGGGACCTGGTGAAAACCGACGATGAGGGATACCTCTACTATCTCAGTAGAAAAGACCAGATGATCAAGACCGCGGGCTTTCGGGTAAGCCCGACGGAGGTCGAGGAATGCTTCTATAACACCGGCAAAGTCCAGGATGTCGTGGCTCTGGGTCTTCCGGACAGCGATCTTGGCGAGTTTATTAAAGTGATTCTCTCATTGAGAAACGGAGAATCGCTCACGGCCGACGAAATACTCGCCCTCGCCTCGCAAGAGATGCCGTCTTATATGATTCCTAAAGAAACCGAAATCCGAACCCTACTACCCAAAAACTCCAACGGCAAGATCGACAGGGCGGCTATTTACCGGGACGAGCTGTCAGCTAGATGCCAGGCTTCCCAAGTTCCCTGTCCCCCCTTGACGGGGGGACCACAGGGGGGTGCATGAAAAGGTTCAGTCCGGCACCCCCACCTTTGTCCTCCCCTGTGGAGGCGGAGGAGTTGCCCTTTGCTCCTTGCGCTATGCTTCTGAATTGGAGTCTGGAGATGCTTTGCCCCATGCTCCCTGCTCCATGCTCTTTGTCGTTTGTACTTTTTGCTGCTAGCTGCCTACTGCCTGCTTTTGCCTTTTAGGCGGCTACACGACACGTGACACGCTATACCTAAAACCATAACCCGATGGCCTCTAAAGCCCTGCAAAGCGTGCTCCGGTACTTTGATCGTAGACACGGCGAGCTCCTGGTCGGAGGTATTCCGGTCTCTCATCTCGCCGCCGGACACCCCACACCCTTTTACGTTTACGATCTCAGCGTAGCGCGGGAAAAATACCGGCTGCTGCGCCAAGCGCTGCCTCAGGAGATCGAAATCCACTACGCTATCAAGGCCAACCCGCACCCGGAAGTGATCCGTTTTTTCAACCGGTTAGGCCTTGGGTTCGATGTGGCCTCTGTGGGGGAGCTGCAAACAGCGATGCAAGCCGGCGTAGCTGCAGAATCTTGTGGCTTTGCAGGGCCGGGGAAAAGCCTGTCTGAGTTAGAAGCCGCCGTTCGGAGCGGCGTTGGATCGATCAATGCTGAATCCGAGCGCGAGTTGGAGCTTATCAATGAGGTTTCGCATCGAGTGGGAGTTAGGGCCAATGTCAGCTTGAGAATCAATCCGGCTTTTGAGCTCAAAAGTTCTGGCATGCGCATCGGCGGAGGGCCGCAGCCGTTCGGCATCGATCAGGAAGAACTCCCGAGGATATTAACCCAAATTCCGAAGATGACAGGGATCCGCTTTGTTGGCTTTCACCTTTTCGCCGGCTCGCAGAACTTGAAAGCGTCGGCGCTTATGGAATTTTTGGCCTTTCCTTCGAGCTTCTCAAGGATCTCGTGAAATGCTGCCCCCAGTCGCCGTCGATGATTAATCTTGGAGGCGGCTTCGGGATCCCGTATTTCGCATCAGACGATGAATTGGATATCGGAGCCGTTGGCGCGCGGCTGGCCGATCTGCTCGCGGCTCACAGAGCCAGTTTTCCCAGCACGCAATTCGTGATCGAGTCGGGCCGATATCTGATCGGTGAAAGCGGCGTATATGTCAGCCGCGTGCTTTACAAAAAAGTCTCGCGGGGGGAAACCTTTCTCGTGGTGGATGGGGGCCTGCATCACCATCTGGCAGCCACCGGCAACTTTGGCCAGGTGATTCGGAGAAATTATCCCATTGCTCCGCTTCTGGCGCTTGGCAAACCCGCCGAAGAAAGGGTCCACATCGTTGGGCCGTTATGCACCCCGTTGGACACTCTCGGTTCGGCGGTTGAGCAAGCAAAAGTGGAGGAAGGCGATTTGATCGGCGTGTTTGCCTCCGGCGCCTATGGTTTCACCGCCAGCCCGAGAGGATTTCTGAGTCATCCGGAACTAGAGGAGATTGTGGTGGGCCGTGACCGAGACGCCTCTGCCGAATTTCCCCTTTGCACGAGTAATGGCTTCTCCCTTGAGGGAAGACGCCCCCCACCTTAACCCTCCCCCGCAAAACCCCGCAAAAGGGGGGAGGAGACTGAGCGAGAATAAAGGGAAGGGGCGATGACACATCCCCCTACCTCTGCTCAAGCTACTATTGCGCAGGGGCGTCTTGAACCTTCCCCCCTTGCGGGGGAAGGCAAGGATGGGGGAATGAACAAGGTCTCACTTCAAAATGAGACAGCAGTAGGTTCTTGCGTATGATCGGCCCCACACAACGCCTTAAGCGCGCTGTCAAACCCTTCCTGGTTCAAGTCGTCTGGGGATACGATTCGGCCGGTCTGGTCAAAGCCTTACGTTCTCTGGGGCTCGAGCCAGGGGATGCTGTGATGATTCATTGCGGCTTCGAGCCCTCGCACGGTTTCAAAGGAACACCTCAGGAGCTGGTCGAGGCATTTCTCTCCGCAGTCGGCCCTGACGGAACAGTGGCCATGATGTCCATGCCTTACAACGGCATGAGCTCTTACGAATTTCTTTCCAAGGGAAACATATTTGATGTGCGCCGCAGCATATCGATGATGGGGATTCTCACCGAGATCTTTCGCCGCCGCCGTGAGGTGCTTCGCGGCCTTCATCCGACCCATTCTGTGGCGGCCTGGGGTCGCCGCGCGGAATGGTTGATATCGGGGCAAGGAGAGGATCTCTCACCTTTTGGTGAAGGCAGCCCTTTTGCTCGATTGGTCGAGGCCGATGGAAAAATTCTCCTGTACGATGTCCCTTTCACCACCATGACCTTCGACCATTATCTGGAACATTGCATTCGCGATCACCTGCCGGTCCCGCTCTATCGCTCGGAGCCAATGAAAGGCGTGGTGTTGGATAGACAAGGAAACCGCCGGGAAGTCCGGACATGGGTGCTGAGCGAAGAGGTCACCGGATCGAGGCGCAGCGGGATATTGGAAAATGAGCTGCTGCGCTCGCGCGCGATGAGAAAAGGCCGGATAGGCCGAAGCACTCTGATGCTCGGTCAAGCGCGAGCCATGGTCGCTGCCGTGCAGCAGATGGTGCGCGAAGGGCGCGGATTTCACCAGACCTAAGCGCAAAGAGCAAAGCGCATAGAGCATAGCGCAAAGCGCAGAGAAGCACTGGGTATGGCAAACGATCCACCAAAATTTAGGTTCATGGACTTGGAAATCTGGAAAGATTCCATTGAGTTGGCAGAGCGGTTGTTGGATGTGGCGGAGCAATTGGAGGCACGAAGATTGTACCGTTTTGCAGACCAGTTGCGTGGGTCCAGCCTGTCCGTGTCCAACAATATTGCTGAGGGCTCCGGCAGCGATTCGAAGCGAGAATTCTCAAACTTTCTGAATATCGCCCGGCGTTCTACTTTCGAGAACGCGAATGTAATCTTTGTCTTAGAAAAGCGAAGGCTTATGGAGTCAGCAACAGCGACCGAGATTCTCCAGCGGTTAGATCATCTCTGCCGCAAGATCACAAATTTTCAGAAAAGTTTGCGCACTTAGCGCTACGCGTCATACACACGCCATGCGCGTAGTTAGCTTTCTGCTCTTTGTTCTTATTAGACGCTCTGCCCTTTGCTCTATGCTCTTTGCTTGTTTTTCTGCGCTTTGCCCTTTGCGCCATGCGCTTAGCTGATTATCATGAACTTGACAGAGCCTACCGTCGTGATCGAGGCCCGGAAGGGGCTTTTCGATCTGAACCTCAAAGCGATCTGGCAATACCGGGAGCTTCTTTACTTCCTGATATGGCGGGATCTGAAGGTCAGATACAAGCAGACCCTCATCGGGGTTGCCTGGGCGGTGCTGCAGCCTTTGATGACGATGCTGATCTTTACGGTGATCTTCGGCATGTTCGCCAGGATTCCCTCGGACGGTCTCCCCTATCCCGTGTTTGCTTACGCCGGTCTTTTGCCCTGGACCTATTTTTCCGGCTCTTTAAATCGCGTGATTAACAGCGTCATCGGTGACGCGCATCTCATCTCCAAGGTCTATTTTCCGCGCCTCATTTTGCCTCTTTGCGGCACGGTATCGGGCCTGATCGATTTCGCCATTGCCTTTGTCCTGCTCCTGGGCATGATGGTCTGGTATGGTATTTCACCTACATGGGGCCTGCTGGCCCTGCCTATATTTTTGTTCCTGGCGTTGATGACGGCCCTTGCTGTCGGTCTCTGGCTTTCCGCGCTCAACGTTAGATACCGGGACGTGGGTTATACCACTGGTTTCCTGCTGCAATTCTGGATGTACGCCTCGCCGGTCGTTTACCCCGTGAGCGTGGTTCCGGAGAAATGGCGGCTGCTCTACAGCCTGAATCCGATGGCCGGCGTGATCGAAGGCTTCCGCTGGGCGCTCCTTGGCAAAGAAAGCCCGGATTTCGGGGTGATGGCCATGAGCGCCACTGTGGTTCTGACTCTATTTCTGGGCGGTCTTGTCTTTTTCAAAAACATGGAGCGGACTTTTGCGGATGTAGTATAGCGCCGGAGGCGCTAGACGGCTGACAGTGGACGGCAGACCGCGGTCAACGGTCAATGGTCGGTTGGTCCTTCGATGTATAAATTTGAGAAACTTGAAGTTTACCAGATGGCGCTGGCTTACACGGACATGATTTACAGTGTTGCAGAAAAGAGGGTTCGACCAGTCAGAGTGACACAGAGCAGAGAAGATTTCTGGCGATGTCGCTGCGCTCGCTCATAGAAACGGTTGCCTGCCAGCACCTGATCGGTCGCCGCAAATATACTGGGACTGAAGAGTTATCCAAGATCTATGACTTTAGCCAATTACTTTTTGGTAAGCTCCAAGCGATGCGGCGCTCACTACAAAAGAACAGCAATAAGAAGAAAGAGCCGACGGAGGACCGCTGACGGAAAGGGAACACGGTCAACGGTCTTTCAACCGGTCTGCGGTCTTTTTCATCGGTCGTCTGTCTCTTCCCTTGTCAGTCGCTATGCAGGAAATCCACTGTATAAGGCGGTAGACCCTCGGGGTGTTCGCCGGCATATCGAAGCAAAGCCTCAGCAAGTTCAGAGAAACGATCCGCAGGGAGGCTATGGGGAACAATAATGACACCGTGGTGGGGACGCCCTTCATTATAGAACTGGAGGGTAAGGCGGATAAAATCGTCCCGATTCCGGGTCACAAGACAGCGTCTTTCGAGGGCCGCCCGCTCCAGTTGCTCAAAGTCCGACAGCCCTTCGGTCATGACCTCGTGAACACTGACCGTATCCAGCCCCCGATTGCGGAGCAGTTCCGCGATCCGCTGGCTCAAGTCCTCATCCAGGTAGTATTTCAAGATTGATCTTGCACCAGGGATGGGTGCCGATGTGCGAGCTGCTCTTTGCTCCAGGCTAGGTTCTTGGCGATCTGGCGATCGATCTCTTCAGCATAGAGTTTGTAATAGCTTAAGGCTGCTCGGAGTTGTGGCTCAGAAAGCCAGTGATAGGCTTTACGCAGACGGTCATACTTTTTATCAAGGCTGCGGTACGTGGCTATCACCTCCCACACATCCAGACCGGTGCCGACGATGCGAGCCCTCCTTCCCGATGGCCCATCTGCGAAGAAGATACCGGGACAGCGTTTCATCTTTACTGCCTCGGTAAGGAGTTCGATTGAAACGGCAGAAAAATCACGTCCAGACCTTTCAGCCTCTTCTTCAATGGCGTTGGCAAGATCGGCAGGTATTCTAAGGCTTTTTTGCACGCTAGACATAGTTTTGTCTCCCATTGTATGACGATACATTACACTGAACTGCAATGGCGGTCAAGAAATGCCGTCTTCGTGGCCCGTACGCCGAAAAGATCGTGCCTTTCAAGTGAAGGCCGATATAAGGAACGGGCTTTGAGGATATTTTATCCACCCTTTGGCCGTGAGGAACTCATCGTGCGGCTCCGCAATCGCCTTCCGCTCTTGCGGAAGACTCTGCGCCTTAAGCGAGTGGTCCTTTTTGGCCCCTATGCCGCCGGCCGGCAGACGTTGCCAGCGATGTCGTTTGCTGGTTGTGTATGCCGGTGAAGCTCAAGAGAACGCTTATGCGCTGGTGAAACGTGCGCTTGGCATCCCGCGCCTGGAACCACACGTCTATTCAGAGGGCGAATATGAGCTGGTCGGGAACCGTGGACAGGATGATTCAAAATGGAATCACAATCGACGAAGCCGCTGTTGTCAGCAGTCCGGTTGTGACAAGGTAACGGAACCTGCCCAGCCTGCCGACCCTGGAAAATATTTCTCGGCTTAGTAGCGGTCGGTTACGGACAAGTCAATAGCTACGACAGCCACCTCACAGCTGAAAATCCATGGGTATTCTCAAAAACCCGGCTGTGGCGAAATGCGAGTCAAAAGCAAACGCGTAACGGATTCGTTGCTGTCGCATGACGGCAAAGCTCGTCGCGTCTACGAAACTGAACGGATGATCAGAGTAGCGATGCAAGATCTCGTAAGCCTGTCGCTCAAGGTTCTCAGTTATGAAAAGCCGCTCCAGTCGCGTGCTTTGCGCCAGTTTATCAAGAAACCGCTTGGCCTCCCGGTAACCCCTGCTGAGCCGAAGGAGCGTATATGTTTCTCCTATGATAAGGTTCGAGGTTACCAGCGACTGGCACGCCTCCAGTATTTCAGGGAGGCTCTTCTTCGCCGTTTCATGGTGGGCGTCGTCGATTGCTTGGGTAGCAAACCACGCTCCGGTATCCACGAATACCCGGCCAAGGGTCACGGGGTGTCTTTCACCTCAGCAGCTAGCAGATATGCGTCGTGACGCCGTGAGATGTCTTTACGCCCGACACGACCGGCTTGTCCGACAAGCTCCAAGAGCGGATCGGAGGGTTTTTTTTGCTTGCGCGCGAGCACATATTCAACCCCCTCCCGGACCAGTTTGGCCTTGGAAGTATGCAACCGGCGAGCCATGGCCTCCAATCGGCGATCCTGATCCTCAGTAAGCAAGATTTGTACACGGGTCACGAACGTTCCTCCATTTTCCAACCTTGGTGTGTAGTGATGAAAAGAACTTACACAATTTAGACGGCGTGTCAAGAAATGCCGAGAAGACACGTTAGCTCCATGCTCTTTGCTGTCTTGCAGTTCTGCTAACTGCTTGCCGCCAGCTGCCGGCTGGTTTTTACCTTTGCGCCATGCGCTATGCCCTTTGCGCTATTTTATGGGTAACCTCGCAATCAGAGTTGAAAATCTCTCAAAGCTCTACAAAATCGGCTTGGCGAAAAACCGCCACGATACCCTCCGTGACCGGATTATAGGCTTGCCGAGTGCGCCCGTACATGCAATATTTGATCTATGCGTTTAACCGGCGATCAGGCTGAAGCCATCCGCCGGTGTGTCCACCGATTCGATCCGGAGGCGGAGGTCGCGCTTTTTGGCTCACGGACGGAGGACGCCCGGCGTGGCGGGGATATTGACTTGTTGATTATATCAAAGCACATCGGTGTGCGTGAGCGGCTGTGCCTGCAGAGCGCTCTTGAAGACGCGCTGGGTTTGCGAAAAATCGACCTCGTCATCGTGCCCGACGTGGAGAAGAACCTGTTCGCAAAGTTTGTCTGAATAGGACAGGCTAAAGATGGTAGGGTTTTGTTCGGCTATTCAGAGATGGAACGAAGCGCAGACTGGATGGATCAAGCGAAGGGAGACTTGCAGCATGCCAGAAGCGATCTGGAGCGGAACTTCTATGACTGGGCCTGTTTCTCTGCTCAACAAGCCGCTGAAAAAGCGTGCAAGGCGATTTTGCAGAAGATGGGCGCGGAAGCGTGGGGACATTCTGTAGCGGATCTACTCGATGAATTGGCAAAAAAGCACGACGTGCCGGAGAATCTGAAAGACGCCGCGCTCGAGCTGGACAAGACCTATATACCAACACGCTATCCTAATGCTCACCCGTCAGGTTCTCCCAGGCGGCGCTATACTCGCGTTGAGGCAGAGAGACTTTTCGGATATGCCGAAAAAATCGTGACGTTCTGTGAGGATATTTTATCCACCCTTTAGCCGTGAGGAGCTCATCGTGCGGCTGCGCAATCGCCTTCCGCTCTTGCGGAAAACTCTGCCGCTTAAGCGAGTGATCCTGTTTGGCTCCTATGCCGCTGGCCGGCAGACGGTCGCCAGCGATGTCGATTTGCTGGTTGTGTATGCCGGTGAAACTCAAGAGAACGCTTATGCGCTGGTGAAACGTACCCTTGGTATCCCGCGCGTGGAACCACACGTATATTCAGAGGGAGAATATGAGCTGGTCAAGGAAACCTTGGACAGGATGATTCAGAATGGAATCACAGTCGACGAAGCTGCTGTTGCCAGTAGTTAAAGTATCACTTTCTGTACTTATCAGACGTCTTGCCCTTGGCCATCTGTTGTAAAGACTGCTAGCTGCCTCCCGCTGGCCGCCAGCTGGTTTCAGCGCTCTGCCCTTTGCTCGTTGCTGTCTTGCAAATCTGCTAGCTGCTTGCTGCCACCTGCCGGCTGGCTTTTTACCCTTTGCGCTATTTTATGAGCAACATCGCCATTCGCGTCGCGGCCGCTTATTAATATTATTACGCTCTATGAGCCAGATCCGGCACGCTGGATTGACTTTAAAATACGGAGGGTATCATGAACTATAGAGAAGAGAAGCTGGTTGAGCGCCGGGTAACGTACACACTGGAGCACGAGGGAAAGTTTTACATCGTGGAGAATGTCCCGGCCCGTGTAAACGAAGAGACCGGTGAACAGCTGTTCTCTCCTGATACAGTAGAACGGTTGCAGAGAACGATTATCGGTCAGGGAAAGCCGAGCCGAGTTCTCGAGACGCCCGTGTACGAGTATTCCGATTAACACCATTTATCGAGAACGCAGCTCACGCCCGAGTTTGGCTTCATAATAGCCGACCCACTGGATAAACTCCCGACTCTGCTCCAGTTCGCCGACTTTGTAGAGGTGATAGAAATCAGCCGAGAGCAAACCATAGCGCCGTTCCAGCTTTCTCAGTTCGGCGTCTAACCCATGGATATCCTGGATAATCTCGTTCAGGGTCATCAATCTCTTCCTTGCACTCATGTGTACAGTAAAGTCAGTATAACGGCCTGAAGGTATCGGGTCAAACAGTAGCACGAGCGCCAGTTGCTCCATGCGCTCTGCGCCTGTCGGTCATCCCTCTGCTCCTGAGCCTATGCGTTCTGCCCGGTTGACGGGTAGCCGGGCAAGGACTATCTTTAAAGCTGTACAGTTCTGCTAGGCAGCGAAACACTCTGCTTTTAGGATGGCGGTCGTATTCATGGGAGCGAAAAACATGATCCAAGACCAACTGGCGCGGGTTCTGAAAGAATTGCCGGAAACTCGACAAGCAGAGGTCCTCGACTTCGCCCTGTTTCTGCGTGAACGCGAGCTGGTGCAAATTTGGGATGCGATTTCCGACAAGGAGGCGGCAGTGCTTCAGGCGGAGTTCGCAGCCGATGATATTGCTTTCGCAGAGGCTGCCATGGCAGATTATCTCTCTCTGCTCCAGCACGAGGACGAAGCGTGACGCGAGTTCGTAAGACCTGGGTACTTATTCAAGATTTCCGGAGGCGGGTTGACTAAATCGTGCCGAGATATGGCTGGAACAAGAGCGAAAGAAGAAAAGAAAAAGATGACCAAGAAATTTGGCAGGCGATCTAAAGAAGAACAAGAGGAGAAAGAGGCGGAATACCACCGGATGAAGCCTCAAGATTTTGACCAGCTCATGAGTCGGGCGAAGCGGCATACTCCTTATATGGTACGCCTGCCGGCTGCATGGATTGAAAGCCTGGAAGCGATGGCGGAGTTAGAAGGGGAAGCAGGGTATCAAAGCATGGTTCGAAGATGGATCGAAGAACGTTTACGCCAGGAATCCAGGCTGGCATTGAGACTGTCGAAGATGCCTCTTCCAAAGATAGCGGCTGTTTTAAAGCGGCAGACTACAAAGAAGACTCAGGTCCGGAGCGACCTGAGCTAGCCCCTGACGTCATTATCGTGCCCGACGTGGAGAAGAACCTGTTCGCGAAGTTCGTCCATGAGAGGAGCATACGTTTGTGAAACCCGGTTATCCCCTAACGATGTTGCGGGGTTCGTTGAGGAAACCGGCCGCCGGTAACCGCGAAGGCACGAAGAGACCTCAAAGAGAGGTGCTCTTCAGCTATGCGCTTAGCACCCCTACCATTTGCGGCGTTCAGGGAATTAACATATGCGACTGTCGCCAAATGAAGTAGAGGTGATTCGCGAGGAGGTGCGGCGGATGGACCCCGAGGCGGAAGTGTATCTGTTCGGTTCGCGCGCGGATGATTCCGCGCGGGGCGGTGACATTGACCTTTGGGTGCGCTCAGCGCGCATCGGCTATGCGGATGCCCTGCGGTTGAGAGTGCGAATCAAGGATAGGATCGGTTGGCAGAAAATCGATCTTGTTGTGAGTGATCGGGACAATCATCCGTTGGCCCGGCTCGCGACGCAGACGGGCGTTCGGCTATGAGTGGCGATACTTCCTCCGCATTGTTACGCGACAGTCTGGCTGAACTCGACCAAGCCCGGTTGCATCTGAGCTTCTCCTATCAGCGGGTGCGCAATCTCAGCGCCAAACGCGAGGACTGGTTACCAGAAGACCTGGAGAAAATCGAGGCTTACACGAGCCGGTTTGCGCGGCTGGTGGATTTGCTAACAAACAAAGCTCTGCGAGCCGTGTTTCGCTACGAGTTGGAGCCCGCGGAAACGGTTCTGGACCGCCTGAACTTGGCGGAGAAGCGTGGCTTTGTGGATCGTGCCGAGGTCTTGAGAGTACTCAAGGAAAACCGCAATGTCATCGCTCACGACTACGCCGGGGTGGCAGTGGAGGAGATTTTTTCCTTTTGCCGGTCACAGCAGGCACAACTTGATTCTATTTGTGACCTGGTGGCTGTCTATGCGCACAAGCTTCTAGCCTCCAGCTCTTAAGCTCAAAGCCGTAAAGCATAGTATTTGGCAGGGTAGCAATTCTACGGCTTCTCTCACGGCTCTGATCCATAGGAATCCCAAGCGCTCTGCCGTCCCCAACTCCCGATAGACAGCCGGTACGACGTAGATTTTGGAGAAAAGCTTATGCAGGAGGTCTATTCTTTCCAGCTTTCCGAAGGTGCTCAGGATATCCGTATCAGCGATAGCCGGGGTCACGGGAGAAGCTCTTTAAGGTTGGCATCCATTTCCTGTGCCGATTTCCCTTCCGTCTCCAGGCTAATGCCACGGCTGGCTAGGACCTCCTTGAGTTCCGGGACCGTTAGCCCCGCGAGCTCGGCAGCCTTTGCCAGTGAAAGACGTCCTTTGCTCCAAAGAAGCAGAATTCCGTCCAATTTGAGAGAAGGGTGAGAGTTAAGGTAGAGCCGCAGGGCTTCCGGCACGGAGTCGGGGTCAATCGAATGCTCCTCGGCCAGCACGCCGAGCAGGTCCTCAAAAACATTCGTTTCCATAACTTAGCAGCCTCCTCATGCAAGAGCCTATCAGAAGCATGAGCTTCCAGCCAGACCCGCTGTCTTGGGGATGGTTAAGGGTAAACAGTTGAGAGTTGAGAGGTGAGAGATGTTTGGATTTGAAAAATTGGACGTCTGGCAGAAGGCTGTGGAATATGCTTGCACGATTTACGATACAACCAAGGCCTTTCCGGATGAGGAGCGGTTCGGTCTGACCAGCCAGCTACGTCGGTCGTCCGTGTCGGCTCCTCAAATGTGGCGGAAGGGTCATCGCGCTCATCAAGCACAGATTTCAAGCGCTTTGTTGAGATTTCATATGGATCGCTATTAGAATCGGTGTCTGAACTCTATGTTGCGCAAAAACTGGGTTTCGTTAACCCTGAAGTGTACCTGAAACTTTACGGCGAAGCAGAGCGTGTAGCCAAGATGCTGAGCGGCCTCCGGCAGACCTTGACGAAAGGCTCCAAAATCTAGTTCGCCTCTCAGCCCTGAACTGTCGACCCTCAACT
This sequence comes from Deltaproteobacteria bacterium, assembly GCA_016210115.1. GTDB lineage: Bacteria > Desulfobacterota > Binatia > UBA9968 > UBA9968 > JACQUW01. The sequence goes on along the minus strand of JACQUW010000044.1, from coordinate 41,525 downwards.
CTAGACTCTCGACTCTCAACTGTATCTCAATCATGAGCAACCTGGCAATCAGAGTCGAAAATTTAAGTAAGCTCTACAAAATCGGTCTGGCCAAAAACCGCCACGACACCCTGCGCGACCAAGTCGTCCACTGGGCCAGATCTCTGTTCCGGCGTAACGGGGCAAGCCCCGTGCAGCCTCACACCCGACGCCCTACACCAGAGACCCAGCTAAAGCCGTCTCCCGACGGCTATATCTGGGCTCTCAAGGACGTCTCCTTTGAAGTCAAGCATGGCGAAGTCGTCGGCATCACCTGTCTGCCGACAGGCAGATCGGACGGAACGGTGGAACGAGTACTACCGAGAGTTTTCTGGCCTGCCGCCGAGCCCTTTCGGATGAACTCAAACAGGAAGGGCGGGCCGGTTAACGGGAGGCCAGGGCTAGCTCCAGGCGCTCGGGTGCCAGTCCCTGGTGGTCCTGGAGGAGCTCTCTACGGCGATGATCGGTCCGTTTTAACAGAGCTTCAGTGGCGTCGATGGTGCGAGAAACCGTATCTATCACGTCCCCCGCAATATCGCTTGGGACATACTCCTGGCCACAGCGGGGACAAACCATGGCAGGGATACCGGACATGGCTGCCTTGATCCCTTTGCGCTCAAACTGAACTGTAATTTCCCGCAACTCCGTGTTCGTCTGACATTCAGAGCAGGTTGTTATGAGCCCTTTCATTTCTTTTTTCTCCTTCGAGTGGGAGTGTCCCACTCCTCTTGCGAAGGGATATAGGCGGTCACGAAATCGACAGGGGCATCAGGGTCATAGTGCTCACAAACAACGTGCAGAGGCATTGTTAAACCTTCAATGGTTACATCCGCGTAGAGGAGACAGCGGCTTCTCTCCGCATAAGTCTCTACAAGAATGCCCTCGAGAACCACATGAGTCATGTCGTCTTTCGTGAAGCCCTCTTTGACAGCATGCTGCATAGCATGGGGACGCAGGGCAAAGTTCTGATCGGTGACTTGGCGGCGCAGGACATCAAGATCGATCTTATAGTGCCTTTCCTGGCCTTCCACCCCTGGCAAGCTCCCTCTACGTACAATGCTTAGCACAGGTCCCTTGGTTAAACAACGTGGACATGCCTTTGGAAAATTTATGAAGGCTAACACGCCTAAGAGTCCGCGCTTAGCGCTATGCGCTTTGCCCTTTGCTTTAACTTATGAGTGATATAGCCATTCGCGTCGAGAACCTCTCGAAGCTCTACAAAATCGGTCTGGCCAAAAACCGCCACGACACCTTGCGCGACCAGGTCGTAGACTGGGCCAGATCCCTCTTTCGGCGTAACGGGGCAAGCCCCGTGCATAGTGCAAAGGGCAAAGAGCATCGCACGGATTCAAATCCCATGCTCTCTGCGCCTAACAGTCATTCCTCGACTTCTGACGCTTTGCGCCATGCGCCTAGCGCTTTGCAGCCGTCTCCCTCCGAGTCCCTACACCCTACACCCAACACCCTACACTCTCCCAGTGACACCATTTGGGCCCTTAAGGACGTGTCCTTCCAAGTAAAGCATGGCGAAGTGCTCGGCATAATCGGTCGCAACGGCGCGGGAAAATCGACTCTCCTTAAGATCCTTTCACGAATTACCGAGCCAACGCATGGCCGAGTGGAAATCTATGGGAGAGTAGGCTCCCTGTTGGAAATTGGCACGGGGTTCCATCCGGAATTAACGGGTCGCGAGAACATTTATCTTAACGGCGCGATTCTTGGGATGACAAAGGCAGAGATCAACGGTCGATTCGACGAGATTGTCGCCTTCTCTGAAATAGAGAAATTCATTGACACTCCCGTTAAGCGTTATTCCAGCGGGATGTACATCCGGCTGGCGTTTGCCGTAGCGGCCCATTTGGACCCTGAAATTTTTATTGTGGACGAGGTTTTGGCGGTTGGGGACGTAGCCTTTCAGAAGAAGTGCTTAGGAAAGATGGGGGACGTGGCTAAGCAGGGACGCACTGTATTATTCGTGAGCCATAATATGGCGGCAGTTGAAAGGCTGTGCGAGCGGACTGCCTGGGTTAAATCGGGTAACATCAGCCAAGACGGCCTCAGCCAGGCTGTGGTAGAGAACTATTTGCGCGAGATGCAAGGCAAGGACATGTCTGACAAAGTTGTCAGCCGCGATCGAGATTTTTTTATCACCCGGGTCGCAACGATAGGTCAAGACGGTGAGGAGAAAAGAGAATTTTATACCGGCGAAAACCTGAGGATTGAATTAGATTATCAGTGCGCGAAAAATTTCCCGGGAGCGCTCATCTACATCGGCATTGCCAATCGTGACGCTCTTTTATTTGCGGCAAATATGTGCCTTGACGGCTGTCGCTTAATCTCCCCAGGTGAAAGAGGCAAACTGTCGGTCACGTTCAAGGAATTGCCTTTAGCGCCGCAACAACAATACCGTATTAGGATCGGGGGTCGAGCTTGGGACAATCGAACTCCTCTCTTTGATTCTCCGCATGTCGAGGTTGGAAACATTCGAGTTGTGGGATCAACTGCCGACATTAGCCTGAAGGGCGAGAATAGCGAAATCCTCATTGGTAATTCTTCGTCGGTCCTGGTCCCGTATGAATGGGATTTAGGAAATGGGCACGTCTATAAAATACAATCCTTTAAGAACGTTAAGTTATTAGCGCCTCAAATCTGGTGAGCAGGATGAATCACCGATGCTAGAGAAGCTTGTAACCCGAGGGAGAAATTTAGTTCCCATCTGGTCCAAAAAACTGTTGTGGAAAGCTCGGGACAGCTTCTACTCTCCGCCAACACCGGTATTGCAGCTTCTCCGTGTTGACTTCTTCAGAGGCCAGGTGGCTCGCGTCCGGTTTATCTATTTCACAAAAATTAAGCGGCGGCTCAGAGCCCTGGGATCAAACGCAGACATTGGCAAGAATACAATTGCACATAACATGACCGGACTGTCTGATCTTGCCTGCGCACGCTCATCGCTTCTGGTCCGGCCGTTTTCCGTGATCGAAAAGCTCAACCGAGAATCCAAAATACTTTCGATAGGTCCCCGGACTGAGGGCGAGCTTCTAAACCTGATGGGCCATGGTTTTAATAAAAACAGGATTCGCGGCGTCGATCTCATTTCCTATTCGCCATGGGTAGATCTTGGAGATATGCATGATCTTCCCTATGAGGATGATTCGTTCGACGCGGTAATACTCGGCTGGGTGCTGGCCTACAGTCATAATCGAAAGAAGGCGACAAGCGAAGTCATCCGAGTCGCCCGCAACGGCGGGATTATTGCGGTGGGCGTAGAATATTGTCCAGTCTCCAACGAGGAGCTTATCGCAACAATGGGTTATGTTCCGGGAAATGAGGAACGGATCACGTCGGTCGCGGAGATACTGAGCTTTTTTGGAGATCATGTGGACCAGCTCTATTTCCGGCACGACGTCTCACCTGATATGCGGACACGAGTGGGGTCGATCATCGCTATCTTTTCTGTAAGAAAGTAGTAGGTGTGCATGCGCAGACTGTACTGGCGGACGCTAGAAAAGATTAGACCCTTTCGTCATCGTGCAGCCTTGGTCAGCAAATTTGTGAGAGGCTACCGGGAGTTCCGCCGGACTGGGACGACGCCTCTGCCCGCATATGCCAGCATGCGTGAATTGTATTGGCGAACTAATGGTCGCTTCAATGATCTGGCAGCATTTATCCTGTGCCTGCTGAACCGGCCGGATACTCTGGACAATCGCCCCGGAATCCTCGGCGTGCCAGATGAAATCGAGGTGAGGAAAGCGGTGCGCGATCTGCGCACACATGGCTACCATGTGTTTAATCGACGAGTGCCTGACAGCGTCTGCGAAGAACTGTTGGCTTTCGCCAAAACCACGGCGGCTCGTCCCCTGGTCGGTTCCAGCGACAACCTGACTGGGTTCAAGTTCGACTGGGGTGATCCGGTTGTTTTCGATGAGATGAACTCCCGCCACGTCGTATATCACTTTGACGCTCAGAAGGTGATGGAAACTTCGAGCGGCCAGAAAATCGTAAGCGAGCCTTATTTGCATAGGATGGCCCAGGACTACCTGCGTTGCAGGCCTGTCGTCGACCTCGTCGCCATGTGGTGGAGCACAGCGGCTCTGAAGAAGGCATCATCGGAAGCCGCGCAGCTTTACCATTTCGACATGGACTGGATCAAGTTTGTGAAATTCTTCGTTTACCTGACGGATGTGACGGAGGATACCGGTCCCCATTGTTACGTGGCGGGATCTCACGTTCGCAAGCCAAAGGCGCTCTTGCGAGACGGGCGCTTTCTGGATGAGGAGATAAAACCCCATTATCCGCAGGAAAATTTTATCAAGATCACCGGCCCAAAGGGAACGATGTTTGTCGCCGACACTCGCGGATTCCATAAAGGATTGCCACCTTTGAGCGGTAGTCGCTTGATTTTTCAGGTTGAATTCGCGGTAAGCCTCTTTGGCGCGAATTATCCGCCCATTGAGGTCAACGGCGCTCTCGCTCCCGAATTCATCGAGACAATTCGACGCCATCCTTACACCTTTACGAAATTCATCAAACCCGGTCGCCAGTAAGATCCGCGGAAACATTTCGCCAGCAGGAAACTGGAGAGGCTGATGGATATCTTGATAGAAACGTCTGGGCGCAAAATCAACATCTCACCCATGGAGGAATCATGAATTGGTCTGAAACCGCGATTCTGATCACCGGGGGCACCGGGTCGTTTGGCAAAAAATTGACCGAGATCATGCTGCGGGATCATCGTCCCAAAAAGCTTATTATATTTAGCCGTGACGAGCTCAAGCAGCACGAGATGCGCCAGCTTTATGGGGATGGCGTCGATTCGCCAATGCGATATTTCATTGGCGACGTGCGCGACCGGGAGCGGCTTTATCGCGCTTTCCATGGAGTGGACATAGTCGTGCACGCGGCTGCTCTCAAGCAGGTGCCTGCCTGCGAATATAATCCTTTCGAGGCTGTTCAAACCAATATCATAGGGGCCAAAAACGTCATCGATGCGGCGATTGACCAGGGTGTCAAGAAGGTCATGGCGATTATCACGGATAAGGCGGTTAATCCCATTAACCTCTATGGAGCAACTAAACTTTGCGCGGAAAAGCTCTTTGTGCACGGGAACTCCTATTCCGGTGAGGGCGGGACCCGTTTCAGCTGCGCTCGCTACGGCAATGTTGTAGGGAGCCGCGGGAGTGTTATTCCTCTATTCATGTTACAGCGGAGAAATGGCACAGTTTCAGTTACTGATCCCCGTATGACGCGCTTCTGGATCACATTGGAGCAAGGGGTGAAATTCGTCATCTGGTGTATCGACCAGATGCACGGCGGCGAAGTGTTTGCCCCCAAAATCCCCAGCATGAACATTATGGATTTGGTGAAAGCCGTGGCTCCTGAATGCAAAGTTGAATATGTCGGAATCAGGCCTGGAGAGAAGCTCCATGAGGTGCTTGTTTCAGAGGACGAAGCCCGCCATTCAGTTGAGACGGAGGAAATGTATATCATTCAGCCGAAGCATCCATGGTGGGGAAGGGAAAATTGGCGAGGTGCCAAGCCGCTACCGGAAGGATTTCGGTACGGCAGCGACACAAATACAACCTGGCTTTCCGTCGAGGAACTGCAGAGGTTAATTGAGTGCGCTTAAAAAATGCGCAGCAAGACGTCTGGCAATCAAATGGCGGCCGGTCTGTGCGTGAAAAGGCGCACTTTCCAAGCGCAACTACGGACAAATCTACCGAGAGATCTTTCGAGACCTTAACTGCCGGATGAGGGATGTAATACCACCAACAGAGATGGGATGACGTTACTTTCTCGTTTTTAGAAAAACCACAGTAGAATATATTCGTTAGATTTTTAGGTGAGATGATGAAACGCGTGATAATTATCCAGGCGCGCGTGGGGTCGACGCGGCTACCCGGTAAAGTGTTGTCAGACTTGGCTGGCGAGCCCATGCTGGCGCGTGTAATTGCTCGTAGTCGCCGGGCGACGAAGATCGATGACTTCGTCATAGCCACTACCACAAAGCCCGAGGACGACGCTATCGTAAAAATGTGTACGATACATAGCTGGCCGTGCTTCCGCGGAAGTGAAGACGACCTGCTGGACCGATACTACAAGGCCGCGTTACAGCACAAAGCTGATGTCGTGGTACGGATCACGTCAGATTGTCCCTTGATTGAACCGCAAGTTCTGGATCTGGTAGCTGGCGAATTTCTGATAGGGTCCCTGGATTACGCGAGCAATGCACTTCCCCCAAGAACGTTTCCCCGAGGGCTGGACGTAGAAGTCCTGGCTTTTGAAGCTTTGGAGCGTGCTTGGCGCGAGGATACGAACTCTGCATGGCGGGAACATGTGACGCCGTATATCTACAGGCATCCGGAGAGCTTTCGCATAAAGGCCGTGCTAAATGACTTTGATTTTTCGTTCTTACGGTGGACGGTTGACACCCGAGAAGATCTGGAGTTGGTCCAGCGGATTTATTCTCATTTTGGCCATGATGAGTTCTCATGGCGAAATGTGCTGGAACTCCTGGCAAAGCACTCTAGCTGGTTGGATTTGAACCGGCGTATAGCTCAGAAGGAAGTAGCCTGATAGCAGAGGTCTAATAAGTATGGTGGAGCAATCGGTCAAGCTAAGGCATGCCCGGGAAAACGATTGCAAGCTTCTTTGGGAGTGGGCCAACGATCTCGACGTTCGTGCCGTTTCTTTTTCGCGGGGTTCTATACCGTGGGAGACTCACGTTGAATGGTTTAGGTCGAAGCGAGATAACCCGTCCTGCGCCTTCTATATCGCGACCGTTGGTGCTGAGACCCCCATTGGACAAATCCGATTTGATCTTAAAGGCGATCAAGCCGTGGTGTCCATCAGTGTGGGCCGGGAGCATCGTGGTAAAGGGTACGGGAGTTTGTTGGTTCGGCTTTCTGCCGGTGAACTATTCCGTACTACAGCCGTGACCGCTATCCATGCGTATGTCAAACGCGGAAACGAAACATCCGTTCGCGCCTTTGAAAGAGCAGGATATCAAAACCTCGGCGCGATCACGGTCGAAGGAGAGGAAGCATTCCAGTTGTTTCTGAGCAGGAGTGACCAAGATGACTGCGGGCGAAATCGAAATTAGCGGGCGAAGAATTGGCCCAGGGCAACCTGTCTATATCGTTGCCGAAATGTCCGCTAATCACAACCAGGATTTGGACCAGGCGGTTCAAATCATCCATGCGGCCAAAGAAGCTGGCGCGGACGCAGTGAAATTACAGACCTATACTCCAGATACGCTGACCATAGATTCGGACCAGGAGTACTTCCGTGTCGGTGGCGGCACGCTTTGGGACGGCCGCAATCTCTACGACCTCTACGGCGACGCCTACACACCTTGGGATTGGCAACCAAAACTTAAGCAAATTGCTAACGATCTCGGCCTTGACCTGTTCTCCACGCCCTTTGACCACACTTCGGTGGATTTTCTGGAGGAGATGAGGGTGCCAGCTTACAAGATTGCATCGTTTGAAATCATCGATCTGCCTCTGATCCGGCGGATCGCACAGACCGGCAAACCAATCGTCATGTCCACTGGCATGGCCACCCTTGGCGAAGTCGAAGAGGCAGTGAAAACGATCCGAGAGACAGGCGGAAATCAATTGGGGTTACTCAAATGTACCAGCGCTTACCCGGCTCCACCTGAGGAGATGAACCTGCGTACGATTCCTCATCTGGCTGAAGCGTTCAGTGTGCCGGCGGGTGTTTCTGATCACACGCTCGGCATCGCTGTTCCGGTGGCGGCCGTGGCGTTAGGAGCCTGTATTGTCGAGAAACACTTTACGCTGTCGCGTTCTATCCCTGGTCCTGATAACGACTTTTCTCTGGAGCCTCACGAATTCAAGGCAATGGTCGAGGCCATACGAACGGTGGAGAAAGCCCTGGGCCGGGTGCACTACGGGCTAAGCGAAAAAGAAGCGACAAGCCGTGTCTTTCGCCGTTCGCTCTTTGTAGTGAAGGACATGAAGACTGGTGAGATGTTTTCCGAAGAAAACGTGCGCTCCATTCGGCCAGGACATGGCCTGGCACCCAAGCATCTGTCAGAAGTGCTCGGACGCCGTGCAGCCAACGATATCGCACGTGGCACGCCACTTGGCTGGTCACATATTGCTGGCTTCTGAGGTTTGAGAAGCTCAATTTGGTGTTCTCGGTTCCGTTTTATTACCCATGAAGAGCATTGTCTATGAACTTGAATCACCATACACCCTAGTACAAAAACAATTGGATCTAGACGACTATAGGTTGGCTAGTTGCGACATCGTGGCAGAGACGGAATATACTGCGGTGTCGACTGGAACCGAAATTGCCGCCTGGGCTGGAAAACCTCCGCTTAGACCCTCAAAACCATACCCAAGACTGGTTGGCTACTGTAACCTGGCCAAAATCATTAAGGTCGGTTCATCGATATCAGATCTCTTTGTTGGCGATTACATTCTTACACGGCAATCTCATCGCTCGGCTTTTATATGCAACCGATCGGAGGTGCTGCTCCGTGTGACTGTCCCGAGTGAAGTCATGCGAAAGAAATTAACAGCGACATATCTGTACCACCTCGGATATTCTGCGCTAATTGCCGGCATTTACAAACCGGGCCATCAGGTTGCCATAATCGGTATGGGGACTGTCGGGCTTGCCACTGCGAGTCTTGTCAAGGCATTCGGATCGCAACCGCTTCTTTTTACAAACCAGGAGATCGGGAAAACCCCGATGACGAAAATGGGTTTTAGCTCTATATTTGGAAAGAACATCTCTGCGTCGGAGTTCAGAAATCAATTATGGGACACAGACGGTGTAGACATTTCGATAAATACTTCAAATAAGTGGTCTGATTACCGGCTCGCTTTGCAGCTCGTTAGAAAAGGGGGAGAGGTGATATGTATCGGGTTTCCCGGCAGAGGCGAAGCACCACCAGATTTTAATCCACTGGATTCGCAATACTTCTACGACAAACAACTTATCATTAGACAAAGCGGATACATGCCTGACGTTGATGTCAGGGCTATTGATGCACGTTTTACAGTCAAGAGAAATATACAATACATTTCAGGCCTCATTCTCAGTGGCCTCGTTGATACTCTCGATATTCTAAGTACCGAAATCTCGTGGCTCAACCTGGATACAGTGTATAAGTCTCTTGCATCACGCGAGCCCGGCATGTATTCGGCGTTAATCAACTGGAGATGATGAAAGCCGCTGTTATAGGCTGTGGTCGTATGGGAGCCGGCTAAGCTAGTAGAGTGGAAGGTCGTGTGCCGGCAGGCTGGTTGCCCATGTCTCGCGCAGACTCGCTCAGCTCCATCCAAGAAGTCGATCTCGTCGCCTTTTGCGATTTAAACGAAACCTTTTTAAGGCAGAGGGGAGCTGATTACGGGGGTACGAGAGTTATACGCACTCATAGATAACGTAAAGTCTGATGTTGTCACCATCGCAACAAAGACGCCCGTTAAGTGCGAAATTATTGAGTATGCCTCCAGGCATGGAGTTAAGGGAATATATGTTGAAAAACCCTTGCGAATAGTTTGAAAGCCTGCAGGCTTGCACTATCGAGAGTTGCGGAGTCGGGAGTCACGCTTGCCTATGGTGTCAATCGAGGATACCACTCTGCATATCGTCCGGAGCACCCCACTAACCTGGGCCTGTCTCGCTAGCGCCTGACGCGCCAATACCTGTAGACATTCTCAAACATTTCCGGATCAGCCATGAATGTAGTTATATTCGCGCCTTACACCAGATTCACACCGCATCTCGAGACAGAGCTTGAGATCATCCAATGTCATTTGGATCAGGGCGACGATGTGAGTCTTCTGATGTGTAACGGTGAACTCCTAACGTGCGACATAAACCCTCAGCACACGTTTCGCAATTGCATGTACTGTATTGGCAAGCGGGCCGCTAGCATGCCGCTCTTGTCGCAGAAAATAAACGCGCGCTCGTTTTACGATCTGTCGGCGGCGGATAGGGCAGCGTCGGCCGCTGTTAAGACCAGCTTTGCAAGCATTGACGAACTAAAGGCATACCGAATCGATAACTTCGAGATTGGTTACGCAGTTCTATCCTCCCTTATCTCGTGGACCCGCGACCCGAGTCCGGATCTCAAGGCTAATGCTTCTCGTGTTCGGGACCTCTTAGTTTCGGCGTTTGCAGTCTACAGGTCACTTCAGAACTATCTCGAAAAGCATCGAGTCGATCGAATGTATGTTTTCAATGGGCGGCACGCTCCTCTTCGGGCAGCGGTACGGGCCTGCCAGAGCAGAGGTGTCGAGTTCTTCACGCATGACAAAGGGCACGACATCCAACATTACGGCCTGTTCGAAAATACTACACCCCACGACCGCAGCTACATAGAGTATCAGATTCGGGAACACTGGGCGCGCGCGGTAGACGACCCGCGGCGGGAGCAGGTGGCCGCAGAGTTTTTCCTCGACAGAGAAGGAGGAGTCACGAGGTCCTGGCGTTCGTTCATCACGCAGCAGCGGGCGGGATTACTGCCTGCCGGTTGGAACCCGGGGGAGAAGAATGTTGTTATTTTCTCGTCCTCGGAGGACGAGTTTGCCGCGCTCGACGATAGCTGGAAAAGTCCTCTCTATAACAGCCAGGTGGAGGGAATAGAAGCTATTTTAAGATCTTTGTCAACTAATGGGAAAGGCATCCGCCTGTATCTGCGTCTTCATCCCAATCTGTCGGGGATAAGTAACGCCTATATGGCCCGAGTTTTTCAACTGAAAGCGGAGTTTGTCACATTGATTAGTCCGGATGATGCCGTCAGCACTTATGCTCTGCTCAAATCCGCTGACACCGTGCTGAGTTTCGGCTCAACCGTCGGGATAGAGGCCGTCTTTTGGGGCAAGCCCTCGATCTTGGCTGGCCAGTCATTCTACCGCAATCTAGGTGGCACTTATAACCCTCAATCGCACGAGGAGCTTATCGAGTTGCTAAAAGCGGATCTTAAACCCAAGGCGAGAGATGCGGCTCTCATGTACGGCTATTACATGAACAGTTACGGCGTGCCTTACAGACACTTCATGGCGACCGGCATCACGGAGGGGCAGTTCAAAGGCAAGAAGATTGAATACAGCCGTCTCGCATCGATCGGGCTCGGCTGTTGCGACAGATCTTGGAGATTCGAACGTGTCGCGAATGCAGTTCTCCGTGCGCGGTCTCGCAGAAAACTGACAGGCAAAATTTATTCAACACCACCGCCGGAACCGCTCGGGACGGATGGCTAGTGTTGCTCCAGCTTTTGATTGGACTGGCACTTAAACCGGCCTCAACCTGGATTGTGGAATAGCCGTGCGCATTCTGTTTGTTGCCATGGCAAACAGCGTTCACACCGCCCGCTGGATCAACCAGCTTAATGGGCGGGGGTGGGATATTCATCTGTTCCCCGTGACTTCAGTAGAAGAGTTTGGAATTAGCACGGAGTTAAAGGAAACGACGGTTCACCATGTTCTGTTTGGAAAACAAAACGGATGGCATCCCAGTGTTCGCGAGGTCGATGACTTTTGGCCATTTCTGAAAAACGGTTGGCCGTTATCCCGCGGTTCGTATCGAGCCCGGCGTTTGGTGGAGAGGTGGATACCGGCCTGGAAAGATCGAACCTGGGCGCTGGCCCAAACCATTCGCAAGCTGCGGCCTGACATAATTCATTCTTTAGAGTTTCAGCACGGAGCTTATCCAGTTCTGGACGCCAGGCGGCATCTTATTGGCAAATTTCCGCCGTGGATCGTCACCAACTGGGGCAGTGACATCTATCTTTTCGGACGTTTGGCGGAGCATGCGGAAAGAGTTCGGGCGGTATTGGCTAGTTGTAATTATTACTGGTGTGAATGCAAGCGTGACGTGGGGTTGGCTCGGAGTTTTGGTTTCAATGGCGAAGTCCTGCCTGTTCTGCCGATCGCTGGAGGCTATGAGGTCGCAAGATTTCGGCAGCTTCGGCAGCCGGGCCTAATCTCGGAGAGACGCCTTATCCTTCTGAAAGGGTACGGAGGCTGGGCGGGTCGGGCTCTGGTCGGTCTTCGGGCTCTTGAGCTAAGCGCTGCTTGGTTAAAAGGATACAGGGTTGCTGTCTACCTGGCGAGTCCGGAGACCAAGATTGCGGCTGAATTGGTTTCCCAGTCCACCGGAATCCCGCTGGACATAATTCCACCCTGTTCTCATGAAGAGATGCTGCGGTTGCACGGCCAGGCGCGCGTATCTATCGGTCTGAGCATCAGCGATGCGATCAGCACTTCCCTGCTTGAGGCAATGATCATGGGGTCTTTTCCAATACAATCCAGGACGAGTTGTGGCGATGAGTGGTTGCAGTGCGGCAAGACGGGTATCCTGGTCCACCCGGAGGATCCGGAAGGTATTGCTAAGGCGATTACACGAGCGGTATCGGATGATACGCTGGTCGACCAGGCAGCGGAGATCAACGCTCAGGTCGCTGCAGACCGGCTTGACCGATGTGTGATCGAGCCTCAAGTGAAGGCGATGTATGAAAAGATCGCTGCTGAGAATCCAAACGGTGATGCGATTCTAAATCGCGCTGCAAGTTAACCCGGAATCTTCTACCCGCGGAAAGAACCAGGTTGCGGATACTTTTTGTAGCTATGGCCGAGAGTGTCCATACTGCCCGTTGGATTAGACAGGTAGGTGGCCGGGGATGGGACACACATCTTTTCCCGGTTGAAGACTGGGGCTTTCATCCCGAACTCAAAGAGATAGCCGTTCATGACCTGATCGACAATAGAGCGCCTGGACTGGGCCCCAGTATTCGCCGCGTGGACCGCTGCTGGCCGATTTGGGGTGCGGGTTGGGTGTTGCCGAAAGGCGCGTATCGCGTCTGGGATCTGACGAAGCGATGGTTCCCGCTATCGGAAAAACGCGCCTGGCGTCTCGCTCGAACAATCCGAAAGCTTCGACCTGACCTTATTCATTCGCTGGAATTCCAACGCGGGGGTTATCTCGCGCTCGAGAGCAGGCGGCATTTGGACGGTGACTTTCCACCCTGGATTGTGAGCAACTGGGGCAGCGACATCTATCTCTTTGGTCGTTTGAGAGATCACATCGAAAAAATTAACGCCGTCTTGTCCACCTGTGATTATTACGCCTGCGAGTGTCAACGGGACGTTGAACTGGCACGTTCCTTTGGTTTTAAGGGAGAAGTTCTTCCTGTTTTGCCGAATGCGGGCGGCTATGACATTGAATGGCTCCGGCGTCTTCGCGAACCGGGAGACTCCTCGGGCCGACGACTGATCGTCTTAAAAGGGCATCAGAACTGGGCCGGGCGGGCATTAGTGGGGCTGCGCGCTATCGAGCTTTGCGCTGATGTATTGCGCGGTTATCGGGTCGCGGTTTACTCGGCGGCTCCGGAAGTCGAGATCGCCGCGGAGTTGCTGGCACAATCGACGGGTCTTACGATCGAGATCGTTCGTCGCTGCTCTCACGAGGACATGTTGCGCCTGCATGGACAGGCCCGCGTCTCCATTGGGCTGAGCATCAGCGATGCCATCAGCACGTCCCTATTAGAGGCGATGATCATGGGATCATTTCCGATTCAATCGGATACGAGTTGCGCGAATGAGTGGGTAGTGTGTGGAGAGACTGCTATTCTGGTGCATCCAGACGATCCCAGAGGCGTCGCCAGAGCTCTTCGGCGCGCGGTGACCGATGACGCGCTGGTGGATCGGGCCGCGGAGATCAATGCTCAGGTGACCGCGGAGCGACTGGATCGCTCAGTTATTCAGCCCCAGGTGATTGCGACCTACGAGAAAATTGCAGCAAAGGGCGAAAAGCAGCGAAAAGCATAGCAGGCAGGAGGCAGCTTGCAGTTGGCAGGCAAGCAGAACGGCAACAGCAAAGAGCAGGGCGCAAAGGGCATAGAGTAAAGAGCTCAGAGCAGGAACCAGCTGGCAGCTAGCAGCAGGCAGAACTAAAAGACAGCTAAAGAGCAAGGGGCAAGGTGGAAAAGCCAGCAGGCAGCGAGCAACTCGCAGCTAGCAGAAGAAAGAGCAGAGACAACAGGACCATAGACTACGAACCACAAGCTACAGCTACAAACTGTGGCGACACGACCTGAGACTCTAGGCCTGTTTCTTGGGCCGTTGCGGCGAGATCGGTTGGAAGCTCACTTGTTTCTTCGCGTCGCGGAACGTGACATCAAAACGGTTGAAGATATCCTGGCGGCCTAAGAGGTTAAACCCTACGCCGAGCCGTGGCGAGAAACCGATTGAGGCCTTGAATACTATCGGTCCAATCTGGAGTGGCAAGCGATGAACATAGACCGGGATCAATCCTCCATCACCAACTGTAACAAACGTCTCTTTTCCCTTACGGTAGTCGACGCCGAGGCCGGCTGCCTCATTCAGCGTGAAAATCAATACGAAGGCTCCAGTATCCACATAGGCTTCTGCCCGAATCCATCCCAATGGCCCTTTGATTCCGATCGTTACGATCGGACAGGGGAACCCTCGATAGGCTTTATAGGGGAAGCTTATAGAGCGCACAGAAAATCCTGGGGTCGAGGAATAGGAAAGCCCGTTGGCACGACACCAGGATGTTTTCGCCGTGCTTCAGTGTAGAGTTCGCGAGCGTCTTTGCCAACAAACAGTTCGCCGTTCGCAACTACTGCGTATTGGCCTGGATATTTATCGACGAGTTCTTCGAAGTGCTGGCGAATCCAGTCATCGTCCTTGGCCCAAGGTTTTGGCTGTTTCTTGCGCCGCTGTTGTCTGGGAATAGCTCTCTCCTTTTTTCTTTGAACTATAGGGAACTGTGGACAACCTGTCAAGGCGAACGGAAGCGGCAAAAAGCCGGCGGTGACAACCTGACAGCGGGTCGAACAGAAAAATTAGAGCGTGCGCCACTAAACGAACTGAAGACATCTAAACCGTAAGCACCAAAACTGAAGAGCCAACAACAACGGAGGTTAATATGCGAATTTTGGTTACGGGCGGATTGGGGATTTTAGGCGCTGGCCTGGTGAAGGAGCTGCGCCTGCGCGGCCACCATGTGGTGTCCTGTGATCTTCCCCACCAGCCGGACGAGATCGGCTTCAGCCTGCGGACCGACGTCAAGCTGCCGCTTTATGCCCGGTGCGACGTGGGAGAGTTTCGCCAGATCGAGCGCGTTATCGAACAGATGGGGCCGTTCGACTACGTCTATCACTGCGCCGCGGAATTCGGCCGCTGGAACGGCGAGGATTTCTATGAAACGCTGTGGCGCACGAACGCCGTCGGCACCAAGAACATCATCCGTTTGCAGGAGCGGCTTAAGTTCAGATTGATCCATTTCTCGTCATCAGAGGTCTACGGCGACTGGCCCGATCTCATGGTGGAAACCGTCATGGAGGAGTATGAGATCAAGCAGATGAATGACTATGCCATGACCAAGTGGGTCAACGAGATGCAAGTTCGCAACTCGGCGACACAGTACGCTACGGAAAGCGTGGTGGTGCGCATCTTTAACACCTATGGGCCGGGAGAATATTACAGTCCTTACCGCTCCGTAAACTGCCGCTTCCTCTATTGCGCTCTCCACGGGCTGCCCTGGACGGTGTTCCGTGGCCATTCCCGAACTTCCACCTACCTGGCGGACAGCGTGCGTACCCTGGCCAACATTGTGGATAATTTTAAGCCGGGTGAGACGTACAATATCGGCGGCAATAGCCTCCACACCATAGAAGGATTGTCGGATATCGTACTGAAGGTGACAGGTGCCGACCCAGCTTTGGTAGAGTATCGTGACTCGGAGATCTTGACGACAAAAGCGAAACGCGTGGACGTTTCAAAGGCCATCCGCGATCTGGATCATAAGAACAGCTACGGTTTGGAGGAGGGTATGCGGATCACCACGGATTGGATGCGAACGGTCTACAAAATCAACGGTCACGGTTTGAGCCAATTTGACGGCACTGCTGTTGTGGAAGGCAACGGGGAGTTGGTTGATGAGGTTAAGCCAGCACAACGGGATATCGCTCAGGAAACGCTGAAGGTCGGTTGACTCAGTTAGGTGAAATCCGTCAGGCATTCATCGTTTATCTCCTCTGCGCTAAAACTCCACAAAACAGCAGCTCCGGTGCTCTATTCAATCAAACAGAGGCTAATTCGGAACTATGCGCGAAAAGGCATTCTCGTCCTTGCGCAAATGGTTGCCGCCGGTCTGGCAAAGTACGGACTGCGTAACGACGCCCATAAGATGTTTTCCAGGTACGGCTATCATCTCCTCCAGAAGCATTATTACCTGCCCATCCCAGAGGAGAGTGATCTGAGTGAGAAATTTTGGACCAGCCAGTCCGAATTGGTCGGACTCAAAATCAACGACGCCGACGCGCTTGACCTTGTCCAAACGGTTGTTGCCAACTACCTGAGTGAATTCAGGGAACGCTTTCCGCTCCATCGATCAAGTGATGCAAAAACTTTTTATCTCATTAACGGTGCCTTTATGGCGGTTGATGCGCATGTCTACTACAGCCTGATCAGGCACTTTAAACCGAAGCGGATTGTGGAAATCGGCTCCGGGTTTTCAACCTTATTGGCGGCGGCAGCAAGTATGCAAAACCTGAAGGAAGACGGTGAAGGCGCGCATCTTACGGCCATCGACCCCTTTGTGCCGGATTATCTCAAACACGGTCTCCCAGGTTTGTCTGAGATTATTGAGAAAAAGGTTCAGGAGGTCGACTTCAGCTTGTTTACGTCCCTGGAGCCCCGCGACATATTGTTCATAGATTCGACCCATGTGCTGCGAGCCGCCGGTGATGTACAGTTCGAGTATTGCGAGGTCCTTCCTCGTCTACCGGCAGGCGTCCTCGTGCATATCCATGACATCAGTTTACCGAAGCCGTACCCTCGCGTCTATTTTGAGACCAATCACTATTACTGGAATGAACAGTATTTATTGCAGGCCTTTCTCGCCTTCAACTCCAGGTTTGAGGTGCTCTGGCCGGGGAACTACATGATGCTGAAGTACGCCGACCAGATCAGTCGGGTTCTTCCGGAATACCAGACGATGCGCGAATCGTTCCCGCTGTCGGAACCCACCAGTTTTTGGATCAGGTCGACATCTTAAGCACCTTGGTCAGGGCGCTGACAAACTTCTTCGCCCTCGCAGCCCCCCACCTTAGTTCTCCCCCGCAAGCGGGGAGGAAGTATGAACAAAGATAATAAAACGCGGAGATGGCTCCCTTTACTTTTTTAGCTTTCCCAAAAATCCTTGCATGGAGTCTTAAACCTTCCCCCCTTGCGGGGGAAGGCAAGGATGGGGGGAAACGAAATGAACAGAGATAAGGCTGGAGATGAATGGCATTATGACACAGCCGCCAAGGCGACAGGGAACACACGTCGTAGATTCTTATCGGAATACTGTTTAAGTTTCTTCATATGAGCAAAGCACTAGTAACAGGCGGGGCCGGTTTCATCGGCTCTAACGTGGTAAAACTCCTTGTCGAAGAAGGGTACGACACTGTCGTCCTGGACAACCTTTCCAGTGGCTACCAACAAAATCTGGAGGCTCTCGCAAAGGCAAGGTTTGTCGGGGGAGATATCCGCAACGGGGATCTCGTCTCAAAACTTATGGACGGCGTGAACGTGGTTTTCCACCTCGCAGCCGCCGTCGGCAATCTCCGCTCAATCGAGCAGCCTATTGAGGACTCCGACGTCAACGTGATCGGGACGGTACGCGTTCTCGAGGCAGCAAGAAAGGCGGGTGTAAAAAAAGTAGTCTTCTCGTCCTCGGCGGCGATTTTCGGAGAAGTCAAGCATTTGCCGATCCGCGAAGATCATCCGCTGGATCCCGAGTCGCCTTACGGCGCCAGCAAAATGGCGGCAGAGAAGCTCTGTCTGGCGTACTCAAGGTTGTACGAATTCGAAGTTGCGTGCCTTCGGTATTTCAATGTCTATGGGGTCAATCAGCGTTATGACGCTTACGGGAACGTTATCCCGATATTTGCCCATCGGTTGCTCCATGGTCAACCCTTGGTCATCTTCGGCGACGGGCAACAAACTCGTGATTTCGTGAATGTGCGCGACGTGGCGCGGGCCAATATCCTTGCCGCCACGACCAACGGCGCTTCCGGAGCCTTTAATATCGCATCCGGGACTTCAACGACCATCAACAGTCTCGTCGACATTCTCCGTGAGATCCATGGGGATAGACTAGCTGTCGAACACGCCCCACCTCGGAAGGGTGAAGTGCGTGATAGCTGCGCCGATATTTCCGCCGCCCGCAAGAATTTAGGTTTTGAGCCGGCCGTCGATATCAAACAAGGACTGAGCGAGTATGTGGACTGGGTCAAACTGGAGATGCGATCCTTATGAAGTTTGCCCTGGTGTCCCACACTTTGCCGCCCTCGCTATCCGGGCAGGCGATCATGATTTATCGCCTGCTCAGCTCGGTCGATCCGAGCCAATATTGTCTGCTCTCCCGGCAAGACTACAGTAAACGCGTCCGGGATGAAGGTTCCAATCAGAGATTGCCGACCAGGTACTACCATCTGCCGATCCGATGGGAGCTCAAGCGCGGTTATCGATTCGGCCTGGCGAGGGTTCGCGAGTTTGTTAACGTTCCGCTTGGCATCCTTTCGCGTGGGTTTCAGATTGCTCGGATTATGAAACGGGAGCAGTGCGAGGCGGTGATCGCCTGCACCGGCGATCTCGTGGATTTGCCGGCTGCTTATCTGGCGAGCCGCCTGGTTCGGGCTAAATTTTACGCGCACCTGTTCGATTACTACTCTTTTCAATGGATGGACCCTCTGGCGCGCTATTTTGCGCAACGTCTTGAGCCAGGGCTGATGCGCGGCGCGGCCGGGATCATCTCTCCCAATGAATTCATGACTGACGAGCTGAAGCGCCGGTATGGAGTCAGCTCCACGGTAATCCGTAACCCATGTGACCTTTCGGAGTATGAAGGTCATTTGAACGGCGCATCCGGCAATAGTGATGGCGAGATTCAGATCGTCTATACAGGCGCAATTTACGATGCTCATTATGACGCGTTTCGGAATCTTATAGCGGCACTGGATCTACTTGGTTCCCCGGCTGCAAAATTACACCTTTATACGTCTACGCCGGCATCTTACCTGGCTGAGAGAGGGATCCGCGGGCCGGTCGTTCGCCATGAACCCCAGCCCGCGTCCGCCATGCCGGATATTCAGCGCAGGGCGGATATTCTTTTCCTTCCGCTGTCCTTCAACTCTCCCTATCCCGAGGTCATCAAAACCTCCGCCACAAGCAAACTGGGAGAATATCTGGCTTCCAGGCGCCCTATCCTGGTCCATGCTCCGGCAGATTGCTTTCTCTCCTGGTATTTTCGGCAACAGCGTTGTGGCGTCGTCGTTGATAAAGCCGAGCCCAAGCAGTTGGCGCAGACAATCGAGATGCTGGTGCGAAACTTGGACCTGCAGGAACAAATCAGCGCCAGCGCCTGGAACTGCGCCCGCACGGAGTTCAGCATCCGTACGGCTCAAACGAGATTCGCTGCCCTAATGGAATTGTCGGAGCGGTCGGGTCAACGGAAAGGATTTGATTAATGAAAACGGTACTCATCACCGGCGGGGCGGGTTTCGTCGGTTCTCATCTGGCCGAAACCTTGCTGGAGCGGGGCTATCAGGTGGAAATTCTGGATGACCTCTCCACCGGAAGCATCGAGAATATTGCCCACCTCCAGGGCCGGCGGGGTTTCCGGTACACCCTGGACTCGGTCATGAACCGGTCTCTGCTGCTCGAGTTGGTGGACCGGGCCGATGTGATTTTCCATCTCGCTGCCGCTGTGGGTGTGCGTCTTATTGTCGAAGAGCCGGTTCGCACGATTGAAACCAACATCCGAGCCACGGAGTTGGTCCTGGAGCTTGCCGCGCGAAAGCGGAAGCCGACTTTGCTGGCTTCAACCTCAGAGGTTTACGGCAAGTTGGACGAGCCGTTATTTGGGGAGGAGGATAATCTGGTCATGGGTCCGACGTCGCGAGCCCGCTGGTGCTATGCGGCTTCGAAGATTATCGATGAGTTTCTTGCCAGGGCTTATTTCAAAGAGAAGAAGTTGCCGACTGTCATCGTTCGGCTTTTCAATACGATCGGGCCGCGACAGACGGGCCAGTATGGCATGGTCGTGCCGCGCTTCGTTTGCCAGGCGCTTTCCGGCGAGCCCCTCACCGTGTACGGCGACGGCACTCAAAGACGCTCATTTACCTGGGTCACGGACGTTGTGAACGCGATGATCGAGCTCGTAGAACACCCTAAAGCCTTCGGGGAAGTGTTTAATCTCGGACATACGAGGGATATCTCGATCTACGAGCTTGCTTTGTTGGTGAAAGAGCTGACCGCAAGCTCATCCGAGATAATCTTGGTACCTTACGATCGGGCTTATGAGGAAGGTTTCGAGGACATGCCCCGGCGACTCCCCAATATCAGTAAGGTAAAGAATCTCATCGGCTACCGACCGACGCTGGACCTGCCGGAAATGCTGCAACGCATCATCGCTTATTATAAAGAGAAGCTCTCGGGCCACGAAATCGCAAAGAGCAAAGAGCACAAATCAGCAGGCAGCGAGCAGTTAGCAGTTGGCAGAACTATAAGACAGCAAAGAGCATTGAGCAAAGCGCAAAAGAACAGGCGGCAGTTGGCAGCAAGCAGCGGGCAGAACTTTAAGCAGCAAAGAGCAGAGGGCCGCAAAGGCCGGCGGTAGCAAGCAGTTGGCAGCTGGCAGAAGACAGCAAGGCGCTTAGAGCAAAGCGCAAAAAAGAACAGTCGGCAGGAGGCAGATGGCAGAACGGCAACAGCAAAGAGCAGAGGGCAAAGGGCAAAGAGCGGAAAACAATAGGCAGCGGGCAGAAGGCAGCTGGCAGCAGGCAGAACGAAAGACAGCAAAGCGCATAGCGCATAGAGCAAAGCACGTTGCTTTGCCAAGTGCTGGAGTTCTGTAGCATGTGTTTTTGTTCTGCTTGCTGCAAGCTGCCTGCTGGTTCCTGTTTTTGGGCTCCATGCTCCATGCGCTATGCCAGAGTGCCTTACTCTCCACGCTGAACTCTCAACCCTCAACTCCAACGGTCAGCCGTCGTCGGTCTCCGGTCGAAGCGGAACACGTAAGTCCATGCGAATCGTACTTTTAACCCCCGTTTATTTTCCGGTTATCGGGGGAGTCACCAACACTGTAGATCAGTTGCGCAAGGCGGCCATTTCGAGGGGAGATTCTGTTCTGATCGTTACACCTGTAGGCTCAGTGAGTGAGGAATCAATCGACGGGAATGTGATGCGTCTGTGCATCCCCGATCATCCGGCTATGGGCGAGGGCCCCTTTGGGTATTTGAGGGCTCAAGCCCTGAGAACGCGTGCTCGATATAAAATGAGACGGCTACTGCAAGAATATAAGACGGAAATCATCCACATCCAATGTCCAGTGCCGAAATTTCAGGGATTGCTTCCTTCCGAGATGCCGATTCTCATTACCTATCAGGGAAGTGATGTGCTGCAATTACATGGTCCAACAAGCTCATATCTGAATGAACTCAACGATCAAGCGCGCCATGTGTCTGCCGTTTCCGGTGCTCTTCTGGCAGAAATTGTCGATTTGCGCCCGCAGTTAATGGGCAAGGCGAGCAGGATACCTAACGGCAGACCGTCCGCTGAGGAGCTTAGCGTTTTTCGGGAACAGACCAATGGCGGAGAGCGTTATGTCCTGTTTGCCGGAGATCTAAACTATCGCAAGGCTCCTGATGTGCTGCTTCGATCGTTTCTCAAATTGCCTTCCAGTAACAACCACCTCTTGTACTTTATCGGGGATGGCCCTCAGCGGGACGAGCTTAGAAATATCGCGACAAGGCTTAACATAGCGGATAAAGTTAGATTCTTGGGAACCCTGAATAGGGAAAGCACCCTGGGATACATCCGAAATGCGGATGTTGTCGTTGTGCCATCGCGCCGGGAAGGGCTGCCTCTTGTCATCCTGGAAGCGATGTCTTTAGGCTGTCCGGTTGTCGCCTCGGCTATTTCTGCCTGCGTCGCCTTGATAAAGCATGGGCTGAATGGGTACCTGTTTGAGCCTGAAAACGCCGCTGAGCTCGCTGAGTATCTGGGGAGAATCATAACGGATGAAAGCCATCGTGAAGAACTCTCGCATGGATGTTTGAAAGCGGTCCTCTCCCATCCAACCTGGGACAAGGTGTATGAGCAATATAGGTCGACGTACGAACAGTTGTTGGCCGGTAGTTCAGGACCGACGACCGGCGACCGATGACGGGCTCTATAGTCAGCGGTCCTTTTTGTCCGTGGTCCGGACCGTTTTGCAGCACCAGGGCATAATGGATAGCGTTGTATAGGGTGTGATTTTCTGCTTGCTGCCAGCCGCCTGCTGCCCGCTGGCTTCACACTTTGCTCTCTTCGCTTTGCCGTCTTTAGTTCTGCCAACTGCAAGCTGCCCCCTGCCAGCTTGGTTTTTCAGGCGCTTTGCTCTTAGCTCTCAACTCTAAACTCTCAACCCTCGACTCTCTTATAATGACCTTCGTTTGCCCAGGCTGCCGGCACGACCTCAAAGATGAAGCTCCCCGGGCTTATTCTTGCATGGCCTGTCAGAGGGAGTTCCCGTTCATTGCTGGTATCCCCGATTTTCGGCTCTTTGATCCGCCTTATGTGTCCCGTAGAGAGGAGACCGCGCGAGTCAACGCCTTGCTGGATCGGTATCGTGAGTTCGATTGGGAAGGTCTAACGCGGTTTTACGTGCGCCGGATCTTAACAGATCTAGCGCCAGATCAAAAGGATGCCCACCTGGAGCATCGTCTGACACTACGGTACAGAGCCCGAGAACGCGAGAAGCTCCTGCAGGCGCAGTTACAGGATTTGGGCTATTCGTTGCCCGCCGGTTGCAGGATTCTGGACCTGGGGTGCGGGTCGGGCGAAGCTACCGTCGCTTTTTTGTCGCGGACCCCCCATGTCACAGGTGTGGACATCTCCCTGGAAGAGCTCGTCCTGGCCCGTAAACTCTGCGAGGAGGAAGGTTATTATTCCGGATCCTTTGTCGCCGCCTGCGCAGAATCGCTTCCCTTACCCACCCAGTCATTCGATTTCGTCTACTCCATGGACGTTGTGGAACATGTGCGGGACCAACGGGCGTTCTTACTTGAGGCCAGGAAAGTCCTTAAGGACGGCGGAGGATTTCTTTTCAATTCGCCTAATCGTTATTCGTTGGTAGCCGCTGAGCCTCACGTGAACCTCTGGGGCGTGGGATTTCTTCCGAGAAATCTTGCAGACCCCTACTGCCGGCTCAGAGGCAAGGGGCCTTATAGCGGCAAGCGACTGCTTTCCTACCGGGAGCTGACCGCGATAGTCAAAGAGGTGTTTGGGAGCTCTCACCTGTTTGAGAGAAGACCGAATCCAAAGTCGCAGAGCCTGGCGGGAAAACTTTATCATGCCCTTGCTCCGTTTTCAGTTAAAGCGTACACGCTCATTGCGGCTGAGCACTTGGTCTTCACGCAAGTTCCCGGGGAAAACAGCAAAAAAGCAGCTGGCAGGCAGCAGCCGGCAGCAGGCAGAATGAAAGACAGCAAAGCGCATAGTGCAGAGAGCTAGGAAAAGCAACCAGCAGGCAGCAAGCAGGCGGTAGAACACAAAGATAGCATAGCGCATAGGGCAGAGGCAGAGAGCAAAGCGAACCAGAAGGCGGGGGGCAGTTGGCAGCAGGCAGAACGCGAGAGAGCAAAGAGCAAAGCGCATAGAGCAGAGAGTAGAGAGCAAAAAACAGGAACCAGCTGGCAGGCGGCAGAACAGAAAGATAGCAAAGGGCATAGGGTAAAGAGCAGAGCGTGTAGAACCTAAGCGCTATGCGCCATGCCCTTTGCCACTGGGGACCGGCCCTCAACTCTTAACTCTCAACCTCAACTCTTCAAGGCAGTTTAAGACGATATGAACGGGCATTCTAAAGACGAGAAGACGCTCCTAGTTTTGGGGACGTTTCTCATAGCTGTCGGCATCTTTTGTAATGAATGGCTGCTGAGCATCTTCCTAGGCGACAACGACGCGCCGTCGCTTCTAAACAGGATCGCGATTTGGGTTTTTGATAGTCTCTGCCTGCTGGCGGGCTTTCTCATCATCCAATACAGATCTTCACTCCAGCTCAAAAATCTAGTCCTTTCGGCAGTCTCGCTGGCATTCATGGTATTCCTTTCCGAATCCGTTCTTCGGATTTTCCCGATGACCAATACAACGCGGGGTATGTTGGAGAGGTCAGTCGCGTATGAGCCCTCGGCATTTTCGATTCATCGCCTTGCAAGTTTCGACCAGAACATCAAGGGCAAAGACGGATCGCCCAGACTGACTATTCGAAACGGATATCGCGGAGAAGAATTCCCCGTTGAGAAGCCCGGGGGGGAGATCCGGATTGTGATTCTGGGAGGGTCGTTTGTTTTCAATGATGAATCGCCATTAGGCAAAGACTGGCCGCATCGGATCCAGGAGATCCTGCAAAACAAAGGACACAAAAACGTCAGGGTCATCAATGCGGGAGTTCCGGGACACACAACCTTCGATTTTATTGGCCGGCTGTATTCTGAAGTCCACTACTTTAAACCGGATTACGTCGTTGTTTGTGAAGCCTGGAACGACATGAAATATTTTCGCACGGTCAGCCCTGAACGAACTCCCCTAAAAACCATGAGACCGCTCACCAGGCCAACGCACCAAGGCTATCCTCCCTCGTGGTTTTCGGACCTTTTGGATCAGTCGCAGATATATTTAAGGCTAAAATCGATACCTGCGATCTTTGGGAAACCGTTCGGCGCTGAGGGTCGTCTTCCTGAAGGTCAGTATGCAGACTCTTTCCCTCGATGGGGCGTGGAGCAATACAAGCTGAATCTTAAGAACTTCGTTGATGTAGCTCGGAACATTGGTGCGATACCGATTCTTTTCACCCAGCCCCGACTGGTTTCACTGAACAATTCAGACGAAGAGAAGGCCCGCATCGTATACGCCTATTCGTTGCTCACGCACAAGGCGCTCTACCAGGCATTCGAGGAAACGGATGCTGCGGTTTATGCCGTCTCCAAAGAAAAGAATGCCCCTATGCTGGATCTTGCCCGATTATTTTCCGGACAGAGCGAGTTATTCCTGGATCACGTGCATTTAACCGATCGTGGGAGTCAGGGAGTCGCTGAGGCCGTGGCGGAATTTTTTCAGGGAGTCGTCGAGCGTGGGATCTAACATTAAGATTAGGGTACGCGCTAAGCCGATCCAGAACCCCACTAGAGAAGACAGGCGTAGGGAAACTCGAAAGACTATGGCAAGAAGGATCCGAAAAAGCCGTCTCCTACTCGAAGACGGCGCTGTCTTTGAGGGCCGCGCATTCGGCTTTCCCAAAGCGGTCGCCGGCGAGGTCGTGTTCA
The DNA here is from genome assembly GCA_016210115.1 of Deltaproteobacteria bacterium. GTDB lineage: Bacteria > Desulfobacterota > Binatia > UBA9968 > UBA9968 > JACQUW01. The sequence continues at coordinate 16,153 of JACQUW010000044.1, read as the reverse complement.
ATACCGGGATGGTGGGATATCCCGAGGCGCTTACCGATCCTTCTTATAAGGGGCAGATCCTGGTCCTCACCTATCCACTAATAGGAAATTATGGCGTGCCCCGGTCTATTACCGTCAACGGCTTTGAGGCGGCATTTGAGTCGGATAAGGTGCAAATCGCAGGCCTGGTCGTTTCCGAAGCGGCCTCAGAGCATAGCCATTGGAGCGCGACGAAAAGCCTTGGGACCTGGCTCCATGAACAGGAAGTGCCGGGAGTATCAGGAATTGACACCAGAGCCCTTACCCAACGGTTGCGCGAGAACGGAAGTATGCTCGGCAAGCTCCTCATCAACGGCCAGGATGTTGAGTTCACCGATCCTAACCAAGAAAATCTAGTCTCTCTGACGAGTCCGAGACAACGTGTGGTTTTCCCGGGAGGGCAAAAACGCATATTCCTGATTGACTGTGGGAGCAAGAACAGCCTCATCCACCGATTGGTGGCCAGAGGTGTTACGGTGATTGTGGTTCCTTGGGATTATGATTTCCTGGACGAGGACTTTGATGGCGTACTGATTTCCAACGGACCCGGGGATCCAAAAACGTGCGTGAAGACGATCGGGTATGTCCAGCGGGCACTGGAGAAGGGGCGGCCGATCTTTGGGGTTTGTCTGGGTCACCAGATCCTTGCCTTGGCCGCCGGAGCGGAGACGTACAAGATGAAATTTGGCCATCGCAGTCAGAATCAACCCTGCGTCGAGTTCGGGACAAAGCGGTGCTACATTACGTCGCAAAATCACGGCTACGCGGTGGACGCGCGAACGCTTCCCGACGGCTGGAAACCCTGGTTCACAAACGCCAACGATGGGACCAATGAGGGAATCCGCCATCGCTCGCAACCCTTTATGAGCGTCCAGTTTCATCCCGAGGCGGCGCCAGGACCCGTCGACACAGCTTTTCTTCTCGATGACTTCATAGCTCAGCTCTGATGATTGATCGACTCAAAAAAGTCCTTATCCTTGGCAGTGGCGCTTTAAAAATCGGCGAGGCCGGCGAGTTCGACTACTCCGGAAGCCAGGCGATCAAAGCCCTAAAGGACGAAGGTATCAGGACGATTCTCGTCAATCCTAACATTGCCACCATTCAAACCTCCGATTATCTGGCCGATCAGATCTATCTTCTTCCTGTCAGCGCCTATTTTGTTGAGAGGGTAATCCGGAAGGAGATGCCCGACGGCATCCTGCTTGGCTTCGGCGGGCAGACGGCGCTCAACTGCGGCTTTGAACTGGAGCGGGAGTCCGTTCTTGACCGTTACGGAGTGCGAGTGCTCGGCACGCCGATCCAGGCGATTCGCGAGACGGAGGATCGAGGCCTGTTCGTTAAGAAACTGGCTGAGATAGACGTTAAGGTCCCGAGGAGCTTGACTGCCACCTCGGTGGAGCAAGCAGCAAAGGCGGCCGACGCGATCGGCTATCCCGTGATGTTGCGCATAGCGTACGCCTTGGGCGGACTCGGCTCGGGCCTGTGCTCGAATGCTGACGAAGTGATGGAGCGAGCAGCGAAGGCCTTTGCGCAGAGTTCGCAGCTCCTGATCGAAGAATATTTGGCCGGATGGAAAGAGGTGGAATATGAGGTTGTGCGGGACCGCTTTGATAACGCCGTGACCGTGTGCAACATGGAGAATTTTGACCCCATGGGGATTCACACGGGCGAAAGCATCGTTGTAGCCCCCAGCCAGACCCTGACGAACACGGATTATCACTTGTTGCGTCGCATCGCGATTCAGGTGGTCCGCCACTTCGGAATCGTTGGTGAGTGCAACATCCAGTTTGCTCTCGACCCGTATTCGCAGGATTACCGGGTGATTGAAGTAAACGCGCGGCTTTCGCGCAGCTCCGCCCTGGCTTCGAAGGCGACCGGTTATCCTTTGGCGCTTGTGGCTGCGAAACTGGGACTGGGCATGGGCCTGACTGATCTGCGCAACTCGATCACTGGCTTGACTACGGCATGCTTCGAGCCGGCGCTTGACTATATCGTCGTCAAAATTCCCCGATGGGATCTGCAGAAATTTCATCTGGTGTCCAGGAAAGTGGGCTCGGCAATGAAGTCCGTCGGCGAGGTAATGGCGATCGGTCGAAAATTCGAAGAGGCTTTGCAAAAGGCGGTCCGCATGCTGGAAATCGGGGTTGATGACCTGACCGAGAATCATTTTCGATTTCCGAACCTGGAGCGGGAACTGCGCGAACCCACGCCTGAACGTCTCTTTGCTATCGCGCAAGCTATGAAGCAGGGATGCTCAGTCGACCGTATTCACCAGCTCTCTCACATTGACAAATGGTTTCTGTACAAGATTGAAAATATTGTGGCGATCAAGAGCAAAATACGGGCAACCCGCGGCTGGCGTTGTTCCCGAAAGCTGCTTCTGGAGGCAAAGCAAGCCGGCTTTTCCGATCGGCAGATGGGCGCGCTTATGGGTTTTCGGGAGGAGCGGATTCGGACACAGCGCCAAGCCCTGAGCATCGTTCCCCGGGTGAGGCAGATTGACACTCTGGCAGCCGAGTATCCGGCACAAACCAACTATCTTTATCTCACTTACAATGGCCAGGAGAACGATATTGTTGCCAACGCGACCAAGTCGGTGATTGTCCTGGGCTCCGGAGCCTACCGCATCGGCAGCTCTGTGGAGTTCGATTGGTGTTGCGTGAATACCGCTTTGACATTGCGAGAGCTGGGTTATGCTCCGATCATCATCAATTCTAACCCGGAGACGGTCAGTACGGACTATAATGAATGCGACAGACTCTACTTCGAGGAGCTGAGCCTGGAAACCGTTTTAGATATCTGGGAGCAAGAGAAGCCGATAGGCATCATTATTTCAGTAGGCGGCCAGATTCCCAACAAGCTGGCGATGCAGCTCCACGAAGCCGGTGTGAACGTTCTCGGCACCTCGCCGTTATCCGTTGACACCGCTGAAAACCGGCACAAATTCTCTCAACTGCTGAACCAGCTTGGGATAGACCAGCCCGAATGGCAGGAGTTGACCAGCCTGGAGGAGGCCAAAGCGTTTGCCCAGAGGGTGCAGTACCCAGTTTTGGTGCGCCCCTCTTATGTCCTGAGTGGCGCAGCCATGGCCGTTGCCTCAAACGATATCGAGCTTACCAAGTTCTTAAAAAAAGCCACCGATGTATCCGAGAGATATCCGGTCGTGATGAGCAAATTTGTGGAGAACGCAAAAGAGCTGGAAATCGACGCGGTGGCCTGTCATGGGGAGTTGGTGGCATCGGCCATTTCCGAGCACGTCGAAAACGCCGGCGTGCATTCCGGCGATGCCACTCTGGTGCTTCCTCCTCAACGAACCTATCTCGAAACCATGCGCCGGATCAGGAAAATCACGGCGAAAATCGCTGAGGCTCTCAAAATCCACGGGCCATTCAACATTCAGTTTATTGCCAAGGGCAACGAAGTCAAGGTTATCGAATGCAATCTGCGGGCCTCCCGTAGCTTTCCCTTCGTGTCGAAGGTTTTGAAAGTCAACTTTATTGATATGGCGACCAGGGTCGTCATGGGACAGGCGGTGCCGAAGCTCAACGGATCTGCTTGGGACTTAGAATATGTCGGTGTCAAGGCGCCCCAGTTCTCGTTTATGCGATTGGATGGCGCCGACCCCACACTGGGCGTGGAGATGGCTTCGACCGGTGAGGTGGGTTGTCTGGGCGCCGACTTTGATGAGGCATTCCTGAAAGCCCTGTTGGCCGTGGGCTATCATCTGCCGGTGCGAAGCGTGCTCCTTTCGACCGGGCCGGTCGAAAACAAGGCTGCTTTCCTGGGCAGCGCAAAACTGCTTCGCGATCTTGGAATTTGCCTGTACGCCACGAGAGGGACCGCGGAATTTTTGCAGGCGAATGGCATCGCCGCCACCGTGCTGCGCTGGCCGTTAGAGAAGCAAAGTCCTAACGCTATTGAATTCCTGATGCAGAGAAAAGTAGATCTCGTCATCAACATCCCGAAAAATTATCACGAAGAAGAGCTCACGAATGATTACATCATCCGACGCCAGGCGGTTGACTTTGGCATTCCATTGATCACGAACAGTCAACTGGCGCAGCGATTTGTGGAGGCCATCGCTCATAAACGGCTCGAAGAACTAGAGATCAAAAGCTGGGCTGAATACGAGAGGTCAGTTTTTCCCTCGGAGATCCGGTCCGTTCGACCTGAGCTTTCTCGAACGGTGTCCGAAGCTTTTTTCAACAGCTTGTTAGTCCCGTGACAAAAGCGATCAACCTCGTCCTGGGAATTTTCATTCTCTTCGCTGGCTGGCAGTTCTCGGAATCCATCGTTAAATTTCATGCCTACCGGGATTATGCCAATGCTTCCTTGTGTCTGCTCTTTTTCTCTGTCGCGGTTGTCCTGGCATTCTCGTTGAATCGGAGCCCGAACTTCAAGCGCAATCTGGTTGGTTTTTTGATATCGCTTTCGGGTTCTGTCCTCATCGTGGAGCTTTCCTTGGGCTTCTTGGTCTCGACCGCTGATCTCGACCAGCAGAGGCGGATGATCGCGGCGCGAAACGATATCGATTTCGATGTGAGAGACAGATTCGAAGTCGTTGAAAATTTCAGAAGGAGGGGAGAGAGGTACTATCCGACGGTCCACCCCGGCTCTTTTCTAAACCGGTACCTAATGGTGAACGGGAAGCCCGTGCTTCCGTTATCCGGCATAGCAGGCGTCAAAACGCTCATGTGCAACGAATCGGGGACTTACGTGGACTACTTCTCGGACGAATACGGCTTCAATAATCCGACAGGCTCGTGGAGCGCGCCGGTAATCGATGCAGTATTTGTCGGTGATTCTTTCACGCAAGGAAACTGTGTTTTTAAAGCCGAAGGCTTCGTCGATCGGGTGAGGGAGCATTTGTCCCACACTCTGAATCTTGGAATCGGTGGGAATGGCCCGTTGATCGAGCTGGCAACACTTGAGGAATATCTTACCGAAAAACGATTGCGGTACGTTTTCTGGATGTACTACGAGGGGAACGACCTGAAAGAGCTGTGGGAAGAGAAAAGCGATGCACTGTTGGGGCGATATTTGGCCGAGAAGCCCTTTTCGCAGAACATCGTGGCTAACAAGGACGCGATCAACCGCGAGCTCACGGCTTTCGTGGAAAAGAGATTTCAGGAAAGAAAAGGATTGCAGCAGTTGGAGATAATGCCTAAAGGCCCTTTGGAGCTGTTGCGGCTTCCGAATATCAAAGCGCACTTAAAGAACTCGGCCGCAGCATTCTCCAAGAAAGAGGCGATGGAGGAGTTTGATCTCGTCGTGCTCCGGGAAATCCTCGCAAAGGCAAAGTTGTTTGTCCAAGGAAGAGGCGGAGAGCTTGTTTTCGTTTATCTTCCTGAGTTTGGTCGATATAACGATCAAAGAAGCTCCGGCGCGATTATGAAGGAGAAAATGATTGAGCTCGTCCGTGGATTAGGGGTTAATGTTTTAGATATGGATCTCGCCTTTAGGCGCTTTCCTAACCCCCGGGTCTTCTTCCCCTTCGAGCTTCCGGGGCACTACAACGCGGAGGGCAACAGGATGATTGCCGCGGAAATTAAAGGTTATCTGCTAAAAGCAGAGGCCAGCGGGCAGGCGGCTGCTGGCAAGATCAGCTGGCAGCGAGCAGCAGGCAGTTAGCAGAAAGTACAAGATAGCAAAGAGCAGAAACCAGTGGGCAGGTGGCGGCTCGCAGCTGGCAGAAAAAACCAGATGCTACAGAACTCCGGCAGCTAGGGCCAACGCTCCATGCGCTATGCCCCGAGCGTACTCTCCACCCTGAACTCTCACCCCTTGGTCAGCCGTCACCGGTCCTCGGTCCTCAAGGAAGCATGAAGGTTCTCTTCATCACCAGTTATTTTCCTCCCATTGCGGGAGGCTCAGCGGTTGTCTACTACAACCTGTGCCGGCAGTTAGGTGGGGAGGCAACGGTCCTGACAACCTGGCGCCATTATATGGATGGAAACAGAATCATCAACAATGGCAAGGCACCGGATCAGGGTCAGCCGTTTCGGGTGAAGCGCATTGAGCTCCTCCGGCCATTGGTACAGCCTCCGTCGGCAGCTCATTTGACTCAGTCCGCCTGGCGCCTGCTTTCACATGATCTTCCGCTGCGGCTTGGGGTCTTGAGGAGGGCGCTGCAGACGGTGCGCGAGGAAAAGGTGGATATCGTTTGCCTCGGCGAACTATTTGCGCTCGCCTGGCTCGGGCGGATGCTCCGAAGGCTTCGGGGTATACCCTGCATCCATTACATTCACGGTGAAGAGCTGATGGCGGAAAAGCCTTTGCGCTTCTACAGTCGTGGAGCCCTGCCGGCGCTTCGCCAAGCAGAGGCTGTCATAGCCGTAAGCCATTTCACCCGAACGGAGGTTCTTCGTCGAGGCGTTCCTGAGGACCGAGTTCATCTAATTACCAACGGAGTGGATATTGACCGTTTCACGCCTGGTCCTAAGGACGGAGAAATTCTGAAGCGTTACGGCATTGAAGGTAAGAAGATTTTGCTTACGGTGGGACGAGTGGAAAGGCGCAAGGGGCATGAGGCGGTGATACGGGCCTTGCCTCGCGTACTTGGGGCCCATCCCGGCACCGTCTATATGATTGTAGGCGAGGGGAGCGACACGGGCCGGCTGCGATCTCTGGCTCGGGAAATGGGTCTGGAAGAGCGAGTTTTCTTCACAGGCGTGGTGCCGGCCGAAGAGCTGGCCAAGTATTACCGTACCGCCGACCTGTTCGTGATGCCGAACCGAACACTCGAGAATGGAGATACTGAGGGATTCGGTTTGGTTTTTCTCGAAGCGAACGCGTGCGGGAAAGCTGTCATAGGGGGAAATGCGGGAGGGGTTCCCGACGCGATTGTCGACGGTAAGACCGGTATCCTGATAAATGGCGAATCCATAGAGACTGTGGCTCACTCGATTACTCGCCTGCTCGAAGACGAACGCCTTGCCAGCCGGATGGGGCACGCGGGGAGAGAGCGAGCTCTCGCCTTCGGCTGGCGCGACAAGGCCAATGAATTCCGCGCGGTATGTGAGAGTGTTTTGAGAAATTCCGTCTCTGCTTGTGGGAGAGGGAAAGCCGTGAGCGAGCAATCCCCCCCCACCTTAATCCTCCCCCGCAAGGGGGGAGGAGAAAAACTGGTGTCGCAATCAACTCGTAGCAACGATTTTGCATCGGTCTTAGCTCCTTCCCCCCTTGAGGGGGAAGGTCGGGAAGGGGGGATTGAAAAGGAAAGGATGGGGGGAATGAACAGGGTCAGGGCTAGACGACTAAGGAAAAATCCCACAGAAACAGAGCGTGCCTTGTGGCAACATCTTCGTCTACGTCAGATCGGAGGACACAAATTTCGAAGACAACAGCCTTTGGGGCGGTATATTGTGGATTTTGTGTGTTTGGAAAAGCACTTGGTCGTGGAAGTCGACGGAGGGCAACATGGTGAGCAGGCGCAAGCCGCACATGATGCTGAGCGGAGCGCATGGTTAGAGCAAGAGGGATTTCGGGTGTTGAGGTTCTGGGACAATGAGGTCTTAAGAGAGATCGGGAACGTTAAGGAGGTTATTTGGAAGGCATTAGGTGGTGGGCTTGATTCCCCCCACCTTGATCCTCCCCCGCAAGGGGGGAGGAGATATGAATAAAGATAAAAAGACAGAGATGGATTCCCTCGCGTTTCGTGAAGTTTAGTATTGGCCGCACCCTTCAGGCCTCATATACCTCCCCCCCCTTGTGGGGGAAGGGAAGGATGGGGGGATGAGCAGAGACAAGGCCCAGAGACGAATGGGGGGAGGAGATGTGCTAATTCGTGGCTCGTGATAGAGAGAGGACCTGAATAGCGTGGGACATGAAGCAGGTATGAGCTTTATCGGCTCGGGATTAACTGACGCGGTGACCGCGATCTTTGACGAAATCTACGCGACCGATCTAGTTTTCGTGAAGGATTGCTGGAGACTTTGCGGGGATGCCCACTGCTGCAGTTTCTCTCGCTATAAAGCTAGGTTCAAGCTTATCGCCAAATCCCAATTTCAAGAGCTTCCGTTGCTTCCCGGTGAGTACGAGTATCTCAACAGCCGAGGGTGGCTGGCGCAGTTTGGTGATTTCGATCGTAAGCTGACTGAATACCCGCTGGAGCACGGAATGATGCGAATCGATTCGATTATCAGTCGCCGGCCCAATTGCGCCTGCGATCATGATACACGGCCGACGGTGTGTCGATTGTACCCTCTTCTGCCTGTCCTGGACCTGGACGGTCGTTTAACCGGAATCGACAGCATCGGAATATACGAAGAGATTGAGAAACTGGAAAATCTCGAGCCTGCGTGCAAGATAGCCAGCGTGCCATTCCTGGAACTGCAGAAATTCTTGGTTATTTCGAGTGCCATCGGGCGGGACCCGACAATGCTGTTTTATATTTCAGCGTACCGGACGGCAAAAGAGCATGTCCGCTCACGGTTAGAGGCGGCGAAGAGCATACGCTCAGGCGATTCGTTCTCCATCTTTGAATGGGCGCTTCTCCGCGACCGGCTGATCGATCACTCGGATTTAGCTTCACGCCTGAGCTCATTGGCGGAGACGTTCCAGGCGCGATATGGAGACAGGTTCACGCTAGGCGCATAGCGCTTTCCAGGACCGGTGACCGGGGACGGCTGACCGATGGAAGTTGAGAGTTAAGGGTTGAGGGTTCAGATCAACGCTTTGTTTTTCGCTAGCTGTCAACTGCCTCCTGCCAGCTTGTCTGCTCGATCTTAATGCAGCCCCCCACCTTGATCCTCCCCCGCAAGGGGGGAGGAGTTAGGATAAGAAGATTCTGAAGAGCCAGAAGGTGGAGAAGAGAAAACGTGTCCTGATCGTAGCGGCGGAGTTCCCGCCTTTTAAGACGATCGGCCGCATTCGTACGCTCAAGTTATGCCAGCATCTCCTCGAATGGGGATGGAGTCCGCTGGTTCTGACCGTGAGCGCCTCGGCTGAAGGTCCGTACGACGAACTCACCCTCGCCGAGATTCCTTCTGGACTGCCCGTCTACCGTGCCCACTGGCCGCAACCGGAAAACCAGGTCATCCGGCTTGCCTAAAGGCTCCTCGGAAAACCAGCAAGGCAGGAGGCAGCAGGCAGCCGGCAGGAAGAAAAAAAGAGGAGGCAGCAGGCAGCGGGCAGCGGGGAGGAAGAGGGCAGTAGGCAGGTGGCGGCTGGCAGCTGGGACAACCACAAGACAGCAGAGAGTAGAGATGAAACCGCAAAGGGCATAGTGCATAGCGCTGATTTACCCTCAACCATGAACTCTCAACCTTCAACTCTAGGAGGCAGCGAGCAGCTAGCAGCTGGCGGCCAGCATGAAAACGAGAGAGGCATTATACCGATTCTCGGAAAGGTCAAGACAGCCGTCGACAGATTTATCACGAGGAATATTCTGATCCCTGACGACTGGCTCCTTTGGACCGTGCCTGCGGTTGCGACGGGAAAGCGGATTTGTCGCGAGCAAGGAGTGAGCCTCCTCTTCACCACTGCGCCGCCGTTCACCGATTTGCTGGTCGGCCGCTTTTTGAAGGCTAAAACCGGGTTGCCGTGGGTTGCCGATTATCGGGATCTCTGGACCGGGGATGTGCTGCGGGATTGGGTGCCTCAGTGGCGCCGGCGATCTGAGATAGCAATGGAAAAGTGGGCTCTATCGAAGGCCGACGCTGTGATAGCCGTTTCTGAGCCCAAGATGGCTTCACTGAGGGAACGCCTCGGTAAAGTGCCAGCGGAGCGGTTCTTTACTGTGACCAACGGATATGACCCCGAGGAGTATGCAGGAATCAATCCTGTTGAAAATTCGAATGGTTTGGTTCGTTTTGTCTATACCGGGAGGTTATTTAAGAACCGTCGCGGATATGAGTTAATCGAGGCGGCCGGTGCCTTATTCAAAAACCGACCTGAGCTCAGAAGGCGGTTCCATGTTGAGTACTATGGTGGAGTCTCACCCGAGATTCGTTCTCGCCTGGATGAGCTGGCCAGCCGGTTCGACCTGGCAAAACAGCTCCATTTTTTTCCCGACGTGCCCTATGCTCGCTCCAAGGAGCTTCAGGTTCAAGCGGACGTTTTGCTTTTGATCGTGGATACGGGAGAAACCACTTCCGGTGTGATACCCGGGAAACTTTTCGAATACGTCGCGGCCGGCCGCCCCATCCTCTGCATCGCAGCGCCAGGCGCTACCTCGGAGATCATTGAAAGAGGCCGTTTAGGGTGGGTGACCGAACCGGGCAATGTCTTGGGGCTGAGTAATGTCTTAGAGTCGTTGCTCTCTAACAATGGGAATGGAACCGTGCCTTTTTGTCCGAATCGCGAATACCTGAGCCAGTTTCAGCGGCGCGAACTCGTCGGCCGAATGGCGGAAATCTTCAATAAGATCAGCCAAGCGCATAGTGCATAGCGTTAAGCGTGTCGACCGTTGACGGAAAATTGAGTAATGAGGACTGAGGGCTGAAAAACCAGGACTGAGGAAGATGACAGAACAAGCCAACAAGGTGGAGCGATTCGAGGATTTGATCGCTTGGCAGAAGGCTAGGGAATTGACCAAGGCGATCTATAAGGTCACGCAGCAGCAAGCCTTCTCCAAAGATTTGGGTCTTCTGAGACAAATGCGAGAAGCCGCTGTCTCTGTCATGGCCAATATAGCTGAAGGTTTCGAGCGAGGCGGCCGGGGCGAATTTCATCAATTCCTGTCAATGGCAAAAGGATCGTGTGCAGAAGTACGATCTCACCTTTATGTGGCATTAGATGTTGGCTATGTCGATGATTCTGCGTTTGAGAGACTTCAAGCTCAGGCTAAAGAAGTTGGAAGAATCGTCGGTGGTCTCCGGGTCGCTGTTCAAAGACAAAGGCTTTTGGGCAAGAGAGCCCGAGGTTCTGCTCAGTCCTCAGCCCTTTTACCTTAGTCCTAAGGGTAGTCGTTTGAATGCCTCCTGCCTGCTGGTTTACTTCGGCTGGTACCGAAACGTCCAGACCGCTAGCCGTTCTCCAGAGTCTCTGGCCTTTTCGAAATGCAAAAAGACCCTGTGAATCGGATCATATTGCGTTAGGTAATTCATGCCATAAACGTCCGGGCTTTGGACATTCAGTCGTTTCCAAGTTTTTGTCTTGGATTCGTAAATGAAAGTCACGCTCTTGCCTGAAGGATTATCATACTGGTTATGATAATCATTGGCGAGGTAAAGCATAACATGGTTGTGAGTATCATAGGCTAGGGCGGCCCCGTTCCCCGGCAATGTCTTTCCGTTGACTTTTACGACTTCCCACTTGAAACTGTTTGGATCATAGCTATACAAAACGTCACTGCCCTTATCGTTTCCAAGGGTCAATACCAGGCTGGCGAAGGTGTCAAACACCATTTTCCGGTGCCAGCCCGGAACGGAAGGCGCCTGACGAGTAATCCAGTTCTTAATTTTCGGGTCGTAATGGTACGTCGCCAGTCCGTCGTGGCCAATGAACTCGTTATGAACGGGATTCCAAACAAGAGCGAAAGCAAAAAGTCGCGGCGAATTGGTTCTTATCAGCGTCCAACTTTTTTCATCAGGATCATAGAGCCAGGTGACTGCACGTGGCTTGGCCGTTAACAGCCCTTTCTGTTGTAGTTGAGCGATAGCGACTGCGGCATGCTCAGGAGAGCCCACGGCTACCAGTTTTCTCGCCACCGGATCGTAATCCCAGCAATCAAAGGTATGCATGGCCCAGGGGCGCCCCGATTTTGTAACGGCATAACCGTCAGACGTTAATGCGTAGTCGGTAATTGGGTCGGGAATATAGTCCTGGCTCCATTCCAAAGTCTTGAGGTTCAAGCGAGAGACAGTATTGTTGTAATCCGTATCATGGGTGTCCGCGCCGAAAAAGAAAACTTCATCTCGATCAGGGGCAATGGCTGAAGCGCCGTGAAAAACCTTCCGTGGTGGCGTGCCAGTGGTTTCTAGACGGAGCCAGATATTCGGCGGAATCTTCTCCCACTCAAATGGACCGTTTTGTTTGTTGGCGGCTGGGGAGACCTGTGAGACGAGCACAGCCGCGCTCGCTAACAAAATCGTTGAAACGAGCAGCAAGAGAGACGCAAAGTGCACCTCACACCTCAGCACTCTTATCTCAGTGCGACCTCGGTATGGCGCGGAGTTGCATTGCGCTTAGCTCCATGCTCCCTGCTCTTGCCGTTTTTGTCATGGTGCCACCTGGAAGCTGCCTCCTGCTCGCTGGTTTCAGTTCTTTGCTCCTTGCGCTATGCCCTTTGCTCTTCAGGGACCGACGACCGCAGACCGAAGATCGTCTGTAGTCGTGGTCAGTAGTCCGATATCGGCAGTCTGCGGTGCTCAGTCCTCAGCACTCTTACCTCAGTCCTGACTCGGCCTGCTGCTTCCTGCCCCCTGCCAACTGGTCCTTTGTCTACTTTACCACCAGCCCCGTGGGCGCGGCAGGTGTGGTCGCTTTGGGTGGAGAAGGCACAGTTGCGGGTGTATCCGGGTGGTACTTCATAGCAAAATTCCAGTTCTTATTTGGATCCAGCCCGGTCACGGTGAATTGCTGCTGAGTTCCTGGCGCTGCGGGACCAGGTTCGTCCGATATATTCGCGGCGGCAAAGTAGGCCGCGTATTGAGCCGGATCGTATCGATAAGTTCTATTGACTTTATCAAAACCGAGCCATTCAACGATGGGCTGGTCGGCATATTTGATCTGGTATTGACCGGCGTCCTGAGGAACCGTCCACGTTAAAGTGTAGGACCCATTACCGCTACTTTGAACGGACACAGAAACGGGCTTCCATGTCTTAGGGGGATTGAAATGAGCATACATGAGAGCCTGGTCTTGCAGTTCTGACGGACTCCGGGCAGTGGCATATTCGGTGATGGCCCAAATCAATTTGTTGGCCTTAGTCAGGAAAGACGTGTCTCCCGTTCTCTGATAGCCGAAGACTGCCGCGCGGGAAGCGTCATAAGGGGTCGGCTTTAAATACCAGGCGCTGCCGATAGTATAAGCTTTGTCGAGTGGATATCCATACATGAAACCGAATTGCTCTATTTGACTGCCGATCTCATCGTAATATTCGTTGAACACAAATTGGGAAACCCCGGTCAGGTAATCCTCAATGTCTTCTTTGCGTGGGTAGTTCCAGGCGGTATCGTTCATAATTCTTAATGCCTGCCATATTGATTCAAAATGGATTTGCACGCTGGTAAGCGCGTGTACTGGCCGAAACCCAAGCTCCTGCGCCCACGGGGAATCCCAGTAGAGGTAGCCGCGATTCAAGTTGCGCCCGCGCACGGAAAAATTGGGGGGATTGTCTCGGGAATTCAGAAGAAAATCAGTCCAATTGGCCAGGTAGTCTTTGTACCGTGAATCGCAGATCCCTGTCTGGCAGGTGAATTCATAAATCAGAGCGACGTTGCGGTACTTTCGGCTCCAGGCGCGGGAATAGGGATTGGACGGCATTTTAAAGTAACCAACCTGCTCCGTATAATCGAGATATTGGCCATAATTGAGAAGCCCCTCTTTAATCCATTCGTTGCCGCTTAGGAAGTAGTAGAAGGGAAGCGACAGGACATGCGCGTGCTCCATGTCGATGAAGCCTCCGTTAAGACTCGACCGCCGTGCGGGATCGGGATCAGAGGCGGAAGCAACGTTGCCATCGTCGGAATGCACAATCGCCGTGTTGTTAAAAAGGCTTCGTTGCTCGCCTATAAGGTAAGATGGGCCATATCCGGTTCTCAGGAAATCGAGGAGATCGTTCAGAGGGAAATCTGTTTGGTTGGCTCCTCCTCCGGTGCCCCAACCCCACATGCGGTAGATTCGATACCACGGGTAGAGTGACGGCCCGGTCTTTCCCTGTGCCGCAAACCAGCTATTCTGTTGAGGCGCGGTCACCAGTTCAGTCTGCCCGTACAAAGCCTTGGTCTTCTGGTAGTGTGAAAGTTCAGCATAGGCCACAAGCGGATACTGCAGGTGATACAACGTCTCCGCATTGTTGATACGCTGGGTGTGAAAGTCCCACATAATTTCCCGGAACTCATGCTTTTGAAAAACGAGGTTAAGACCTTTCTTTGGGTTCCGTTTCGAGAAAAGCTCAATACTGGTGCCGCCGTCTCCGCTGATCTCAAGTCCCGCTGGCCAGTAGCCGGACATCCAGCGGTAGAGGAGCGTGACGCCCTTGCCCTGATCGTCGCGCAACTCAGCCCAGCCCTGCGTCCAGTCATCCTGGTTCCCGAGTGAGTTGATAACCGTGCTGCCCACCTTGACTTCCAAGCCGGCAGCGCCCGGGTCAAAGGTGTAATTGAAGTTCGGATCACAGCTTCCGGCAACCGGCGGTGTCCAGTTAAAGCAGTCCCGGTTCTCCGGCCCGAACATCCCGGTACTGAAGCCTTGAAAAATGGACGCTATCTCGCCGGCACCGAGTTTTTGGCTCACGGCGCCCGATTTACGCGCCAGCTCAACGGTCTGGGCCCCTTCGAGGGCAATTGGAACCACAGCCTCGACACTATTAAAGAGCACGTCTCCGCGGTAGGTGCTATCAGCATTTCGGAGAACGACAAACGCTTTTACGTAAGATTTTCCCCTAAAAAAGTGCAGACGAAGAGTATAGTCAGCCAACCGTCTCCCCGAGGAATCTCTAAAAGAGCCGATCGCCTTTACGACCGTGCGCACCGGTCCATTCTCCTCAATAAGCGCGGTTGAACCGAGATCGTTAGCTGATGTATATTCCCGATCGCTCGTGTCACGCATTACCATCCGGCCGCTGTTCCCCGGCTTTACGAGAGCTTGACCGTTCACAACGACGCTATCGAAGATGTTGAAATTCGATTTCCTGATGACAAATTGCGCGGGGCCTGTGTATACGGCAATCGTTGGGCCGTCGTCGGTTGCCAGAAGAGAACCGCCGAAGTTGCCTGATCCAGTTGTTAGTGAAACCCGACTGTTGGTTCCTCCCGCAGGGACATCGGCCTGAAAGTCAACGAGGACCCATTTGATATTGCCATTGGGCCAACGTGCCAGGACACGGAATTGTCCCGCTTCTGCTCCTGATAGGCCCAACTGATTGACACTCGTAACGCCACTCTTTTCCTCCAGAGGAATGCCGACTGTTACAGGCTCTGCGACTCTGCTGACACCGTTCACTCCGCCAGGGATCGACTCCTTGATCGTAAGGGGTATTTGGAGACTGCCCGGCGGTAGAGGAGAGGCGACGGAAGGCGACTCAACAGAGGCCGGATCCACGATCAACGTGAAAGACGTCGTTTTTCTCATTTCACCGCCGGCTCCGGTGATAGTGATCTTATAAATTCCCGCAGGAGTGGAAATAGACGTATTGACGGTCAAATTAACAGAGCAGGTTGGATTGCATCCAGGCGAAGAGAGGGTATGGTTAGATCCCTGTGGAAGTCCGGAAGTCACGAACGATACAGCCTGCGGCGTTCCGTAAGCCAGGGAAGCCGTAATGCTATTCGATATAGATAAGCCTTGGGTAACCGATCTCGATCCGCCATTGGCAATGGTAAAGTCAAAAGATGGCGGCGGTGCGCTTGTGTAAATAGCCTCGACTTCTGTTGCCGAAAGCGCTCGGTTGTAGATGCGGACATCATCGATGAGACCGTTGAGGTATTGCGTGCCGCTAAAGGCGCTGTTACGGGTTCTACCGATCATCCATCCTTTATTCGTATGCAGGGGCGCGGGGACTCCGGTTATGGTGTTTCCCTTTTGGACCCCATCCAGGTACAACTTCCAGGTGTTATTCGCATAAGTGATGACAAGATGATTCCACTTGTTTTTGGGCAGTCCACCCCATGCTCCTGTTGTTCCTGAACCCCTGTTATTTGAGGCAAAGAAAAATGTTCCCCCATTGCCGCGGTTGTGGACTATGGTGAGCCCTTGAGCGCCGGTTTCCGCGGTGTCGTACACCTCGATATCATCTAAGGTGTCGGCTCGAAAAATAAGCGGCGAATAATCCACCAGAGCAGAGGGCTTGACCCACAAGGAGATGGTATAAGCTGTGGTAACGCCCAACGCGCTGGATGACGCAATGTCCACATAGTTATTGACTCCATTGAGAGCGACTGCGCCTCCTATTTTTCCCGCTGTCCAGGTGGGCGTATTAACTAAACTGGCTATATTACCGCTGCCTGATGAATCGAGCGCCTTACTTCCC
>JACQUW010000275.1 GCA_016210115.1 Deltaproteobacteria bacterium | reverse complement strand
GGGCTGATGGAGATCGCGCCTTTAAGGTGTGGGCCATCTCCTGGAAGGCACGTGAAATTGGGGAGCGCGTCCAATGCGAGATTCACCTTGCCTGAAGAGCCACGGATCTTGAAGCGGCGAATCCTCCCGGCGAATTCGGGATCCAGGCTCGCGGAATCCACCAGCTTCAAAAACGTGTTTTTGGGGTCAACGCTCGAGACCACAACGTTTCCGGCGATTTCCTCGCCGCCGGAAAGGACGACTCCTCTGGCCTTTCCGTCTTTTACAAGGATGCGGTCCACGCCCGCCTCTGTCCTGATCTCTGCGCCGTAATGCTGGGCCGCCTGGGCGATCGCCCGGCTGATGCTTCCCATTCCGCCCCGGGCGAAACCCCAGGACCTGAAAGCCCCGTCAAGCTCGCCCATATAATGGTGCAGCAAGACGTAGGCCGTCCCGGGAGAACGCGGCCCGAGAAACGTGCCGATGATGCCGCTGGCGGACATCGTTGCCTTCAACACTTCGGTCTCGAACCATTCGCTCAGAAAATCGGCAGAGCTCATTGTCATGAGTTTTATCAGGCGATAGAGATTCTCTTTTCCGAAGCTGCGAAACCGCCTGGTCAGAGCCCTCATTTGTAGCAAGTCAGCCGGTGTTAATCCGGCGGGATTGGGCGGAACGATTCCAAGAATAGGTTTGATCGCGACAGCCATCTGATGCATAACCGTGCCGAATTGTTCATAAGCCTCGGCATCCACCGGCGAATGGCGCATAATTTCCCGCCTCGTCTTGGCATGGTCGTTCCAACGCGCGAGATAGTTACCGCCGGGCATCGGCGTTAAGGTAGAGTCCAGCGGGATGATCTCCAGATCGTACCTGGCAAGATCCAATTCCTGGATGACTTCCGGCCTGAGAAGGCTCACCACATAAGAGCAGACCGAATACTTAAACCCCGGATAGATCTCTTCGGTTACCGCGGCACCGCCCAAGACGTGCCGTCGCTCAAGCACCAAAACCCGCTTGCTTGCTTTTGCCAGATACGCGGCGTGCGTGAGACCGTTGTGACCACCGCCGATCACGATGACATCGTAGCTCTTTCCCATAGACGCGCTTGCTTCAGGGGCCATTTTTTGCAATTTTAGTCCATAAGTCAATTACTTCGGATCTTCGGGCGTTGGTTCGAATCCGAATTCCAGCCCTCACCTTTGACTTTCTACCAATCAAGAAAGGGTAGGCGTGAGGGTGCTCTGATCGCTGACAGCCAAAACTTAGATGCCTATCGGTACGGCCTTTCATTCGCGGACTTCGCCGCTATGCGAAAGTCAGGCCTGGAGAATCTGGTCCGGATATCTCGCCGCCAGCTCTTACCAGGTCCTGCACGAGCAGGAATACCACGCGATCAGGAATTCCGCCGCGCTGATCGATGTCTCGCCGCTCTTTAAGTACAACATCAGCGGAAGAGACGCTCTGCGCTTCATCAATCGCGTCATCACCCGCGATGCCGCCAGGTGCTCGGTAGGCCAGGCGATGTACACCTGCTGGTGCGATGAAAAGGGCAAGGTCATCCAGGACGGGACCGTGTTTCGCCTGGGAGAGAATCATTTCCGCTGTAACCTGGCCGACCCCAGCCTGCGATGGTTTCAGATGAATGCCACGGGGATGGAAGTGCAAATCCAAGAGGTGTCCGAGCAAATTGCCGCTGTGGCCTTGCAGGGCCCCACGTCGCGTCAAATTCTCAAACGGGTTGCGGATGCCGCCGTCGAGAACCTGAAATTCTTTCGTCTGACACCGACGAAAATCGGCGGCCTTGAAGTTTTGATCTCGCGGACCGGCTATACGGGAGATCTGGGGTATGAAATCTGGGTGCCATCGACCGACGCTGAGCGGTTGTGGGATCTGCTGATCGAAGAGGGGAGACCTTATGGGATCACGCCTGCAGGCATGCTGGCGTTGGACGTGGCGCGGCTGGAAGCCGGGTTTATTCTGATCGAGGTGGATTACATCAGCTCCGAAAGAGCGCTCATCGCGTCGCAGAAATCTTCGCCATTCGAGATCGGTCTCGGCTGGACCGTTGATCTCAAAAAGGGAAATTTCGTCGGTGGCAGGGCATTAGTCGAAGAGAAGAAAAAAGGTCCGGCGCGGCAAATTGTCGGCTTGGAAATAGAGTGGAATGACTATGAACGCCTCTTTCAGGAAGTAGGGCTTGCTCCAGAAGTTCCAAGCCGGGCCTGGAGAGGCGGCGTCCCTGTCTACAAGAATGGAAAGCAGGTGGGTAGGGCAACTACCGGCGGCTGGTCCCCGGCCCTAAAAAAATATATCGCGCTGGCGACCATCGCTAAAGAGCATACGACGCCGGGCACTCGGCTCATGATGGAAGCAACTGTAGAATACGAGCGCAAAAAGGTAAAGGCGACGGTAGTAAAGCTCCCATTTTTCGACCCTCCAAGAAAGCGCGCTTAAGCGGTAACAATACGTTCTCGCCACTAAGTGATTTATGAGCTTACGCTCGCCCGCAGAGGATGAAAATGGGGGCATATTCCTCCCACACAACCCCAACTTTCAAGAAGTCGTCATTCCCGAATGCTTCGATCGGGAATCCAGGGGAACCGGAACTGGACCCCCGATAAAGACATTCGGGGGTGACGCTGTTGCGAGTCGCGATCCCTGCACCCCCTGCCCTGAGGGCCAATTTTCGAAGGAGGCACGAAGACACAAAGTTTCTTTTTTCTTGGTGCCTTCGTGTCTTTGTGACTAAAATGATTGAATCCAGCCATTAACCGCCCATCTTACAAGCTCTTGCGTTGAAATGATTTCCGTCATCGCCGTCGTCTGGTTCGCAACGTTTCTGTTCTCCAATAGTCTCTTCAGCATCCAGGTCGCCTTGCCGGCAATCCAAAAAGAACTGGGCGGCAGCCTGGCGGCTGTCCAATGGATCGGCATAATGGGTATGGTCATGTCTTCCAGTCTCTCGCTCTGTTTTGGCAGCGCGGGCGATCTCTGGGGACGAGTGCGTCTTTATCAGATCGGCATCATTGTTTATACCGCGGGCTCGGTGTTGTGTGCGATGGCGGCTTCCCTGCCTCAGTTGTTGGCTTTTCGGGTACCGATGACGATCGGTCTGGCAATGGCCATTCCCATGGCGCCCGCGATTCTCGCCTCGAGCTACCCTCTCGAAAGACGAGGGCAGATGCTCGGCTGGCACGCCTCGGCTCTCGCCGTCGGAAGGACCACGGGCCCCGCGTTGGGCGGTATACTTCTTTACTGGGACTGGCGCGCGATATTTTTAGCGAACCTGATCCTCGGCGGGGCAATTGCGGCAGCCAGTCTTAAAGTCCTGCACGTTGACAAGGCGCGACGCTCGGGAAGTTTCGATTTCATGGGCGCTTTTTTCCTGATGAGCGGTTATCCGGCCTTCCTTATCGCGTTGAGTCTTGCCCCCACGACCGGCTGGCGATCAAGTGCGATTCTGTTCTGGCTCGCTGTTTCAGTAATCGGATTCGTTGCTTTCATAACGACTGAATTTCGGGCAAGGCGACCCCTCATTCGTCCGTCTCTTTTCAAAAATCTTCCGCTTTCGGGCGCCATGTTGGCTCTGCTGTTGAGTTCGAGCGCTCTTTATCCCGTTTTCATACTCGCCCCGATATACATGGGGAATGTTCTCGGATTACCTCCCTTAATGATCGGCTTGACGATGAGCGCTTTTCCTTTTTCTACCGCCGTTACATCTCCGCTCAGTGGATATCTAGGCGATCGTTGGAACCCGAGATGGGTCTCTGCATTCGGATTGGGCGTTATCGGAATAGGGCTTCTGGTTTATTCCAGCGTCGGAGCTCAGTCAACGGCCGTTACAGTTGCGATTGCGCTCGGGCTGGCTGGAGTCGGTAGCGGCTTTTTCGTCCCCGCCAACCAGAAGATCGCCTTTGGCGCCATCCGTGCCGAAGATTATGGGACTGTTTCGGGGATGCTCACCTCGTTCGGATCCGCTGCCGGCTCAATTGGAACGGCGTTTGCGACAGCTCTCATGGAAGCCGTGCTTGCTGGAAGTCGCGGAGGTCCTATAGGGTTTGCCCAGGCTCAGCAATTTGCTTTTTCATGGCTTTTGCCCTTCGCTCTCGTTGCGGTGGTGATGCCGCTCGTGCCAGTATCCCTTCGCCGCTAGTGTGCTGTCTGGAGTTCGCTTTTTCATCCTCGGATCAGACGGGTTAAAGAAGATCTCGATTCGATAGTGCCTTTCTCCTTGACCCCTGCGCCGTTTGATATATGTTTAAGTGTTTCGCAAAAGACGAATATTGATTGGTCAGCGTAGCGGAATATTTGAACTGGCAAAATTGAGGTATAAGCGAAATGAAAGCAAGAATAACCTTTTACGGTTTTCTTTTGGCGATGTTCATGCTCTCTGGCTTATCGTATCTTCACGCCGGCGAACCTACGGAGCAACTACGGGCTGCTCTCGATGAAGGGGTCGAGGTCCTCAACCGAGCAAGGGGCGATGGCCGGAAACGCAAAGCAGAGATCGTCAGCCGGCTGCGAGAGATCGTTTATCCTCTATTCGACTTCAGAGAAATGGCCAAGCGCTCCCTCGGTTCCCACTGGCGCCGCCTGGACTCGAAACGGCAAGAAGAGTTCGTCTCGGCATTTACCGAGCTTTTGGAAAACACCTACGCGGATAAGATCGACCTTTACGAAGGTCAGAAGGTGCTTTACACGGGAGAGTCCATCGATAGAAACTACGCTGAGGTTGATACCAAGGTCGTTGGCAAAAAGGGTGAATCTTTCTCTGTCAACTACAAGCTGCACCGCGCCGACGGAAGGTGGAGGATCTATGATGTTGTGGTGGAAAATATTAGCCTGGTGAACAACTACCGCTCTCAGTTTCAGCGCGTGATCGCAAACTCGTCTCTGGAACAGCTCATCGAGAGAATAAAAGCGAAAGCCAGCTAGGAATTCGAAGTCGAATGAAGGCTACCGATTAAAAAGTCATTGAGACGTCCGGGGCTTTTGTCGCTCGTAGACCCAGACGATCTCTCGCGCCAACGTCTGATGAAATCGCCCCTCTTTGCTCAAAGAGTCCCATTCGTCTCGCGTGTAGACCAGTGCATCGACTGGAACGGGGGGTTCGGTGGTATCCCAATCAACCGATCGTCTCTCAAAGGGTTGGCTTGAATTCTCCACAACGATAAGGAGATCCAGGTCACTGCCCACTTCCGAGTCTCCACGGGCATAAGACCCGAAATATCCCACGCGCACCACTCCTTTTCGGTTTGCCACAGCCCGCCTCACCCATTGATGCAAAGCGGCTTCGACCGCTTCTGCGTCAGGCTCGCTGATGAGTTCCGTGAGCGCACTCTCGAACGCGTCATAGAGGAGAGACTTTCTCAGAATTCGAAACCGAGGCAAAGACGTACCAAATGCATGCCGTCTTGCATTTAGTAGCACTATATAGGATAGTGCCTGCAT
>JACQUW010000302.1 GCA_016210115.1 Deltaproteobacteria bacterium | reverse complement strand
TGGTGCTTCCTTCCACGGTGCCTTTCATCCTTACGGGTTTAAGATTAGGAGTCGGGAGGGCCATTGTTGGAGTCATGGTCGGAGAGCTTTATGCGGCCACCGCTGGTATCGGGTTTATGATCACGGTCGCCGGCGCGACCTTTCAGACGGACAAAGTTTTTGTCGGCGTTTTGATCTTCGCTCTAACGGGGATGATGTCTATGGAGTTGTTGACCAGGTTTGAAAGGCGGTTCGACAAGTGGAGACCAAAGGTCGGGGCGGCTGAATGACCTGTGGCTCGATAAGAGATGGAACGGATCATCCTGGCCTGCGGCGGAGATAAAAAAATCGTCCAGGCGTATACGCGAAGGAGTCTCCCCCGCTTTAACCCGCTTCCACCATTGCCGTTTTGGCTCGATCTCCTTTCTCCGTCTGAGCCGGTGGCTCGACGAATCTCGGCCTCTTTCGGATTTCACCCTCGAACGCTTCAAGCATGCTTGGCTCATTACCGGATCCCGGGCTGCGAGGATCTTGGCAATCACTTGTTTGTTAAAGCTTTGCTCCTGGAACCTTCCAAAAAAAACCTGTTTGTTCAGACCGGGATGACGGCTTTCCTGAATCGCCAGTATCTGATTACTGTTCATAAGCGCACCAAGCCCTTGCACCGTTTGCTGCCGGGCTGCCGGGCGTCGGCCTTTACTCAGACGGGCAAGCTTTTTTTGAGCCTGTTAGACCGCTGCGCCGGGCTGCTCATAGAGTCCTTTGCGTGCGAAAATAACAGGGACATTGCTCCCGGCGGAAGGGATGCCGGGCCGGTCACCGATCCTTTATGGTGGAGATTGAGGAATTTTAGGGCCGCGCTGTTGAAACATGCCCGGCTATTGAATGAGCTTGCGTTTGTAGGAGCAAAATACTTTGATGCGGAGGAGCTCACTATTCTCGCTTCGATCAGAGCAAAAATTCATTTCGTCCTGGACATGGTCACTGGATCCTTATACCAGATGAATGCGGTGGAGCGGCGGATGCTTAACGGAATCAAGAAAGAAAGACCGTGACCCTTCCTTAACCTGAACATCCGTCCCGACTTCCCCGCGCGAACGGTGCTCTCGGAACTCCTCCCTCCCGTACCGCGGCTCTCGATCAACTTCAAATTAAGGCTACCCGGGTCTGGCCCTTGAAATGGCGAAATGCCTATGTTAGCAAGAATAAAATAAAAATATTCGGGACGGTGTCATTCCAAAATGATGAGCTGGCTGCCGGAAAACGTGTCAACGTTTGGCGGAGAAATCGACCGCATTTTTTATATTATCTATTATATCACGGGCGCAGTCTTTCTTCTGGTTACGGCTCTCATGATCCTGTTTCTCATTCAGTACCGCGCGCGGGCGGGGCGCCGCGCCGTGTACTCGCACGGGAACACGGCTTTGGAGATTACCTGGACGGTTATTCCGGCGGTTATCTTAATCGTGTTGTCTTTCATGAGCGTCAAGACCTGGGGAAAAGTGAAGACGCACGCTCCTCCCAGTGATTTTCAGCTTCAGGTAACAGCCAAGCAATTCAATTGGGAGATTCTTTACCCGGGCCCCGACGGCAAGTTCGGCACGGAGGATGATTTCCAGGCTGATAATGACATGCACGTTCCTGTCAACAAAGTCGTGAGGGTGATCCTTAAATCCAAGGACGTCATTCACAGTTTTTATGTTCCGCAATTTCGCCTTAAACAGGACGCGGTTCCCGGTCGTGAGATCGTGGTCTGGTTTGAGGCGACTAAACCCGGGAAGTATGAACTGCCCTGCGCGGAGTTGTGCGGCTTCGGCCATTCCGGCATGCGCGGTTGGGTTTATGTGGACACCCCGGAAGATTATCAAAAATGGGCCAGCGCAACCTGGCCTTCAACGCAGTCAGCGCAAACTCGCTGACTCTTTCCAGTTCCAAGCCGGAGGAAAAACCCAATGAGTGATTCTGTTGCCGCTCAAGCGGAGCACCCCGCGCACGTTCATCATGAGGCGCTTGGCTTCTGGCGTACATATGTTTTTTCCACCGATCACAAGATGATCGGGCGGCAGTTTCTTTTTTTTGGTCTCCTTATGCTGATCCTTGGCGGGCTTATGGCCATGATGATCCGCTGGGAACTGGCCTGGCCGGAAACGGCCGTGCCCGGGACCAAGTGGATTTCAGAGCCGACGATGTTTGAGGGGATCATCCCGCCGCAGACTTACAATATGCTCTTCACGATGCATGCCACGATCATGATCTTTTTCGTGGTCATGCCGATTATGGTCGGAGGGTTCGGCAATTTTCTAATCCCCCTGATGATCGGAGCCAGAGATATGGCCTTTCCGGTCCTCAATATGCTCTCGTTTTGGGTTGGTGCCGTAGCCGGGGTCATCATGCTGGCCGGCTTTTTTGTTCCTGGCGGGCACGCCGCCGCCGGGTGGACGGCGTACGCGACGCTCTCGGCAAAGGCCGCTTACACGGGCGTTGATTGGGGACAGAATCTTTGGATCATCAGTCTTCTCGTTCTCGGCATCTCTTCATTGATGGGGTCCATCAACTACATCACGACCATCGTCAACATGCGCGCCCCCGGCATGACCTATTTCCGCATGCCGCTTTCGATCTGGTCACTTTTCATTACCGCTATGCTACTGTTGCTGGCTCTCCCGGTTCTCACGGCGGCCCTGGCGATGCTCCTGTTCGACCGCACCCTTGGCACCAGCTTTTTTCTGCCCGAAGGGGGGGGAGAGCCGCTTCTCTGGCAGCATCTCTTCTGGTTCTTCGGCCATCCCGAAGTTTATATTCTGGTGCTTCCGGCGATGGGTATCACTTCGGATCTCCTCTCGACGTTTTCCCGCAAGCCGATCTTCGGTTATCACGCCATGGCTTTTTCCATGATCGCCATCGCATTTTTGTCGTGGGTGGTATGGGGTCACCACATGTTCGTCAGCGGCATGAACCCGGCGCTTGGCACCAGCTTCATGGTGGCGACCATGATCATCGCGGTCCCGACCGGCGTGAAGTTCTTCAACTGGCTGGGCACGCTTTGGGGCGGGTCGAACCGCCTGACCACGCCGATGCTGCATGCCTGCGGGTTCCTATCCATGTTCCTGATCGGCG
>JACQUW010000301.1 GCA_016210115.1 Deltaproteobacteria bacterium | reverse complement strand
TGAACGAGCGATAGCCGCAGTCTCCTCACGGGTCAAACGAAAAGTAAAATCCTCCGGAAATCTCTCCCGATTGCGCTTAACAGCCTGGTCAAGTACCCGCGTCTCGACACCATAGATTTTAGCGAGATCGGCTGCGAGAATGACACCGCTGACCTCTGAGAACGAGGATAAGGCTCTCGATCGGAACGGTTTCACGACTGGTCATAATCTTGACTGTCCCCGTCGGCAAGGACAGGGACGATTCCTCGCAGCGCGCTTGAACCATTCATCAAAATTGGGCATCGGAGGTCCGCCTCCTCATTGGAAGTCGGCAGTTCAACTCGTTCAAGCTGTTCAACCGCTTCGCTTCGTTCAAATCGTTCAGCATTTCTACGTCCGCTGTTCGGCAGGTTGGGAACGTAATAGTTATCCGTGAGCAATGACGGCGTCAAATCGATACGCAACAATGGATTTCCTTTACTCTCACGACCGTCAGCTTACAATATGAAAATGACATCCGAGATCACGATCGAAAAATATTTTTTGACAGGTGAGGTCACGATCTTTGGCCGCCCTTCGGGTGGTTCCAAAACGTTCCAGTGGTTCCAAACGTCCAAATCGTTCAGAAGAAGCTCCTACCCTTTCTAATACCCTTACTTAGAGGTACTACGCTTTCTCCCTTTATACTGCCACCTGGCGGCTGGACCTTTTCCTCGGCAAGCGACCTCTCCTGATTTCCGAAGATTAGCCACTATCACGCGAATCCATTCCCGTCCGACACCTGGACAGGATCGTTCAATATCCACCAGTCGAAATTCACCGCCCTGGCGACGAATCGCTTTCAACACTAGCTCCGTCTTTGCGCCCCTTGGCGAAGCAGTTTGGCCAACCCGTTCTTCGAATTCTTTGTAGGCGGACTTCAGGACAAACAGCAGATAATTCACGTAAGGCCATGGGTCATGCCTTGCCTCATGCCACGCCTGGGAGCTTTGCTCCAGCGTCTCATAGTAGCGCTCTTTGTTTTGCTCAATGATCCGCTCCAAGCTGATGTAACGTCCTACCTCATAGCCCAAGTGGTAGAGCTGGAGGATTAGAAGGAGCCGCGATACCCTGCCATTGCCGTCCCGAAAAGGATGAATGCAAAGGAAATCGAGATTAAAGCCCCCGAGCGCGATCAGTGGGTGCACCCATCGCTCACCAAGGGCGCGGTTCCACATCTCCACCAAGTTTTGCATGAAGGCTTCAGTCTCTGCCGCCGGAACGGATCGAAAGCGCACACGCTCGCGACCGTCAGGATATTTTTCGATGATATCGCTGTCCTTGTCCTTGTATTTTCCCGCGTCCCAGATGTCACCGCGCGTTAACCGATGCAGCCTCTTGATCGTCTCCTCTGAAACCGGGAGCTTCGCGCCCTGGTCATGTATGAGCTTGAGCGCATCCCGATAGCCTCGCACCTCCTCCTCCTCGCGGTCGCGAACCAGGGACTTTCCGAAAATGACGGTTGCTATTCTGCCCTGATCCACTGTAACGCCCTCGAACCGGTTGGATGAGACCGCGCTCTCGATCAGGGCGTGTTCGCGCAGAATCTGAGTCTTTGCGGCGATTGCTTCGTGAACAGTTCCTGCTTACCCCGCGCCTCGCCAAGGTCGGCCAGGTACCATGCTGTCGAAGCCGGAATGATGTCAGGCTTAGAAGAGAATTGTTGAAGTGTTGTCATTCTTCACGACCATAGGGCTGGGCTTTGGCCTCTTTGACCACCGGCTCCTTAACGGTAACTTTATCGATCACGACAGGATATTTTTTGCGCCGAACCGTGCGCGCGTGTTTCGGAAAGTCTTCAGAAACCGAATCGACAAGCTGCGGGAGAGTCAACCCGTTGGAACCTTCGAGCCGCCGCAACAATTGCCATTGCCGGGTGATTTGATCGTTTCGCGGCATAGACCACCGGCTCCAACCCCGGTCGGGGTTGTGCCAGAATTTCGACTGGTGGCGATCTTAAGCGACCAGGGGGCTAAAACACAAGAAAAAAACAGAGATCATAGAGGGCGGGAAACCAGTTGAATTTCCCCCCCCTTTGTGCAAGCCTTCTACCATATGGAACGGGCGCAAAATCTTCTGCGGGAGATCCCTTCAGTCGATCGCCTCCTCAATCACTCCAAAATCGAACCTCTCCTGGCGCGGCTGAATCGGGAGTATGTAGCGCGACAATGCCGAGAAATTCTCGATGAGCTGCGCTCAGCCATTCGCCAGGGTCAGAGCGTATCGACGGCGGATCTCACGGAAGATTTCATATTGAGCCGTGTGGAAAAAAGGTTGTGCGCCGAGGGCGAGACCAGGCTGATCCGGGTCGTTAATGCCACCGGTACGGTTCTGCATACCAATTTGGGGCGGGCTCTCCTTCCCCAGAAAGCGATCGATGCGGTCGAGTGCGTGGGGAAAAATCCGGTAAATTTGGAATACGATCTCGATAAAGGTGAACGCGGGAAGAGAGAAGAGATGATAGAAAAGCTCCTCGTTGAGCTTACCAGCGGCGAGGCTGCGACCGTGGTCAACAACAATGCCGCTGCCGTTCTCCTCGGACTCAATACGGTTGCAGACGGCAAAGAGGTGATCGTCTCCCGTGGCGAGCTCATTGAGATCGGCGGCTCGTTCCGCATTCCGGAGATTATGGCCAAGAGCGGGGCCATTCTCAAGGAGGTCGGCAGCACCAACCGGACTCATCCGAAAGACTACGAAAGCGCGATCGGCAAGGAGACCGCTCTATTGCTTAAAGTCCATGCGAGCAATTACAGAATCGTCGGCTTCTCCGCAGAGGTGAGCCTGGCGGATCTCGTCGCGATCGGAAAGCGACACGACGTTCCGGTAATGGAAGATTTAGGAAGTGGCGCGCTTTTGGATTTGGGCCGGTATGGTTTGCCGAAAGAGCCGGTGGTTGCAGAGCGCATTGCCCTGGGAGCCGACATCGTCACCTTTAGTGGCGACAAGATTCTGGGAGGTCCTCAGGCGGGTCTCGTGGTCGGCAAGAAGAGCTGGATTAACCGACTGAGCAAAAACCCGCTTCACAGGGCATTACGCTGCGGCAAGTTGACGCTCGCGGCTCTGGAGGCAACCCTTAGGCTCTATCAGCAATCATCCAATATCGCCGAGGAGATCCCAACGCTGAAGGCCTTCACTCGATCACTAAAAGAGATCGAAGAGATGGGTGAAAAGCTTCTTCCGTCTCTGACTGAGTCATTGGGAGAGGGGTTTCGTTTGGCCTTGGAAGACTCCACAGCCCAGATTGGGAGCGGCGCTCTCCCTACAGAGGAAATCCCGTCAAAGGTTATTGCGATCCAGCATGCTCGTTTTGGCGCCGAATGGATCGCTCAGAGATTTCGCTCAGCCAATCCTCCGATCCTCGGCCGAATTAGGGAGAATCGCTTTCTGCTCGACTTAAGAGCCATCTTTGAGCCCACGGATCTGATACCCAATGTTGGTAGCGGAGACTTGGGACAGCGCATTCAGCAGCGTGATCCGCCAGTGTGAAATTTTAAATCTAAGTTCCGAATGCAAAATTGATTTATGCCTTACATCATCGGCACCGCCGGACACATCGATCACGGTAAGACGAGCCTGATCAAAGCCCTGACCGGCCAGGACACTGACCGGTTGAAAGAGGAAAAGGAGCGAGGGATCTCCATTGATCTGGGGTTTGCCTACATCGACCTCCCGGACGGGACTCGGGCGGGAATCGTCGACGTGCCGGGGCATGAGCGGTTCATCCGCAATATGCTCGCCGGCGCGCATGGCATCGACCTGGTTCTTTTTACCGTCGCTGCGGACGACGGCGTTATGCCTCAAACCGAGGAGCACCTGGATATTCTCCACCTCTTAGGGGTCAAGTTGGCGATCTTTCTGATCACCAAGTCCGACCTGGTACCCGGCGCCAGAATTCAGGACGTCGAGGAGGAGATTCGAATTTTAACGCTGGGGACTGCGCTGGAGGAGTCCCCGATCATTCCGTTTTCCGCCATAACCGGCCAGGGCCTTCCGGAGCTTCGCCAGCAGATTTCCGAGATGCTGCTGACCCGCAAAAAGTCTGCCCCTCTAGGCTATTTTCGCCTGCCGGTCGATCGGGCATTCATTCTGCAGGGCCATGGCGTAGTCGTTACTGGAACCGCGCTGAGCGGAGAAATAGGAGTTGGCGATCGCGTTCGTTGTCTTCCCGGAGAACAGATTTTTCGGGTTCGGAATCTCCAGGTTCACAATGAGGCAGTCGATTCCGCAGGCTGGGGACAGCGGATCGCTCTGAACCTCAGCGGCCAGGAAAAGCCCGCCATAAAACGGGGCCATGTCATCTGCCATGACAAGCTCACGTTAACCTCGAACCGTTTTGATGCGCTTCTGGAACTGAGGCCCGCAGCCGCCAAAGGAATCAAAAATCACCAGCAGGTGAGAGTTTATCTCGGTACGGCCGAGCGGATGGCTAAGGTTAT
Source organism: Deltaproteobacteria bacterium (assembly GCA_016210115.1). Lineage (GTDB taxonomy): Bacteria > Desulfobacterota > Binatia > UBA9968 > UBA9968 > JACQUW01. The sequence continues at coordinate 11,846 of JACQUW010000301.1, read as the reverse complement.
CCTTCTGGGCGGAAGAGAAAAGCTTGAAGCAAAAGAATCGGGCTATTGCCAGGTCGTTCTCTCCGAGCCGCTTGTGGTCCTTCGCAAGGATCATTTCATTATCAGGAATGAGACCGCCCAGCGTACTCTTGGCGGGGGGATTATCATCCATCCGTGGGCGAGAAAACACAAGCGGGGAGAAGCCGAGCTTCAAGATCGGCTGGCGGCTCTCCACACCGACGATGTCTCTCTGCTCGTGCAGAGCTTCCTTGACCAAAGTGAGGATTTTGCGCTTCCAATCGGTTCGATTCAACAATTCCTGAATCTTAAGGAAGAGGAGCTTGGAGAACAGTTGGGACCGATGGAGATGCTTCGGGCCTTCAGCACAGAGGGAGAGAAAGTTTATACGACGGAAAAAAAATGGCAGAGCCTTAAGGAAATCATGCTCAACGTTCTGCGGGACTCCCATGCGGCGCACCCGCTGGCGCCTGGGATGGATATGGAAGAGCTGCGCGTAAAACTGCCTTACCGCATTCCACCCAGACTTTTCCGCACTCTGCTGGATACTCTCGAAGCGGATAAAGTCGCCGTTCGTGAGGGGAATCTTCTCCGTCTTCCGGGCCACCAGGTCCGACTTGGGCATGAAGACAAAAGCCTTTCGGAGAACATAAAACGTGTACTGAGTAAGAACCCGCTGTCTCCCCCGGATCTCAAGCAGCTTGAAAACGAGCTGGGCATGGACAAAGGAAAACTGTCCGGGGTGCTCCGAGTGATGGAGAGGGACGGCTCCATCGTGCGAGTGTCCACAGACCTTTACTTCCTCTCCAGTTGCGTTGACAAAGTGAAGGACGTTCTATATAAATACCTTTCCAATAACGGCGAGATCACTGCGGCCAATTTCCGCGACCTTCTGGGATCAACTCGCAAATACACCATTGCCCTCCTTGAATACTTCGACCGTGAGGGAGTCACGATGAGAGTCGGAGACGTAAGGCGACTCAAAGCCCGGCCGCCGGCGGGACGCGAGGACGCCGCGCGATGAATTTAACCGTCACTTTCAGGCCCGACGGGGAAAATTTGACGAGGATCAACAGGTGAGATTGATAAGACGCAAGACGCCTCGGCTGACGCAGCAGGTCAAAGCGGGCGGTTGAGCTGCAAAGCTCGGCCCCGCCGACCTGGTGCAAGTCTTGCACAGCCTACCCAAATTTGAGCACGCGGACCTGATCGTCGGTGTTGAAACGTCCGACGATGCCGGAGTATTCCGCCTGCGTCCCGATTTGGCCGTCGTCAACACGGTGGATTTTTTCACTCCGATCGTGGATGATCCCTACCTTTTCGGCCAGATCGCCGCCGCCAATGCGTTGAGCGATATCTTTGCGATGGGAGGAGAGCCCAAAACTGCTCTTAACATCGTCTGTTTCCCCAAAGAAAAGATGGACATTCAGGTTTTAGGCGACATTCTTCGGGGAGGAGCGGATAAGGCGCGCGAGGCAGGCGTGGTTGTGGTGGGCGGCCACAGCGTTGTTGATGAAGAGATCAAATACGGAATGGCCATCACGGGAGTCATTCACCCGGACCGCGTTTTCCGAAATATAGGAATCCAGGAGGGAGACGCGTTAATTCTCACTAAGGCCTTGGGCACAGGCATTATTACCACCGCGCTCAAAAAGGGGAAGGCTTCAAAGGAGAGCTTGCAGGCGGCTATCGCTTCCATGGCTACGCTAAACAACACCGCTTCGGCTGTCATGCGGAACTATCCGGTTCATGCTTGCTCCGATGTTACGGGATACGGGCTGCTGGGGCACGCGCTCGAGATGGCCAGCGGCAGCAGCGTAACTCTGATATTAGAATCGAGCAAGCTGCCGTTGCTCCATCGGACCGCCCGGCTCGCTCAAAAAGGTTATCTGACCGGCGGGTGCAAAAGGAACCGCGAATATCTTAAGGATAAAATAACGATTGAGAAGACGGTGCCCGAAGCCCTGGTAGAGACAGCTCTGGACCCGCAGACTTCCGGCGGACTCTTGATCGCTCTGCCGCAAAAGCATTCAGACCGGCTCGTCCAGGAACTGCAGGACAAGGGAGTTAAAGCGTCCTGCGTTATCGGCTACGCCACTTCTCTGCAGAAAGCCTGCGTCCGGCTCGTTTGAGGCATGATCCCGCTGGCCACATGATCGCCAGTCCTGCCGATTCGTCTCCATGATAGCACACCCGAGCTCCCATTCAGTGTGAGCGGATTGGTTTTTTGATCCCGAGTTTCTGCATGCGAGATCTAAGCGTGCTCGGGTTGATCCCAAGAATAGAGGCGGCTCCCTGGCTGCCGTGAACAACCCAGTTTGTCTCCGCGAGCGCGCGGAGAATATGAGCGCGCTCTACGTCTTCCAAAGCTTCCAGACCCTCATTCTTCAAACTCGTATCCAGGCCCAGCATCGACTCATCGAGGCGCACGATTGGGTCTTCCGCGATCACAACCGCCCGCTCGATGACGTTTTGCAGTTCCCGGATGTTACCCGGCCAGCCGTAATTCACCAGGCTTTCCATAGATCTTTGGGAAACCCCCTGGATCTCCTTCCCCAGTTTCTTCGCGAACCTGCTCAGGAAAAAGTTGACCAACAGAGGAATATCAATTTTACGGTCCCGAAGGGGAGGCACCTCCAGAGGAAAGACGCTCAAACGATAAAACAAATCGGAGCGGAACGAGCCGTTTTTGACTGCCTCTTTAAGATCCCGATTGGTCGCCGCGATAACGCGGACGTCCACTTTGAGAGTTTGACTGCTACCGACACGCTCGAACTCACCTTCCTGGAGCACCCGCAAGAGCTTGACCTGCACGTCCGCTGGTAGTTCGCTAACCTCATCCAGAAAGATAGTTCCGCCATCTGCCAACTCAAACCGCCCGGTGCGCCGCTGCAAAGCACCCGTGAATGCCCCCCTTTCGTGCCCGAACAACTCACTCTCTACCAGGCCCGCCGGAATCGCGCCGCAGTTGACCTTGACAAGAGGCCGATCCTTGCGTGGGCTCAGGTTGTGAATGGCTCGCGCCAGCAGTTCCTTGCCGGTCCCAGTCTCCCCTTGGATCAACACGGTCGCCTCGGTGGGAGCCACCTGCTCCACTTTGCGCAGCAACTGTTTAAGAGCCGCACTCCGGCCGATGATCTCCTCAAAATTGTATTCGGTCTTTATCTCTTCCTGCAGGTAGACATTCTCCGCCGCCAGCCGGTCGCGCAGCCGACGGACCTCCTCGTGTGCGAGGCAATCGTCCAGCGCCACCGCCACAGCCACAGCCACCTTTTCAAGCAAAGCCTGGGGCAAGTCTCTGTAGGCTCCCTCCGCCGCCGCCATGCAGAAGAGAACGCCGCGACAGCTTTCTCCAGTGAGCAACGGAATCGCGCAGAGCGATTCCATCCCCTCCCGGCTCATTACCTGGAAGGTAGCTGGAAATCGCTCCCGCAACTCCTCCCGGGAGGCTGTGACGATCCACTCGCGGTTCTGAAGCACCCAGTCGCATGCGGTCCCCGCCGCCGGCAGCACATGGGGTTCCGTCGGCTGCGCCGACCCGCCACGCGGCGTCAGCAGATGCCCCTGCAGCTTGTCGTCGCCCAGGGGAAGCTCGATCCCGAACCGGTCCGTCTGTAACAGGCCTTGCAGGCAACCAGCCATAGCACCGAAGAGCGCATCGCGTTCAAGGTGTCGGCCGATAGCGCGGTTGACATCGAGGAGGGCGCCGAGTTCTCCGCTCAGGCGACGCAGATCATCGTAGGACTGCATGTTGTCGATGGCGATCGCGATCTGATTAGCGACTTCCATGAGAAACTCTGCGTCCTCCTGTGTATACTGGAACCTCGTCAGGCTTCCCACGGTGATGACTCCAATGCTCTTTCCCCGCACAATGAGGGGGAGCGCGCATAACGACCGGAAGCCGTGCCCATACGCGCGTTCCTCTGAGGAGGTCCGCCGCTCTGATTCGAGGTCCGGGCGCACGAGCGGTTTTTGATTTAAAAAAGCCCAGCCCGCAGGGCTATCCCTGAGATCGAGCACACGGCCTATCGGCGTATAGTCGTCACGGCGATACGGCCCCGCATATGTAACTATCCGCAAGGCAGTTAGCTCGGGGTCATGGAGGGAAAGCGTAAGTCGATCAAAGCAAATCACCCGGGCAAGGGCTTCGGATATGGCCTCAAAAAGCTCGTCTCGAGTTAGTTTTGTCACAATTGCGTTATTGATATCGAGGAGTGTTCGGAGGCGCTCTTCGCTCTTTTTTAGCGCATCTTCGGCACGATTTCGCTCCAACTCCACGCCGGCGCGGGCAGCGAAAATCCGCAGAATTGGAATGTCCCGATCTATAGCGCTCATGGGCTTGTCATCCATCACCACCAGGTGACCCAGGATCTCTCCTGATGAGCTGTGAAGCGGCACGCCCATATAACTTTCGGCTTTAAGAGCGACCAAAACTTTGTCTTCGGGGAAGAGGGACTGCAGACGTTCTCGATAGCAGCCCACCTCTCCTGCGATAACTTTCTCGCACGGTGTTCCACGGAGGAAGAAGCTCACGTCTTCAGCGAAACCTTCCGCGTTCCAGAACGCCAGGGTCCGTACTTGGGTCTTAGCCTCATCTGCACACTCCGTGATGATTGCATAACGCGCCTGGAGAGCTTGAGCCAGGTGGCGAACCAGCGAGCGAAAGAAATCGCTCCCCGTGACACCAGCCGTTCCTTCCACGATCGCCCGCAGAGTGTCTTCCGTTCGCGCGCGCTCGGAAATAAGGCCTGCGCCGGTTTCTATTGCCATCGCGAATGTCTCCTCCACTTGAGTTCTAATGAACCTCCATACTTCTTATCGCGGTATTTCGCAACCGTTGCGAAATATCACAACGCATTCTTCCCGCCGCTTAACCTACAAACTCGTAAATAGCAATTAAGTCAATAGCTTACGGCTCCTGGCACGAGCCATGCTTTACGGGTCTGCACATACGATGACTGAGGGCCTCATGCTAAAAATTACTGAAAACTTGGAAAACGGTAACACAGTAAGGCTGAGATTGGATGGAACACTCAACGCCCCGTCTTTGCCTGAGCTTGAAGAGATCTGTACTCGTCACCAAAACGATGCTGGCAAAGTCATCTTTTTGGATTTGGCCGGCGTGGTTTTCATGAACGAAGAGGTCGCAAAAAAGTTGGTGGAACTAAGAAGCGGTCAGTTGAGAATCATCAACTGCTCTCCCTTCATCAAAACGCTCTTAAGAACTGTAGAAGAATAGGACGTCAAATCATGAAACGCTCCTTTGCTGTTATCGACATAGATCGGAGAGACTGTATGGCTAGTGCTAGCTCTATGATAGAACCCGGGTACCTTGTCCCAACGAGACAGGCAGCGCCAACAACTGACGGGCTCGAAGCCTCCCTGAGGAGACCCCCCGTATCCAGACAAAAACGGACTTCGGGCAAGGACGAATGGGGGCTTATCGAAAGGCTCAAAACCGGTGACGAGGACGCCCTTGAGGCTATCTTTAATCTTTACTCACCGAAGCTCTACAACATCGCTTACCGGATCCTCGGCAATGTTGCGGACACGCAGGAGGTCATTCAAGATGTCTTCTGGACTGCCTATCGCAAAGCCAGGACATTCCGCGGAACTGCGCAATTCTCCACCTGGCTTTACCGGCTTACGGTGAACGCGGCTCTGGGAAAAATTCGCCGCAGCAAAAAGAACAAAGAGGTCGAATACGAAGACTTTCTGCCCAAGTTTCAGACAGACGGTCATCACATGGTCCGACCGGTGGTCGATTGGTCCAATAGTCTGGACGAGAGTTACGCCAAGCAGGAGATACAAGAACTACTTAAGGAGGCCTTGGACCAATTGAGACCCATCGACAAGGCCGTTGTGGTGCTTAGCGATCTGGACGGTATGCCCGACAAGGAGATTGCCGCCACGCTGGGAATCACCGTTTCAGCCGTAAAGACGCGGCTTCATCGCGCCCGGCTTTTCCTGCGAGGAAAATTGGCTGCGCATTTCGGACATTCTCCGGCGTAAAGGAAGATTTCGCATATGGCGGGACGTAAAGCAGCGGAAGCACTGACCAACAAAACCTGTAAACAGATTGCGGATTTAGTTTTCAACTACTTGAACGACAAGCTGGAGCCCGCCGTCAAACGAGATTTTCAGCGGCATCTGAGCATCTGCCCGGACTGCGTCAGCTTTCTCAATACCTACAAGAAGACGGTCGCAGTAACCCGGTCGGTTCGCGCTGAAGAGATCCCGCCAAAAGTGCGCAATAAGATACTCGCTTTTTTGCGCAAGCGGATAAGCCGGGTCGGGGCGTACCTGCTGATCCTTGTACTCACTTAGTCTCCGCGGCCGGTTTCCTGGCTACCCTTATCACCTGCCATTCGCCTGATCCAACGTCCTTGAAACTTTTCGTTCAACTGATGCATCTAAGTTGTGTCACGCAAAAAAAAGCTGGGAGCATAGGGACTGAGGACGCGACACGGATAAAACTGCTCTGACAAAGGACGATGACGGGCTCCTGTTAGTGTTCAAGAGTATCCTCCAATTCCACAATGTCCTACTTGCGCAAAAAAAGGCCGCTGACCAATAAACCAAAACTTCAGAGTCCCGCTCGACCAGATCACGCGTGCAAAGATGAGGTGGGGCTGATCGCGGATTACCTGGCGGGGCACTTGAGCCCAACGGTTCTCGCGGCCTTCGAAAGACACCTGGGTCACTGCCATGATTGCACGGCCTTTTTGAATACCTACAAGAAAACCATCGAAGCCACACAGTCGTTTCTAAAAATCCAATCACCAATATGGCCTAAACCGCAGGGGCTTTCCCCCGAGGGCCGGCATTCCTCGTAATGCTGATATTCTGGTTGCATCTGTTTGCCGCCAACGCCCATCTAACCACTGGATGAATTCGGACAGCTCACACCCCATCATCATCGAACTTTAGGAGACCACATGATGAAAGCTATAGCCGTCACGCCGCAGGAAAGGAAAGTTGAACTTATCGACCAAGCCGAACCGAAGATTCTCTCCCCCACCGACGTCAAGCTGCGCATGCTCGAGGCCGGCGTCTGTGGCACGGACAAGGAAATCTGTGCTTTCCAATATGGCACCCCGCCGCCCGGCTCGGAACAACTGGTCATCGGTCATGAATCACTGGGCGAAGTCATGGAGATCGGACCGAAAGTCAGCCGTGTAAAGCTTGGAGACCTCGTCGTTCCGATGGTTCGACGTCCCTGCCCGCACAATGACTGCGTGGCTTGCCGCTCAGACCGCCAGGACTTTTGTTTCACAGGAGATTTTCAGGAGCGTGGGATTAAGGAAAGGCACGGCTTCATGGCTCAATTCATCGTGGACGACGAAAAGTACATGAATCCGGTTCCGAAGGAGATGCGTGACGTTGCGGTTCTTGTAGAACCGCTGACGATTGCCGAAAAGGGGCTGGCGCAGGTGTGGCAGGTTCAACAGCGCTTGCCTTGGAGCTGTCGCGTCACGCCAGGAAAGGCGGCGGCTCATTGTCACCGAGCTGTGGTCCTCGGAGCGGGGCCTGTCGGTTTGCTTGGGGCCATGGCATTGGCGAACTACGATTTTGACACCTACGTTTACTCACGAGAGGCGCCGCCAAACCCGAAATCCGAGCTAGTGGAATCGATCGGCGCACATTATATCTCTTCGACAAAACTGTCTCCTGAAATGCTTCCCCAGCATATCGGCAACATTGATCTCGTCTATGAAGCGACCGGGGCTTCCAGCTTGTCATTTGAAATGATGAAGGTCCTCGGGACTAACGGCATCTTCGTCTTCACCGGCGTCCCCGGACGGAAAGGACCTATCGCAGTCGATACGGACCTTATGATGCGCAATCTGGTCCTGAAGAACCAGGTCATCTTCGGCACCGTCAATGCCGGCCGCGACTCCTTCGAAAACTCCATTCGAGATCTCGGGACGTTTTCCAGGCGCTGGCCTCACGCGGTGAAGTCGCTGATCACCGGGCGGTTTCCGATGAACGCATACAGTGATCTTCTTCTCGGCCGCTCCGAAGGGATCAAGAACGTAATCCAGCTTAATTGAACTCCTTTTAACGCACCTTCCGATCACAAAGGCCGCTCTTTTATGCTTTCCCGCGCCTGAACCTCACGGTTGAGGCGCGGGCCTTTTCTTTCTTCGATCCCCAAGATACGGGCTTGTCCGCGGATCCGGTCGAAAATCTCTCCCGTGATGCATCCTTCGTTGTCTGATCGGCATCCAACAGCACATGAGAGACGCACTGAAGCGCCATTGGCCCGAGTATCTGATCGAGGCAGCTTGCCTGGGTCTGTTCATGGTTTCGGCCTTCACCTTCGGCACGATTCTGGAGCATCCCGCGTCTCCAGTTCGCCAGACTGTTCCAAACCCGCTGATGCGCCGATTCTTAATGGGCCTCGCCATGGGATCAAGCGCCATCGCGATCATCTACTCACGGTGGGGCAAACAATCAGGCGGCCACATTAATCCCTCGACAACGCTCACCTTCTACAGGCTCGGCAAGGTCGCGCCGTGGGATACCCTGTTCTACATCGTTTTTCAGTTTATCGGCGGCTTGACTGGCGCTCTTCTGGCTTCCGTTGTTCTCTCCGGGTGGGTCTCCCATCCTTCGGTTCACTACGTTGTGACCACACCCGGGACCGCCGGAGCTGGCGTTGCGTTCATTGCCGAGACCGGCATCACCTTTATCCTGATGACGGTAATCCTGAACGTCTCGAACAATATGCGCTTGCATAAGTTTACAGGATTATGCGCCGGAGCTCTGGTAGCAACCTATATCACTTTTGAAGCGCCCGTCTCGGGGATGAGCATGAACCCGGCGCGCACTTTTGCCTCCGCCGTGCCCGCGCACCACTGGACTGCTTTATGGGTCTACGTGACTGCTCCCGTGATCGGCATGTTGGCTGCTGCCGAAGTCTACGTGCGACTGAACGGCACGCAAAGCGTTGCCTGCGCCAAACTTCATCATCAAAACCACACACGTTGCATCTTCTGCGGTAAAGCAGCGGCCCAGGGTGAGAGGGATTGAGACGCGCATCTTTTCCGGTGACCCTCGCATCTAACCAGCAAAGTCCGATGGGCCACAACTATAGGAACGGAAGGAGAATCTATGAAGCTCATCATGAACGCACTCGGTATGCTGGCGGCGCTGACAGTTTCGTCGATCGGCGTGGCGCAAACCGTCGAGAAAAAAGCGCTGACTTTGGATGCGGCCAAAAAAGTGATTGCCGCCGCAGTCGCCGAGGCAAAAAGCAGGAACGCGCCCGGTGGAGCCATTGCCGTCGTCGACGAAGAAGGCAATCTCGTCGCGGTTGAGCGGCTCGACAATACGTTTGCCGCCGGCGCCCAGATTTCGATTGGTAAAGCCCGGACCGCGGCGATTTTCCGCCGGCCCAGTAAAGAGTTTGAAGACCAGGTCAAGAATGGCCGCATCGCCGCCCTAAGCCTCCCCGGCGCGACGCCGCTCCAAGGAGGCGTTCCCCTCGTTTCTGATGGCAAGGTGGTCGGCGCCATCGGCGTCAGCGGCAACACGCCCCAGGAAGACGAAGATATCGCCCTGGCCGGCGCAAAGATTTTCGCCGGCACGACTTCCGCGGCTAAAAGCGACTCGCCGAACGTGACCTACTTCCCGGCGAAGAAGGTAAGCAAGGCCTTTGAGAAAGGCATGCCCTTGCTTGAAATCGCCAACTATAAAGTCCACGCCAGTCACCGCGAAGGTGCGGGCATGGTCGAGGTGCACACGCGCGACACCGACATCATTTACATGCTCGAAGGAACCGCTACGCTGGTCACGGGCGGAACCCTCGTCGATGGCCGGAACATCGAGCCTGAAGAGATTCGCGGCAAAGAGATAAGAGGTGGCGAGACGCGCCGGATCACCAAGGGCGATGTGATCATCGTTCCTAACGGCGTGCCGCACTGGTTCAAGGAAGTGCAGGGACCCATCAATTACTATGTCGTCAAAGTGAGATCCGTAAGCTGAGGAAGAGCCATGAAGAACAAGCGTTTATTTTTCATCATAACCCTGGCCGCCCTTCTGACGCTGGCCGCAAAACTCGTCGTGGGAGCGTCGCCCGACGAATCGCTCGCCAAGCACAAACCGGAGGCGACAATCGACCTTGCCACCCAACAAGGTGTGGAAGCCGTCAAAGGCCAGTGGCGCTACAGTGATACAACGATTGTCGAGATCGATTTCAAAGCCGCGGGTGCCGATGGGCAGCCTACCGGAGCGCCCAATAAAACCTACGACTTCACGCCGCACGCGGGCGGCGCCGAGTTCGACGACTCAAAATGGGAAGTCATAGATCCAACGACTTTGGAGAAGCGCCGCTCCGCCGGCAGACTCGCCTTTAACTGGTACCGGATTAAGATCACCGTCCCGGAGCGAATTGGGAATTTCGATCCAACCGGGTCGACTTTGGTCTTCGCTACCTCCATCGACGACTACGCCGAGATCTGGGTTGACGGGGAGTTGCCGCGCGCCGCCGGACAAAGCGGCGGTTCAGTTATCAAAGGCTGGAACGCGGAGAACCGGCTGGTCGTGGGGCGCAACGTCAAGCCCGGCCAAAAGATCCAGGTCGCTGTCTTCGGCATCAATGGTCCGGTATCGAATCCGCCGGCGAACTATATCTATATGCGGTATGCCAAGCTCGAATTCCACAACGCGCCGGGCGGCCCCGTCGCATTCACACCGCGAGAAGTCAACGTGGAAGTGGCGCGACTCGATGCGGCGATTGATGCCATCGTTCCGCCCAACCCCAAAATCTTCAAGCTCGCCGAAGGCTTTCAATTCACCGAAGGGCCCATCTGGATGAAAAATGGCGATCTTCTCTTCAGCGACCCGAATGCCAACAAAATCTACAAGTATGTAGCGAACGGAACGCTCTCTGTATTCAAAGATAAGAGCGGGTACTCCGGCACGGACATCGCTGAATACCTTCAACCAGGCTCCAATGGTCTGACGCTCGACCCGCAAGGGAGACTCACCATCAATGAGCACGGCAACAGACGCGTCACGCGCGTGGAGAGAGATGGGACGCTAACGGTTCTCGCGGATCGCTTCGAAGGGAAACGCCTCAACAGCCCCAACGATCTCGTTTACCGATCGGACGGCACCCTGTTTATTACCGATCCTCCCTTCGGATTGCCGAAACTCTATGACGATCCGCGTAAAGAGCTTCCCTTTAGCGGCATATTCGCCCTCTATCAAGGCCAATTCAAGCTGGTCAGCACCGATTTGAAAGGGCCGAACGGCATCGCCTTCTCCCCCGACGAAAAGTATCTCTACGTCGGCAACTGGGATCCGGAGAAAACAGTCGTGATGCGCTACGAGGTCAATCCCGACGCGACCCTGTCTAACGGGAAAGTCTTGTTCGACATGACGAGCGCGCCTGGCGAAGACGCCATTGATGGAATAAAAGTGGACCGGCAAGGGAACCTCTACGTCTCGGGGCCCGGCGGCCTATGGATTCTTTCCCCGGCGGGCAAACACCTCGGCACGATCAAAGCTCCAAAGCATCCGCACAATCTCGCCTGGGGCGGAGAGGACGGAAAAACCCTCTACCTGACCGCACAGAGCGCCCTTTACCGGATGCCATTAAGAATCCCCGGAATCCGCCCCGCGGACGGAGCTAATAAGCTGGCCGCGCAGCGCTGACAAAATGGAAGTGACACTGAAACATACAGGCGGCCTCGCCACGAACGGTTTTCTGTCGTCCGTACCCCCGAAACGGCGCAGCCGAGGAGCGCAAGGTTCCAGGCCGCGGCCGACCTGCCTGTGCGCCCGCCTGCCAGGGCGCGGGCAGGTGTCCGCACGCAGACTGGTGGGCAGCTACCATGAGT
>JACQUW010000279.1 GCA_016210115.1 Deltaproteobacteria bacterium | reverse complement strand
TTTACTATTGACTATTCACGATTGACTATTGACCATTGACGATTGACCGTCCCTTACCATTTGAATGGATTTAGAATATTGCCGATGGTCTCGGCTTGTTCTCGAAGCTGGTCAAGAACTCCTTTGCTTTCCTCGTCTTCTGGCTCGCTGGATCTCTTTTTGTCAACAGGCTTGAGTTCAGGAGGTTCATGCTTCGCGTGGGGCGCGGGACCGCTCACGACGGATCTTGGCAACTCCTGAATCGGCTCAGCGATTTTCTGCGTTTCTGCTTTTTGTTTTTCCTCTTCTGCTTTACCCAGATCCTGGACGCGCACTTCTCCCCGCTCCAGGAAGAACGGCCCCTTTTCAACCGGCAGCTTCGGATTGAGTTCAACCGTTGATTTTACGGGCTGTGTCTCAGCCTTCGACGCCGTCGGGCTGCTGGGTAGTGCTGGTAACTGGGATTTGGAAACGTCGATTCCTTTGGATCTCAGATTTTGGTCGATGCTGGTCAGCAAGTCACCAGGCATGGCAGGGCGCGCCGGCTCAGGTCTTGCGGTTTTTTGCGCTGCAGCGGCTTTACTGAATGCCGGGTCCGGCTCCGGGGCGGGAGGCAACGCGGCTACGCTTTTCCCATCTTTGTTTAAGGTTTCGTCGATTCGCGACAATAGCGCGGCTGTATCGGGGGGCGGGGTGTTCGCGACCGGCACGATAGCGGAAAGGTCTCCCGCCGGAGGCGTGAGGGGACTATTTTGCTTTCCAGGATCGATCCCTTTCTCTTTTAGGGACTCGTCCACCTTTGATACCAGTTCCGGATCTCTCGGGCCAGCAGCGTTTCTCTTTCCGTCGCTACTTCCCTTACCGAATGGCCAGAGAGAGGCCAAGAAGCCGCTGCTCTCTTTTTGCGGGTCGGGTTTTTTGCCGCCATTGGTGCTACCGGCGTTCTCTTCTGAAGAGGATGACGAGGAAAAGGGGTTCAGGGTATCCACGACACGGCGAAAGATCCCTTTCTCACTCCCCGGCTCTTCGTACACCACCTCCTTTTTCGCGATCAGTTGAACGTCCTTTAAATCTCTTTTCGGCGCCTCTGCAGTTTGAACGCCGGCGCCGCCCGAGTTTGGCGACGGCATGTAGCTCGGCCGGTGGTCACGCATGAGGAGCAGCGCCAGCGGGTCCTGTTTCTCCTTTTCCTTTTCTAGCTGCGCCAATTGCAGCCGCGCGTCCTTGGCAAGTTGAGTCTCCGGATAGTGCTGAATCAAAGCCTCATAGGCCAGGGCCGCCTTGACGGCGTTTTTTTGCGACCGGTAACTCTCCGCTATCCCGTATAGGCTTCGAGGGGCCAAAGGCGTCCCGGGATAACGCCGGAGAATCTCTTCCCATCGGTCTCTCGCCGCCGGGTAGTTCTTTTCCTTCATATAGAAATTGCCGACGTTATACTCATGTTCCGCAAGATAGCCCAGGCATTTCGCGAGTTTTTCGCCGGCCGGCTGCGAATACGGCGAGGTGGCGTAATTTTTTACCACGCTCTCAAAGTAATCTTTTGCAATGCCCGTCGTCTTCTGATCCCGGTCCACGTGTGTAAATTGGTCGAAATGAGCCAGCCCCAGGTGATACACCACAAAAGGAATATTCTCGTTGTTGGGGTGCATGGTCTGGAATTCTTTAAAGGCGGAGATCGCCTCCGGGTATTGCTTGTTCAGGTAGTACGCTTCACCCAGCTTGACTTCGGCCGTGATGAGTTGAGGAGAAAACGGGAACTCGGCCCTTATTCGTTGAAAACGTTCGATCGCGAGCACGTATTTTTTATTCGCAAGAAAGGTCATCCCTTCTTGATGAAGCGCTTCAGCCGTCGGATTGGGTTCGGCGGCCTTTGACCAAGGAATGGAAGGAAGAGAAATATAAGAACAACCTGTCGCGAGCAGAATCAGGAGCGCAGTTAACACCGAGGCACGCGCCGCGCCAAAGTGAAAGATAATTTTTCTTATTTGTGCCATAGACTGCGACCTCCGTTTGTTCCAAGATATCATATATAAACGCGCAGAGCTGAGTCAACCCAAAAACTTCAATACTTGTAAATTCAAGCCCGGGGGAATTCCGTTAGGGGGCGGACGGATTTCCCGCCAGCGCGAGCACGCGCGCCAGCCCCTCATAGGCTTCAGGCAGGTCTGGTTGCATGATTAAGGCACGGCGAAAAAATTCAATGGCCTCCTTAAATTCACCGCGCTGCGCGAGCAGCCACCCCAGATAGGCCAGGAGCCGCGCATCGGCGCCGTCTAATCGATATACATAAATCGAGTAACCGATGAGAGCCGAAGGTTCCGCATGCCTGAACATCTCCAACACCTCCGACTGGCGGCCGCCAAGAAAGACTTTGGCCCCATACAGGAAATTGGCGCTTATCGCGATGTGGCTTGGCGGATCGGGATTCCGCGTTGGCGGTTGGCGATTTGTGATCGTGCTTCCTGGAAGGAGGAGAGCGTCAATGCCATAATAACCGGGGTCGGCCAGTCCGAAATAGAGAAACAGAATCTTCTTGACCTGCTGATCGTCCATCCAGCGCTTGAGGCCCTTCAGATCCTGTCCCCAATCAAGGTTCGAATCGAGCAGCACACGGTGGCCGTTTTTTGCTCCTCCTGCCAGTTCGTTAAAAAACGAAAGGTAATGAGGATAGATGCTGAGAGAGGACCAGAAGTGCCATGCCATGAGGAAAGCCAGAGTGGTCTTCGGAATCCCTCCTTTGCCCTGCCACAGATCGACCGCGATTCCTCCGATCCACACAAAAAGGAAGGGATAGATTGGAAGAATGTGGCGGATCCCAATGTTCATCCGTGACGAAATGGCGAGAGCGAGATAGATTGCTGCGGGAACGAGGAGAAAAAACTCAGACTTTTTCTCTCCTCGCCCCAAGATCACCCTCGCCAGGGCTCCTACGAGAAGGAGCAAGGTCGGCACGGTTGTCTTTACGGCGAGAGCCACCGGGAAGTAAAGCCAAAAACCCGACTGCGAACTTTCACCCAGAAGGTAGGCGGGCCGGTGCAGATGCTTGAAGATGTAAAGCTGGCCGTATATCCACGCTTCAGGAAAGAGATGATATTTGGCAAGAAATAACCCAAGTCGTCGCAGAAGTTCGGAATCCGGCATTACCTGAGCCATGGCTAACGGACTCTCCCCCCCGGGAATCGCATGGAAGCGGAAAGCATAGGCAGCCCAGGTGAAAACATACGCTGCGATCGAGGCGCCAACGAGAATGGCTGCTGTTGAGATCAACTTCAGGCGCTGATTGGAACCGTTGGAGACTTTTTCTGAAGACCCCGGGCCTGAGTCGGATGAAAAAATCCAGATAAGGCCCAGCACGGTCCAGATGGGAAAAAGAGTTAAGAAGGAGTGCTTCGTAATAGAGGCAAGCCCGAAGAACAAAATCGCGAAACCCACATTGAATACGGAAACCCGGCGCAGCGTCTGCCAGAAGAAGTAGCTACCGATAAATAAAAACGCGGCGAACGGGAGATCAGTGTGGATGATCTGACTGTGGGCCAAAACATTCGGGTCCACGGAATAAACGGCAAGCGAAACGAGCGCCCCTCGCGCGCCAAACAGCTTTCGACTCCAAATGTAAATAAAAACTCCGAGGGTAACGGCTAAGACAATCAGGGGTATCCGGGCCGCGAAGAAAACCGGCCCGGCATCATTTGCTCTAAAAAGCATCTGATGAGCTAATCGCTCCGTGGAAAGCCCAGGCTCCTTTTCCGGAATTTGTTCCCAGTCGCGGCTCAATGACAGGGTGTCCCTGATATTCAAAAAAAGAAGAGGCGTGGCTGCAAGGAGCTTGGCCAGAGGCGGGTGCTCTGGATTCGCCCTGAAGTCGCCCCATTTAAGATAGGAATAGCCGGCGAAAAGGTGAACGGGCTCATCCACAGTGGGCGAATTCCGGAGAGCGGAGGAAATAGCCAGAAGGCAGAAAACAAGCAGGGCTATGGTGGGCGCTGCGAGCCAGAATTTCCCCGCTCGGATTGTCAGTGGCGGTGCGGCGCCTCTGGCCGCCTGAGAAGCCGGCTTCGACCGGCTGAGTGATCTTCTGTTGCGCGTCATTCCAGGCCCCCTCGCCTTTAAGGAACCCGGTAGATCCGGTAGCTGGGTGGCTTGGGGACTCCAGGGGAGGGGATTGTGATGTGTCCAACCAGCTCGCTCGCTGCTGGCGGCTGTGCGGGGTAAGCCAGAACCAGCCCACTAGAACTTGCAGTGAAAACCTCTTCTCCGTCTTTCGTCAGCAAGAGCGAACCAGCCGGCAGGCTGAGGTCTTCGCGATAGGCATGGATATTGAAACCCGCCAGGCCATTTTTTTGGTAAACGGCAGGATCCAATTTTCCGAAAAAGAGAAACTGGATGTACGGCTGGCGAACTGCCAGACCTTCGTCGCGGAAGGCCATCGGCGAGTAGTAGATCTCGCCTCGTTTTTGTTCAAACACCACTGCAAGCGCCTCGGGGAGCCCCGCGTTGAACCAACCCCTCGCCCTGATGGGGTACGTATGGAAATAGTCAATGTAGAAGAACCCCATCTCGAGGATCGCGAAGGCGGCAAAAAACGCCGTCAAAAGTCTTTTGTCGCTCAGCCACTCGCGGAGTTTTATGGCCCCCCAGAATATAAGAATGATGACAAAGGGCAGGGCATTTGCGGTTCGGAGCGCATGGTTGCTGTCTTTGGTCAAACTGGCGGCGAGAGGGAAAAGAAAAAAAGCAATGAGCATGAATCGTTCCGATGGCTCCTGTCGCTTTTGCCAGGCGCAAACGATTCCCGCAAGCAGAAGGGGAAAACTGAAAAGAAAAAGCATCCCGCCTTGACCGGTGTGGTGGCGCAGGTTTGGGTCTCCTCTCAAGAAAAGAAACTGCGGCGAGAGGCAGCTCAGGTAATTCCCAAGAAACCGGGCGGCGGCAGTGGGAAGGTTGGGATGATCATTCCAGATGCTGATCTCTTCAAAACGCGCGGTCAGAGTTCCGGGGTTCTGTGTCGTCCAGGAAAGCAAGAGCGCAAGACAAATAATGAATGGTATGGAGCCGATTGCGCAGGGAGTCCAGCTTGCTTTAAGCTCGCGAACGTAACAAGCGATCAAGACCAACACCAGAATCGGTATCATCAAACGCCCGGTGGAATAGGCGAAGAGGCTCAAACCCCAGGAGAGCCAGCTCAGCAGAAACCAGGGAACCGAGTGAGACTTTGTTCCTCTGAGCCAGCTCCACCAACCTAGAGCGATCAAAAATGGAAGCGAGATGACCTCGAAAGTAATCCGGCTCAAGGTGAAAAGCCATGGCGTCAGCGCCGAAAGAGCAAAACCGGCGACCCAGGCGGTTTTTTGTCCGGCGCTTTCCTTAGCGATCAGTCCCATGACTAAAGCCATCGCGAGACCGAATAGAGCCGCGCCCAGGCGTATGGTCCAGACAGACAGGCCGAAAACTTTTATAAGCGGCACCAGCGAGTAGATAAAAATCGGATTCTTGTACTCGCCGAATGCCTTGAAAAATAGCGGCATGGTAACGCCGTGCTCGTCGGCTCCTGTTTTAAGAATGCTATAGGCGTTGTACCCTATCGAGCTCTCATCAACATAAGCTCCGGGCGGGCTGTGCTCCAGGTTATGGAGGTGGACAAAAAGAACCAGAAGAATCAGGAGCAAATTGAGAAGCAGCCCCGCAGAGCTTTGGCGGGTTGATTGACCCGAAGCCGGTTGAGCCGGGGTTTTGAGACTTTTTGTGGCTTTTTTGTTCCGCACCTGAAGAAAATATGGCAGCAGAATTTTTTCGACAGTAGTGGCTTTGACGCGAAATTGCAATTGGCCCGAGCTTAGGATTGAGCCATGAGGCCATCAAGAAATAGGCGTGAAAGAACCTTCATTCCCGCCCTCCGACCGGGCTGCTCAGGACATGCTTTCGCGGGTAAGACGAGACCAACAAATGCGGTTTTGTCTCAGTGCATTTATTACGGCCCGTTTTCCAATGCCGACTTTGAAAAGGAGTCGGGGAATTTCAGTTCTTGGGCAGGACCGTAAAGGTGGTGACGGCTGCGTTGGAACGAAAAACGAAAGGCCATACGGGCGGAAAGATCAGGTACGCTGTCGTTTCCAGGATGCTATAGATTTCGTCATTCGGCGGTCCTTTGTCGTCATGAATGGTGACTTTATACTCGCCAGGAGGAAGCTCGGGAACTATAAATCGAAGAATCTTATTCTCGATCCAAACGAGTTCCTCGCCGGGCACATCTTTTCTGTTCGAATCGGCAGCCTGAAGCTTTAGCTGGTAGAAGTCAATCATTTTTCCTCCCAGCTCAACCCTCGGCCATCCAACCAGATATTCCATAGAGACTCTGACAAAGGTTCCAGGCGGCCCCTGTTGCGGCGCTATTTCAATTATCTTTGGAGCGCAGCCGGCAAACAGGGTGGGAGAAATCAAAACCCAGGCAAAACAAAAAATGCCAAATGGCGGATAAGTAGGCAGCTTTTTCTTGTCCATTCTGTTCTCCATTATTACACACGATCCTTCCCTTGCCAGCACTTGTGCAACCCGTTGATGCTAAACGACCAGAGCCTCGAATCATAAAAAATAAGAACCCCGCATTTTTTACTTGACACGGGTTTGGGTTTTGGGTAAAAGTCGTACGACTTTAGTTTGAGGCAGCATATTCATAATCTGGTTTTAGGCTAAAAATATGCTTATCTAGGTCTTTAGTCGTATATCCATAGGTACGACTTTAGTCTGTTCAGTGAGCTTACTGTCGGCCGGGAGATATAAATAAAACCGGGAGATATAAATAAAAAAGGAGGCGAGATGAAGAGACTGCTGAGTATTGCTGCAATTGTGGTGCTTATGGCTGCGTTGTTTTTTGTAGTGCAGCCGGCGCGGGGTGACGTAGACCAGCGCATCCAGGCACTGGAGGATGAGCTGGCGCGTTTAAAGGGGGAACAGATGGAGCTGAAGCGGGAGGCAACGGCTGCGGCTGCTGCTTTACCAGCTTTCAGCTACCGTCCCGGCTCCGGGATACTGATGGAGGCCGCGGACAAGTCGTGGTCGTTGCGTACGCATCTCCGGTTGCACACCTGGGTAGTGTTTGAGGAAGGGAAGGACCAGGTCGGCAGGAGCAGGGGCGAGGTGGCGGCGCGGCGTGTTCGGCCGACGTGGTATTTCTGTTTGAACAACTGCTTCTATGAGGCCGAGATAGCGTTAGATCTGGATGGTTTCCAGACAGGTAGCGGCCACAGCAGCGGAGCGGATACGACCAACGGGGGGATCTTGCAGCGTGCCGTGGGTTATGTTCATTTTGAGAACATCAACCCGTGGCTGCCGACATTCTACATGGGGGCTGACGGTCCAGCGGATATAAGTTCTTACCGCCAGGGTTCGTCGAATATTTCGGCGCAGTTGGAGTATGACATCCTCAGCAGAAACGCTGGCTTTAACACAGGCCGGTTTGGGACCGGCATGGGGCTTAGATGGGAGGACGTACCGCTTCGGGCTATTGGAATTCCCGGGCGTATGCGCGCCAGCTTTACTTCGGCACGGCACGGCGAGGGGGACGACGGTAAGACCAGCAACACGGATAGAAAAAGCTTTTCTGTCCACACACAGATTCAGCCATTCACGCAGCTAAAGAACAAGTGGCTGACAGGTTTAGGTTTCAGCGTCGGCGCCTGGTTCTGCAATTTTGACGACCGGGCCTCGGACAATGGCTGCGATGAATTGCGGATCAGGGATCATGGGCCGTTCGGCAGGCAGGATCTATTCCGGACAGACAGCGGTCTTATCGGCGACGGAACACACCACGCAGTGACTCCCAGCTTCCGTTGGGCTATTGGGCCGTATGAGCTGCGCGCCCATGGCTACTTTCAGCGTTATGAGAACAGTCCTATCAGAGGCAGGGACTTCCTGATCGCGCATCAGCTCAACGTGTGGAGCCCGAAGGGGTGGTTGACAGGTGGTGTGAATGACAGGGGGACATTCTTTGTTGGCTACCACTTTGAGCGGACTGACGTGAGCTGCAGTTCCACAAGCGGGTCAACTTGCGAGGTATCCAACCAGTTCCACCGCAACCGGATCATCTTAAACGAGTGGGATATGTGGTACGTGATTCAGCGTGGAATGAACGTGGGGTTGGCGCTCCTCTGGTATGACGCCTCGAACCTGCGCAGTGGGAACGGTCGCGCTCAGGAGAATCTGCTGGAGACGAACTCCACGACTAGCGGCAAGGGAGGCGACTGGCTGGATGTGATCCTAGCTTGGCGCTGGCAGTTCTAACCGAGCTGCTTGGCCAAAAAGTCAAACGGGGAGAGTTTTGGGAGGGCAGCTCGGGAACCTAAACGGGTCCCGGCGCTCCCTGCTCCGGCGGTATAGCGCAGAAAGCAGCCAGCAAAATAAAGAATGAAAGAGCAAAGGAACGGGCGAAATGTAGAATTCAGTTTATCCTCGTTTTTCTAGAGTGAAAATCAAGCTCGCTGCCGACGCAGATCGCATGCGTCACAGTTTTGAGTCGACAGCCGGTCTCCCGCCGCGC
>JACQUW010000278.1 GCA_016210115.1 Deltaproteobacteria bacterium | reverse complement strand
TAAGCCGCTCGATGACCGGCGCTTCAAGCTTGAAGAGATTCTCCACGGTCTTGGCTATTTCATCGCCCGAGAGCGGGCCGATATCGAGATTGGTCTTCTTCGCTTCGGCGAGAAATTCACGATCATTGAAGGTATCCATGAAGGCTTTGCGCAGCATCTTGACTCGATCCTTGGGCATGCCGGGCGGCAGTACATACGCGCGGGTAAGGATACTCACGGCGTGAATGCCGGCGTGGATCAACTGGCGCGCCTCCTCGGTTTTGCTTTGATGAATCGCAAGCGGCACCTTGGGCAAATCCCGGTGCGACTCCGGCGTGGCCTGCAGGATAACGATCGCCTCGCCCGCTTCTATGGCCTTGCCCCAGGTGGCCTTGATCGAGGCCCAACCCCAACAGCCACCATCGACCTCTCGTCCCTCAACCGCAAGCCGGATCTGCGCCGTGCCTTTGTAACCCCCGATGACCTGTATCGGCAGGCCGAGTGAAGCGCGGAGAATCTTCGGGGTATCGTAAGTGCTATCGCCAGGCGCCGTCCCGCCCAGTTTAAGCGGAGCCTTCGAAGCCATCCATTGGTCCACGCTCGCAATGCCGCTCGCCTTCGTCACAAGGCAGACCGGGTGGTCCTTGGAGGGAATACCGAGGTGCTCAAACTTGGTGCTTTCAAACTCGATTCCCGGCCGGCCCAGTGTCTGGGCTAAGAACAAGCCGCCGTGAACGTTGCCAATCGTGAGGCTGTTGAGCCTGGCGACCTTGTACAGGTGGTTCGCCGCGATCAGGCTCCCCGCACCGGTCATGTTCTCGACGACGATGGTCGGGTTACCCGGAATGTGCCTTCGCAGATGCCGGGCGATGATCCGGGAGTAGGTGTCGAAGCCGCCTCCCGCCCCGAAGCCCACGATCATCCGAACTATCTTCCCCGCAAACTCATCCGTCGAACCGGACGCGAGCCCGGCGCTGAGAACAAACCAAATAGCGGCTGCCGAAACGAGACCTATTCTTTTATTCATTTCGCTCTCCCTTCTCTTTTGGGCGTGCACCTCCATCGCGCCCGGCCAAATACGCAGAATCTGTGCCAGGCAGACAAACCTGGAGTTATTCTGGAAAAACCACAAACCACGCTCTCCTGAAAATTGGAAAAGAGATGGTCAAAGTTCAGAAAGTGAGAAATTGCAGGCTTTCGAGCGGACCCTACGTCGGGCAACGCTATTGCTTTTGCTCGCGCTCAGGCTGGTCCTTTTCTATGCAGATAGAAATCGATTTGACCGAGGAATTGTGGTACTTGCTCACCCGCCACTTTAAGGAGCGCACGCGATCGTTTCGCACTGGCCTTCTAACTTAACGCTGCTGTTTGCGGGCTAGAAGTGCGGTTCAGAACAAAAAAAAGGGGCAACCCGACCCGTTGCCCCTTTTGAACTCACTGAAGAGCGAAAACTACCAGCGGTTACGACCGCCGCTCCGGTTTCCTCTGCCTCCACTGCCCCCGCCGCCATCGCGCTTCGCCATAGGTTTCGCCTCGTTGACCACGAGCGTCCGTCCGTCGAGCTGCGTGCCATTGAGAGCTTGAATGGCCGCTTGGGCCTCTCCCCCGGAACTCATCTCCACGAAGCCGAACCCCCGTGACTGACCGGTAAACTTATCCGAGATCACCCGCGCCGATTCTACGGTCCCGTGCGCCTCGAAAATTTCCTGCAGCCGCCCTTCGGTCACTGAATAAGGCAGGCCGCCTACATATAACTTGTTACTCATGTTCTCCTCCTTAAGAGAATGTTGGTGTCTTTGACCCCGAGAAGCGGACCATTAATAGGAGCAGAACATGGGGACATAAACACATAAAGACTGGAACCACGCTCTGGTCGGTTTTTTCCTTTAGGTATCGTTTCGCAAGGAGAGACTGACTGGGCCTTCGAACTCTGTCTACGCCTGTTTAGGAAGGCTTATACTGAAACAGATAATTTAGTTTAGGGTGTTTACATCTCAATGTCAATGAGCAGCCCGCCTTTTTTTCAGGGCCGTTTTGGTGGCTAAACGCTTTGTCTGTTTGAGGCAGCGAGACGGCTGGCCGTTGGCAGTTTCCCCGTTCGTCCCCTGACAAGCCAAGCAGGATGGGCAGATCCATTCGCCGCATTGACAGCGCCCCCCGGGTTTGTCCGCAATGCCAGGCTTGCTCTGGAAACCCGCATGACAATGACCACAGACGATCTTTGCGACGCTCTCCACGATTTCCAGATCCTCAGCCGGAGCGATCCGGCGCATCAACTCCCCTTGAACAGCCACACGATGTTGGAAGATCTGTTTGCCGGTTTTTATCAGCGGCTCTCCGCCGTCGGTAAAGCAGGTCTTAATCTCAGTGATACCTTCTATCCGCCCCTCATATCGCAGAACTCTGTGCCGGACCAGCGTTCCGTCTTCCAGTTTAGCCTCAACCAATCGTTCTGTCATAACGCCCTCCTGCAAAAAACCAAAAGCCTCTGGCTTGTTTAAGCTCAGAGGCTTACCCAAGTGACTATAGCTTTCAAACAACGACGATATAGTATCACGCTTAACCTCCTTGGGCAAACCAACGGGATGTTGGATTCGACTGATCTCTCGATCGCGATTCGGCTGCTTTTACGTTACCGGGATCTAGTTCAGATTTTCAGAGCAATACCCAAAGGCAACGCCTTAGCGAGACTCAGAGCCCTTCCTAAATCCAGATATTTCCGAAGCTGGGAGAGCTTCTTTTGTAGATTCCGTCCCTCGCCGCGACACTCGATGTGCCGGTTGCTTCCGATTCGACTAGCTCTTAGGCGACGCTTCCTTTGCTCGTCTTGCGAGCGCAGGCCTATGCGGCTGGCGCAGCTTTCTTAGGGCCGTGGCTTCAATTTGGCGGATTCTTTCACGCGTCACTCCAAAAACCCTCCCCGTCTCCTCAAGCGTGTGTTCCGATTTTTCTTTGATACCAAAGCGCATGCGAACGATCTTTTCCTCTCTAGGGGTAAGAGTTAAGAGAATTCGTCCTATCTTTTCCCGGAGGTTGACACCGATCAGCATTTTCTCCGGGTCAGGAGAGCTTCTATCTACGACCACGTCCCGAAGACAGCTCTCCTCTCCCTCGCCTATGGGAGTTTCCAGGGAAATGGGTTCTTTGACCAGATTGAGGATCATGCGCACCTTTTCTGTTGGAATTGCCATTTCAGCGGCGATCTCCTCAAGAGAGGGTCTGCGGCCGATTTGGCCATTGAGATAGCTCACAGTTTGGAAATATTTTCTTGCGATGTCTACCATGTGGACTGGGATGCGGATCGTGCGTGAGTCATCCGCAAGCGATCGTGTGATCGCCTGGCGTATCCACCAGGTCGCGTAGGTCGAAAACTTGAAACCAAGCCTGAAGTCGAACTTGTCCACGGCCCTCATAAGGCCGATATTCCCTTCCTGAATGAGGTCGAGGAATTGAAGTCCTCGGCCGGCAAACTTCTTAGCGATGACGACGACCAAACGAAGATTGGCCTCGACGAACTGCTTCTTTACAAGGGTGACCTGCCCCTTTTTGTTTAGAATACTCGTAAACCTACACCCAAGCTCCTCGGCGGTCATGCCTGTCTCTTTTTCAATAATTCGAATAGCTGCCCTCTCTTCGCGCCCGTGGGGCGTCCGCTCGAGTTCTTTGAGTCTCTCGTACGTATGTCTGAGGCTTTCGACGACCGCCCCGATCTGCTCGCGGTTTAGCTGAAGGTTTTTGATGAGAGCATAGATTTTTTGCCGCTGTCGAGTGCGTTTCTTCTCAAGCCGCTTCCGACGCTCGTCGGTCATCCGCTTGTCCGGTTCGGCCGTGCGTTCATAACTCCAGGCAAGACGGCGGAGCTTACCCATCTGGGCCCGCAAGCGAGCCTTGAGGATTTTCTCATTCCTCAAGCGGTCCGCGGAAGGCTCGTCCGCATCGCTCAACACGGCGTGGGCGGTTAAGTGTCCGCTGGCGATCTTCTTTCCCAGATCCAGCACCCAACGCAGCGCAAAGAGCGAAGACAAGGCCTCTGCCTCAATTTGTGTCTCAAGTTCGTCGATCCTCTGAGCCAGGTTGACTTCCTCTTGGCGGTTCAGGAGAGGGAAGGATCTCATCTCGCGGAGATAAAGATGGACCGGGTTTTGTGTCTCCCCTAATGCGTTGTTCTTAGACTCCGCGTCTGGATTTTCCTCGTCGGGTACTTCCTCACTCTGGCCATCCAAACTGAGCAGCCGATCCTCATGGTGCCGATGCGCCGGTTCTAGATCCGGCGCATCGGCCACTTCCTCCAGGAAACCGTCGATACTCTCCCTATCAATGGAATTGTTGATACTCATCTCCTGTCAGTGCCGGAAACAGGCCCAGTCAACCCTTCGTAAGGGGTCCGACTATTTTTGTTGGCTGTCGCGGGACAGAAAGGCGCTCTGCCCTTTCGGAGGGCAAATGATTACTTAACCTTGGGTAGATCGTTTTTGCGTTGGGTGACCCTAATCACGGTAGTTTGATTAACTATAATTGTCAAGCAAAATCTTTACAGCCGGGAAGAGATATATTATAGGTAACTGAACTTAGTTAATGGAATCTGAACATGAATATTCCAGAATTGATCAGGTTACGTTTAGAGGAGTTGGGTCACGAGCAGAAGGAACTCGCCGTTGCGGCCCGGGTGACAGAATCTTATATCTCCCAATTGCTAACCGGCAAGAAGTCTCTTCCCGCGCCCACTCGGTCGGACATCTATAAAAAAATCGAGGCGTTCTTGAAACTTCCGGCAGGGAAGCTGTCAAGATTGGCTGAACTGCAGCGCAGCGAGGAACTTAAGAGAAAGATCGAACAGCCTCCCAGGCCCTTGTTCAAGGAAGTTCGAGAACTGATTCTGCGGAAATGTAAACCCGAACAGACCAGACAACTCCGGCCTTTGTTTGAAAAGGAATCGTTTGGCGAGATCGAGCGTCTTGTCACGCAAAAGCTTCTGGACGTGGTCAAGGGTGTGGCAAAAGAGGAATGGAAAAACGAGAATTGGCTGCGTGCGGTCGCCCGGCTGAACCACAAGAGCTACGAGGAGATGCGGGTGATCGTTCTGGAATTCTTGGATACCGATATCTTTAACCTGTCGGTGCAAAACTTCCTCTATTTTTTGGAGCCTCTTGTTCAATCCTGGGACGTCGATCTGGTGACCTTTGCCATGAAGATCGTTTTGACCCCTGAACTGGGACGTGAAGGGTTGAAACAGTTCGAGTTTGTTGAAAGGGGCCCCATACCTGCGATAGAGGAGGAGCCCGGACTCAAACAGTTCCTTCAGGACTGCAATCTGAGCTCTGACATCACCCAAGAGGAGCTTGCGTTTCTCAGGCGGCTACAGTTTAAGGATAGAAGGCCCACGGCCCTTTATTACTACCGGGAATTACAAAACCTGAGAGATCCTCTCCATTTTCGGACCCCGGGATTTAAGCGGGGGGATATCCAGGCGGAAGCAAACAGAAGAGGGATTCTTCTTTCACACCGGTTCACCGATGATTAGCCCGGCCGAGGGCACTGGTAGCCGTGCATAATCCAGGATAGTATGGGACATGAGAATGAAGGGATGGACGCCAGTATGTACGATGCAGAAAACCGATTATTCGTAGGCATGAAAATCTCCGCCAAGCTGCAGAGGGAAATGGATAATTGCGCACGCGGGACCGAGCGCTACTTTAAAGAGGACAGGCCCGAGTCGCTCCAGATTGTTACCCTAGGCGAGGAAAAGTTGATCGGAAGGTTCTTGCAAGACGGCTTCCCAGTCAATGAAATCGACAACGTCAGCCGCAATATCCGCAGCGTCGTAACGCTGATCACGCAGGGTCACCGAATAGCAGAGGATTCCATCCGAATATACTCTCATTCCATGCTGCGAGTGGGATCCCCTGGTTCTGCAATAACTGGAGAGAGAAGGTATACTTGATTGACCGGCAAGGCTCTGTTTGAGATTCTTTCACGCGTCATTTGTTTTCACGGATTGAGATACTGGTTAGAGCCGCAACTATTGCAAGAATAAGCCCGAGCGCAAAAGCCACCGAGTAGCTCCGGGTCTGATCGTATATAAACCCTCCCGTATAGGCACCGAGAGCGCCGCCCAAATGGTGGATCCAAAAGATCGTCCCCGTAAGCGTCCCGAGATTTTGGAAACCATAGAGATCCCCGATCAGGGCTGAAGCCAGAGGGGCCGAGGCCATCAATGTAAAACCGAACAAGAGGGCGGAAGTATAGATCCAAGGTTTTCCGGTAGAAAAAATCAGGAGGGCAAAGCAGAGCAAACGGGGAAGAAATGTAAGGAACAGCGGTATCTTCCTGCCGAACCTCTCGGAGATGGCGGCGAAAAGGAGCAGACCCGGAACGCTGAGCAATCCGGCCAGGCCCTGGAGATTCGATGCCTCCTGGGCAGCGAATCCCTGATCGGTAGCGAAAGGGATCAATTGGGTGACGAAGAAAAAATCCTGAAAGCCGCAAATGAAGTACGTCGCGCCGGCGAGCAGAAAGTTTCTTGAGCGAAGAACATGATACGTGCTTGAAGAGAGATCTCCGGGATAATCTTTGTTCCCCCTGGCGGTTTTCCTGTTCATCGCACCAGAGGCTTTTCCCTCGTCTTCGGAGCGGGGTCTTCTCATGACCAGCAGCGAAACCGGAATGACTACCGCGGATAGCAGAAGGCCGAGAATGATCCATGTCGATCTCCAGCCAAAGTTTCCCAGCAGCAGCGCTATCAGTGGGATGATTAGAAACTGACCCAACGCCGTTCCTGAGATCGCCACTCCTGAAACAAAACCCCTGAGATGTTGAAACCACCGGGAAAGTGTTGAAGAAACGACGCTGATGCTGATGCCCGATGTCCCCGCCGCCGTTATTACTCCGTAATATACGTAGAGATCCCAAAGAGAGGTGGTTTTGGAGGTTAGCATCAGGCCGATGGTGGTTAGCAGGGCGGCCACAGAGAAGACAAACTTTGGCCCGAAGCGGTCGAGTAGCTTTCCGGCCAGAGGTTGGCAGCAGGCAAAAACAACCATGTTGACGGTGAAGGCCAGAGTGATGGCGCCCCTTTCCCAGGAAAACTCGGAGACGAGCGGTTTGATGAGGACGCCGAAGGAAAATCTTAGCCCGCCATCGATGACCAGGATCAAGAAACTGCCTATCAAAATCTGCCAGCCGTAAAATTTGTTTTCAGCCACAAGCCAACCGTCTATTTCAATCTCGGGGAAATTAGGACAGATGCCTGATTGAGGTCAAGGGGAGGTCCATTTGTCTACCCCGATCCGAAATTCGTTCGAACCCGAGGCATTACCGACAAATGGAAATCGTGAAACGTAAAAGGTGAAACGTGAATGGCGGGTCCGATTTTCTTTTAACCTTTAACTTTTTACGCCCCTTAGGCGGCGGACAATTTTTCTTGACGGCAGAACCGCCGTTGGGCTAGAAGCAGTGGCATCCGGCGTGACTCGATAGAGTGACAGGAGGTTAAAAATGAACCGCAGATTGTCCGGCCTTGTGCTCCTCGCGTTGCTCTCGATTGCAAGCGCGGCTCTCCCGGCTGATAAGCTCTTAGGTGTTCACTCGGCAAGGGTTATGTCTCAGTCGATGCCCTGGATTGCCGAGGAGGCAGGGATTTTTCGCAAATATGACCTCGACTTCCCCCTGGTTTACATAGGCTCTTCGCCGTTGGCGACCGCAGCCATGCTCGGAGGCGACGCGGAACTCTTACAGGACGGTGGACTCGGCACCGTTCGCGCGTTTGTGCAGGGCAATACGGAGCTTGTTTGTATAGGGGCGATCAAAAATATCTTGACCCAGAGTATCCTGGCCGGGCCTTCCATCAAGAGACTGGAGGATCTAAAGGGAAAAAAAGTCGGCGTGACGCGGATCGGAAGCACAACTCACTATTTCGCTGTCCAGGCGTTCAGAAAGATAGGCTGGGAAGCCGGGAAAGATTATATCATGATCCAGACCGGTGGGGCGCCCGAGATGCTTGCTGCGCTGCTGAGCGGCTTGATCGATGCCGGCACGATGACGGCGCCCCTGGACGCTTAGGCCATCGCCCAGGGGTTCCAATACGTGGTCTATGGTCCCGATCTGCGGATCCCTCAGTTAGCCGCCGGTTTCATCACCCGCCGCTCTTCTCTGGCCAGGCGCTCTCAAGTCATAGGACGCTTCATGCGCTCAATGGCGGAAGCCGCGAAGATTATCCACGCGGATAAAGAGCTCACTTTTAAAGTTCTCGGGAAGCAGTTACGGGTCAACGACCGTAAGATCCTTGAATCGGCCTACAATTCTGAAATCAAAGTCCTCGAGCCGAGACTCGCCATCAAGCTGGAGGCTCTTCAGGCCATTCTGGATGATGTCGCCCTGGTTGATACCCGCGCCAGGAAAGTCAAACCCGAAGATCTGATAGACAGACGATTTCTCGACGAAATGGAAAAAAGCGGCTTTTTCAACAAACTCTGGGGAGAAAAATCCTGAAAACCGGATCATTTCGCCACAGAGTCACGAAAGGAAAGCCGCCACATAGGCAGACCACGTGAAATCCAGGACCCTGTGTGGCCCAGGCATCCGGATGGATCTTAAAGCTTAATAAATGTCTCGATAGCCTGCTATACAACCCCAGCTTCCATGAGATTGGCCTCGGAATGCCCAACTCGCAAATTCGCTGTTGTTGACCGCGCTCACGAAACTTTCCCAATTTTCACATCTCACTATCCGGTAAGGTTTGGTGGTTTTTCCGCCTTTCGCTCGCATAAAACAGCCTCCAGCAGCCGTACACGAACTCTCTGTTCTTGCACTCAAGAAGCCTGCCTCGAGTAAGACGGGAGATCAATCTTTTTAACAAACGCTCCTCACAACCCGTGCAAAAAATCTGTTGGGTTTGCACCTTTGCGAATCTGGCGCCTCAAAATTCTCACGGATAAGCAGATTTTGGCCGTTCTGGACTGAGTTGAGGACGCTTTTATGGCATAGGAATTGCTCAAAGGCTCGCAACTATGAAGCAAAAAATTCAGCCGAATATTTTGATTGCGCTTTTAGTTTTATTATCAACGGCGGCCTGTGCTCCTACCGCAAGAGTTGTGGTGGGGGGAAAGCCTTTAGAAGCCCAACAAGCCGTGGGGCTTCAGCGCGTCTTGGTCCTCGCCGTTTCGTTCCCCGGTATCCCCACTGGCGTGCCCCTGCGTCAAGTAAGAGGAAGGGCGCTGGACCGAGTGGCCGATTACTATGCCAAGGCCTCTTACGGCAAGGTAAAGATTGCCGGCGAGGTCAAAGGCTGGTACCAGCTCCCGCGCCCTTTGGAGGAATACAAAGTTTCTCCTTACAATATCAATGTGGATCCTGCGCGCGTGAAAAAGCTGGTCGAAGATGCCTTCAGTGCGGCTGAGAAAGATGTGAACTTCAGTCAATACAATCATGTCATTGTCGTAGTTGGGGTGGAAACCAGACCCGGCGTAGGCTATGGCATGATCGCCTACTGCGCCAATCCGGGCATGTTGAGGGCAGGCTTGATGCGGCGGGATGGGGCGCGCATGGAAGAGATCACCACCCGGAGCGGGCAGCGTTATGACCGCGGAATCGTCGTGGTGGCCCAGAACGCGCTGGTCGGTCATATTGTCCACGATCTGGCCCATGCGATGGGGGGAGCCGTGGCGGGAAAGCGTCCAATCCCGGACCTTTACGACACGGTCTTACAGGGAAAGGTCGGACCGCTGACTCATGAGAGCTACCGCAAATTCGCTGTTTTTATGGGACCGTGGGACGTGATGTCCCAGCACTTTGTCAAAGGTGAGCAGTCCGTTCCCGGCATGTCTTCTTTCACACGGTTGCGTATGGGTTGGATTGAGCCGAACCAGGTAGTCGAGGTGTCGCCCGGACAGAGCCGCGCGGTGACGCTTGCGCCATTGGGTGGCGGCCAGGGAACGCTGGCAGTCAGAATTCCTGGGCCCTGGGGCACCTATTATCTACTGGAAAACCGGCAGATTCTGCCTGCCGATCCCTTATTGCCGTCTCAAGGTTTGCTAGTGCTCCACATCGATGAATCGAAACACGACGGAGACGGCATCGTTCGCGTGGAATCCGCAAATCCACAGGTGCCGGAATTTGGCGCCGCAACCTATGGCGTGAGCACCGGACAAGCCAGTTCGGCGAGCCTCCAATGGGACGCGGCAATTGAAGCGTTGTGGCAGGAACAGAACAACCTGACCATTTTGGTTACGGATCCGTCTCATGCTCCGGAAATCCGGGCGACAGCCAAAAGGCTCAGAGAGATCGATAATCGTCTGAAGGGTATGCCCGGTTCATCGGGGCGCTCAAAAGCAAGAGCTGACTTAGCTGCTGCCAAAGAACTCCTGATGCAGATGAAAGTCAGTGAAGCCCGGGCCCGACTGGAAAACACCCCGTGGCCGTGAGGCTGGTGATTTTCGGGGTAATTTCAGCTTTGTTCGGCCAGCCATAAGAGAGCGCTCTCAAGATACGCCGGCAGCTCGGTGATCCGTTCAAGCATTCCTCGTGCGGAGCGTCCGAGATGGTCTTTTATAAAGCGCTCTCGCACGTTGCCTGTGATCTCGACGGCGTCCGAATCTCCCCGCATCTCGGCGTAGGCCTCTTTCAAAAAGAGGTAGCCCACAAACCCGGCCTCGACTGAGATATGATCAATGGGCTCTTCCCGGCCCGGTTTGAATACGAACGCATTGTAAAAAGCTTCCAGTTTCGCCATGACATGGCCCGGATCTTCAAAGCCGCAATAGCTCACCTCGCGCGGTGACACGGTTCCGCCGGGGCCAAAGAGCTGATGATACTTTTCCTCCGTTGCCTGATCGGCATTCTTTGCAGCAGACAGAAGTCTTGCATCGATCACCTCGGACGAGAGCCCTACAATCTCATCTCTCCAGTCCGGCCGGGGGCGTTCCAGAAGAAGTGAAGCCATTCGCCATGCGGCGGCCTGCGCCACCAGGTCGCGAGTTCTTGTATCCGTAGCGATGTTCATTTTGCGCTCGCCAGGGCCAGAGGAATCCAGGCGCTCCGCATTTTCCTGGCGCCGGCTTCCTGACGGGAA
The DNA here is from genome assembly GCA_016210115.1 of Deltaproteobacteria bacterium. GTDB lineage: Bacteria > Desulfobacterota > Binatia > UBA9968 > UBA9968 > JACQUW01. Next base: position 3,838 of record JACQUW010000278.1, on the reverse strand, counting down.
CCCTGCCACACGGCAAACGCAACCTGCGTTCGTCCTCCGAGCTGGACGCCGGTTGAAAGAGGACGAACCAATAGAACGGACCAGCCTTTACCGGAGAATTTTCCGTTTCCCGTAGAAATCGCCTTTTCGGCCGGACGAATGGTTCCGGGCCCTTCGGCCAGGAGATCCTGCACGGGAACATTTCGCGGCCCCGCCATAGGATTTCCAAGGCTTCGCGCCGGAGAATATCGCTTGGCCATCTCCTGTTGCACGGGTGATCCCGGTTTCAAGGATGGCGCCTCGAAAGGATAATGATCTACTTTGGCTTGAGGATAGATGGCATTGATATCGTCTTTGCGGCCGTTGGCGACAGCCTGAAAAATTGCGGACCAGTAGGTGATCTCCACAACCTTTCCTTCCTCTCCCATCTGGGGAGCAGGGACATCAGCGCTACTCGCCGCGGGCAACTGAACGGCGCAGGCGTCCCCGGATCGACCGGACCCCGGTACGTCATCGAGCGTCGAGTCATCCCAGGTGAGACGAAACGCGATCTTTCGTCCGTCGGTTACTGACTGGACACGAACGAATGGAGTCGAAGCCTCGATGAGCCTGGGCTCCACGACATCCTGAAGCAGAAGCTTTGCCGAATGGAGCGGAACACGTTCCCAGATTTTGTCATCCACTGTAGAAGGAAGAGATTTCTCGAACACCGCCTTGACTTCCGCCTCGGAGAGCGGCGGCCCTTTTTTCCCACAGCCAGCGAACGCGAAGGAGGCACCGATCGCAATCAGAAGAACAAAAGTCCAAACGTTCATAGCCTTACTAACATCCTCTCCCTTGATGGGAGAGGACTCAGGTGCCCTTCGATGCGAGCGTTCAGCTCTACTCAAGGCAGGCGGATTTTTTTCCCGTTTCCCCGAGTAGCCACCTTTGGTGGCATATCGAGGGACAGCCCGCTCTTTGGTCCTGAAGCTGTGAAAAAATTCAAATCCCCCTTTTTCCCCCTTTTTCAAAGGGGGATGATCCCAGGAAGGAAAGTGGAATTTGCTCTGTAAGTCTTGGCAATTTCTCTCTTTGAATCCGAGTTCCCCTCTTTGAAAAAGAGGGGGTAGGGGAGATTTTCCGCGTTCCCATGATTTTTTCACAGCTTTCCTCCCCCGCAAGGGGGGAGGAAACAAGCGGCTGGCATGCGAAAGCGTTTTGACCAGACTGAGGACAGAATTCTTAAACAGGCCGTTCATTGCCTTTCTCCTCACGAGATGTTTGTTCGCGCCACGCCGCGAGCGGAATCAAAGGCCTGGCGGATATGCACCGGCTCGGTAAGTGGGACGCGGACGATCTCCTGGCCTTTATCGTCGTAACCCAACACCTGTTCGCCGACTCGTTTCCATTTCGCGCAGATCCGCTCGGTGGAACCAAAGAGCGCCAGCAGGCCGGCCAGATCCTTGTCGCGGGGCGCATTACGATACGCCTCCAACGCTGTAACGACGTTTGGGCCGAACATCTGCAGGAGAAAATCGCGCGGCACGTTAACCGGAGGGATGTAATAGACGTTCGGCTCCAGACCGAATTGGGGAAACAGCGGGAGCGCGACCTTTTTTATGTGCACGAGGAAATCGATGGGATTTTCCGGTCTGGCCTGCTCCGGCTTGGAGATCCATCCGGCGAAGCGGATCTTTCCAATGCAGTTCACGAAACATTGGGGCTGTATCCCCAGCTCGATTTTGGGGAAACAGGCGATGCATTTTTCCGAAGTTCCGGTCATCGTGTTGTAAAAGGTCTTCTTATAGGGACAGGCTTTGACGCATTCCTGATAGCCCCTGCAGCGTCCCTGATCGATCAAAACGATGCCGTCCTCCGGCCTCTTGTAGGTCGCTGCCCGCGGGCAAGAAGAGAGGCAAGCCGGATAGGTGCAGTGATTACAGATTCGAGCCAGGTAAAAGAACCAGGCATTATGGACGCCGCTGAAGTGCGCGCCTTTTTCCACACCATTGGCGCAGTCATCCTCGCCGACGTTGGGGTTGGCGTAATCGATGTCCTTGGGCCGCCAGCCGAGGACGCGCTCCCCCGGCTGGGCGGCCTCGAAGATCGTTCTCCCTGTATAGCGCCCGCCGTCCCAGTTTTGCGCCCCGAGCTTCTCGAGAATGTTCAGGTCCCAGGCAAGAGGATAGAAGCCGTACGGTTTGGTTTCGACGTTGTTCCACAGCATGTACTCCTGACCTTTTCCGCTTGTCCAGGTAGTTTTGCAGGCGAGGGTGCAGGTCTGGCATGCGATGCATTTGTTGGTATCGAAGACGGCGGCAAACTGCCGTTGAGGCCGCTGTTCCGGATACCAATACGACATTTCACGGCCGATTTGCCAGTTGTATACGCGCGCCATTATTTATTCCCGCCTTTCTTCGCATTGAAGGCAATGATGAATTTTCCCGCCAGATATTCTTTCATGGCTTTGTTTTCATATTTGGGGCGAAGTCCAAGCGCGGCTGGACGCCACAGCCCTTTGGCGCCGATCCCGCCGGGCTCCGCTTTGGTAATTTTGACGATTGCCTCGCGCGGCGCGCCGGTCGGGCAATGGACGTCGGGGAGGAAGCCCTTATCCACCGACTGACCGAACAGATTCTTGCGCACCAGCGAATCCGTCATCCAGGTCGGTTTCAACCATCCTCGCGTCGCCGATTGGTGCGAGCCGGAGCGAAACATCGCCTGATACGGGCTTCGTGGATTCTTGGCCAGGCCATCTTTCCGGGACTGATGTCCTTCGACGGATCCGGGCGTCGCGCCGTACATATTGAACCACATGCGCGTGATTCCTCGCGGCGTTCCGGGATAATAACGCGCGCGGCAGAGAAGGCGTGAAAACTTGTAGTCCTTGTCGTTCTTTTGCCAGCCGCGAAACGGCCGGTCGGAGGGATCGGAATCGATCCAGACGTAATCGCCGTCCTCGATGCTGAGGGACTTGGCATCGTCCGGATGGATGTCGACATATCCCTCCGCGACGAACGGCTGCCGCTTGTCATGCCGGTAGACGTCCCCGAAAGGTCCAAAGAGCATCGCCACGATGTCGGTATCGATCGGCATGGTGTGGGCTCCATGGCGGTATTTGGGCGTATGAAAGACGAACTTATAACCGTCTTTGGCAAGCGGATGCGCGGTCTTTTTGGTCTCTTCCCATGTTTTCACCACGTTTCGCCCCTGTCTCACTTCATTGGAGAGATCATCCTTTTTGACCCCGTAGCTCTCGGGTCCTTTGGCCTTGATGAAGGGATGCGGCGGAGCCACAATCACGTTGGGTTCATAGAACGTGGAATCGACCGGCTCGCGATGAACCGGGAGGTTCTCCCCGGCGGCGATGAATTCATCTTCTTCCCGGTAAAACTCCAGACGGCCTGTCTTGGTGTACCAGGGACGAGAATCGTGGACCTGCTCAAAGCCGACTGTCTTGGGGTTGGTGCGGGTCATCATGAGGGCCGGAATCCCTTTCTTCGCCTTTTCTTCGAGATCCGTGATTTTGTAACCCTTCGTATTCGAAGAATGGTCGAGGATTCGTTGCAAATAAACTTCCACGTTTCCCTCTCCCACAAATTTCCACATATCGGCAAAGCGCGAGTCGCCGGTTTGTCGGGCCAGTTGTTTCCCCACGAGCGCCAGGCACTCAATATCGCCCCGTGTCTCGAAGGGGCGCTGCAGAGGAGTCCGGGGATAGACGGTGAGGAAGGGGTTGGTAACCGAGCAGCACATGTCGGGATACTTAAGCTCGGACCAGCTATCGACCGCGAAAACCAGATCGGCCCATTCGCACGACGTTGACCACCACCACTCCTGCACAGCGATCATTTCAATCTTTGGAAGAACGTTGACG
>JACQUW010000277.1 GCA_016210115.1 Deltaproteobacteria bacterium | reverse complement strand
GTTGTCGCTTGCCTGAAGTAGCCATCGAAACATCATGCCAAAACTCCGAACCCTTTCACATGCCTGCATGCAAGCACTGGCGCGGCTTTCAGCCACATCGATACGCCAAAACTACCCACTCGAGTACGCGAAGACCCGAAATTAAAAGCGCAGAGCAACTCAAGGGGAAGCGGCTTGCGATCTCGCGCTTCGGGAGCGCCTCCGATTTGGCCGCGCGCCTGATTCTTCAAAGACTGGGGCTGGTTCCGGAAAGGGACGTAACGATTCTCCAGGTCGGTGGAACCAGCACTCGTCTCGCTGCTATGACTAAGGGGAGCGTTGAGTCTGCGGTGATTACTCCGGAGTTCTACATTCTGGCGAAGAAAGCGGGGTTCACGACGCTGGCTGATCCATTATCGGTAAAGATCGATTTCCCCCAAAACGGGATAGCGACGACGCGATCTTTTCTAAAGGCTCAGCCTGATACCGTCAGCCACTATCTGAAGGCCGTCATTGAGGCGATCCATTATTTTAAAAACAATCGCGAAGAGAGCGTCCGCATTCTCGGCAAATACCTAAAAATTGAAGACCGGCAAGCGCTCGCGGAGATCCACGATCTCTATAAGAACATCCTCGCCCCGCTTCCGCTCTCCACCGTCGAAGGAATGCAGATGCTCCTGGGATGGATGGGACAAAAAGACCCGCGGGCCAAGGAGGCGCGGGCGGAACAATTTATCGAGTCGACCCCGCTGAAAGAGATTGAGAAAAGCGGCTTCGTTGCAGCCCTTTATCAGAAATGAGGCGAAGCGCGAGGCGCGCGATCCTGTTCAGTCGTCAATCGTCCAGACGTCGTAAAACAGGTCCATGTGCCGCATCGTGATCGCCCGTGTTTGGTCCTGCAAAGGCGCGGAGGTCCGCGCAGGGGCAAAGTCCGGTCGCGAGCCTCAGCTGCGGGGGCCGAGCCGGCTCACATAATACTCCCAGCCGCGCGCCGGAAACTTACTATCTGCCCTGAAAATTTCCAGCTCCTCGGCCTTAAGGTAATCTGGCTCGCCGTGCAGGAGCGCAAGGTGCGCCAGCTCCCCGATTTTTGCCAATCGGATAGTGCGCTGCACTACCTGTTCGATGCTGTCGCCGACAACGGTGTCGCCGTGGGCGCGCATCAAAACTACAGCAGCGTCTCCCAACGCGGCGGCGAGAGCGTCTCCCCGCTCGACTGTTCGCACCAGCCCCGCTCCCTGATAAATCGGCGGACCTCCCGCCGGGAGAAAATTCCCATAATGGTGGAGCGGCCGGAGCTTCATCGGCAGGACGCTGAATAGCGTGCTCCACAGTGAATGGGTGTGGCAAACGCTCGTCACGTCGGGCCGAACTTTCATCACGCAGGCGTGGATCGGCCATTCGTTGGGAGGAGTATTCGCTCCGCCCAGATAATTACCCTCCAAGTCCTGCATGATCAGACGTTCCAGAGTGGCGCAGCCGGGGCTCACGTTCGCAATGGTCAGAAAAGCGGCCGCGCCGGGCAGGCGCACGCTCACGTGACCATAACCGTCTGTGATGCCTTCGCGGTCAAGAATATGGCATGCAGTGACCAGTTTTTGCTTTAGCTCATTGAGTTCTGAAGCATCAAACGCGGGGACGCGTGGTGCAGACGACATTTTTCCTCCCTGATTTACTCCAAAAACCGGTTTCCTCTCCCGCCTCGAAATGGGAACTGGACCCCCGATAAGAACATTCGGTGACGTCTAGTCCGAACGCGTGCTTCGAGCCTTCTCCAAAACGGCAACTCTCTCTTCGTCGTTCCCGCGAAAGCGGGAATCTAGGTTTTTGCCGGACGCAAATTTGAAATCTGAGATTTGCCATCTGCAATTCCTCGCGTAGCGAGGACTAGGTCTTAAAGTCCGGATATCCCGCGGCGCCGGCCTTTTCCTTATAATCTTTGACCAGTTGCTCCCTCGGGATTTCGTGCGCCCAAACCGCCTCCGTGAAGCTCCAGAGCAGAAACGGATGCGCGCCCAAGGCGTAAAGCTTCCCGTAGTCGCGCCGCGTGAGCGCATCCCGCTCTTCGGGTGTGAGTTTCAGCTTCTCGCCGCGCTGCCATTTTTCGACGAAGGCAGCCGGGCCCGCTTTATATTCTTTCTCGGCCCACTCGTTCATGTTGACGAGGTGCATGAACTTGTTGACCAGGTATTTGCTCATCTCAGCGCTCCCTCCTTACATTCCCAACTGAAAAAGGGAACGGCGGGGAAGCCCGCATCCAATCCTTCGGCATAGGAAGGGGGCGCAGCTCCGGCCGCTCCCATCATCATGATGAAATTCAGAAAGCCGGGAGTCATATTCCCGGATTTTCCGAGCTGTTCGAAGGAGCAACGACTTACAGCGCCCTCCACATCACCCCGGGTGATCCATCCGACCGCGGCGGCGTCGAAATCGGGATCGGTCAATTTGCGCTCGAATTGCTTCGGCCCGCCAACCTCGAGCGAAAGATGGCCGCTTACGATGACCGCAATCCTTTTGTCGGTCTGAAGACTATCGATAACGGCGCGGATGGCTCGCCCGACGTCGTAGAATCTCTTCGGTCTTGGCAACGGGGGCGCAATGCAGTTGGTCAGTATCGGCACAATCGGCAGGTCCATCTCCGGCCTCAAAAACATGAGCGGAACGATAATCGAATGGTCGATGGTGAGCTCGTTGGAATAGGCGAAATCGACGCCTCTGTCGAACGCGCCTTCGATGATTTTGTCCGAGAGCTCCACGTCTCCCGGAACACGGTGAGTCGGAAGGCCAAACTCTCGAATCTCGTCGTAGAACGTCCCGTCATAAGCTTCCATTTTGCCGATCATGAAAGCCGGCATATTGTCCATAAAAAACTGGTGCAAATGGTCGTTGCCGATCGTGACGAGGACATCGGGCCTGGCCTGGCGGAGCTTTTCGCGCATCATCTCGATTCGTTCAATGACTTTGGCGCATCCGGGAGGCCGGTCGGCTTGTTTGAAGAGGCGCGGCATGAACGGGTTATGGGTGATGCCGAGAATTGCTTGAACTTGCGCCATAAGGAGTGCCTCCCTCAGGGATCTTTTTTAGCACAAAGGCTCATGCCTTTTAAGATCACCCGAGAGATATGGAATGCCCTTGAATTATCAGCTTCGCGGATCGGGAACAAACCGACCGCTCGGGAAGGGATGCGGCTCGGCTAAACGCGGCGTGGCCGAGATGATCCCGCGCGCAACGAGGTTCTCGTAGCGGTCGTAATGAATCGTTAGAATCTCGTTCGGCTGCCGGCTCGCGCGGCGAAAGTCGGTATACGTTACTTCGGAACGTTCGCGCTCGCCATGTCCGGTGCCAAGCTTGTCATGCAGCCGGCGCGCTGCGGGCGGAATGCTCTCGCGCTCCCGCGCGGGAGGTGAGGAGAGGCTCGGAGCGGGGAATGGCAGGCTCGACTCGGCTGCGGAATCGGAACGGTTTTCCTTGCTCATAGGCGCTCGCGCTCCAGGCTCGTTTTGAAAGGGACGCGGCGCCGGCATTACAGGCCGTCTTCGCGGCGGCTTCCATTCACGAAATACCGCCACACCGATCACGCCCACGTTCTGGGGGCGATCGGTCCTGGCAGCATAGCTGTCCGGGAGCGAAGTGAAGTAGAACGCCGCGACTTCGTTTTCGCTTTTGCGCCAGCCGGTGATCTCGTACGATTCCCACGGCGAGAATACGTAGCCGGTCTGCTCGTGCGATGCGGTTTCGCCGCTTATCACGTTAACGCCGTCTACGGAGATGACCGTAAGGATTCGGGCGCCCGTCCGATTGACGACTTGTACGGCGTAACGATCACCCGGATTCCCGGCGACGTACGTTTTCCCGGCGTGGTAATGGAGCGGCAGGCGCTGGCCCGTCGAACGATTGAGGATGTGGATATCCGCGAGCGTTCCGGCAAAGGCGGAAGTGGAGGCGAACAGCAGCGCAACGACAGTGGCACGTGCGGCGATTTTCATCGGCATCTCCTTTTAACCAGTGGGATGTCCGGTTAAACGGAGGCCGTGACTCAGTGGGGTTAAAAACTATCTGAGATCGTCCGGCAGGGTAAAATTAGAGAATTTCTTCCGAAACTCCGCCAGCAGGTCGGTCGCCTCGGCGCTGCGGCCCGCCCGTTTTAGCGCGCGGATCTCGTCGATCCACGCCTCGGGAGGGCGTCCCTCCAGACGCTTGGCGAGCGACGGCTCGGCCGTTGCAGGGGGAGGAAGAAACTCTTGCGCCTCCGCCTGGCGCTCAGTTCGGTGCTCGGTTGCAGGCGCGGGTTCTTGCTCCATCTTTTTGGCTGTCGCATCCCGTTGACGGCGGCGTGACACGCTTACCGATGGCGACTCAGGGGTTTGCGCCGACAGCTTGGCACCAGGAGCAGAGGCTGGCTCCGAAGGTTGCCTCGGTGTGCCGGCAGAGCTGGGAGCGCCGGGAAATGGCTGTGGGATGGGCTGCGTCTCTTGTAGCGCGGGTTGCTTATCCGGCGCTTCCGGCACCGGGCTTTTTATCTCGCGGTCACGAGCAACATTATGAGTTGAGTCGACCGGTGGCACAGCCTTTGGAGCCACCCCCTTCGCTCGGTGCTCTTTGTCCGCGTTTTCATGGGATTTCCCCACCTTCTGGCCGGCGACCGCGGTTTCTTCAGTGCTCCGCGCCTTAGTCTCATGGAGCGGGGCCATGTCCATCTCGCCCGTTTTGTAAATCCTCACGGTCACGCCGACTGCAAGTAGGAGGGTCGCGGCGAGCGCAAGCGGCGTCCGCCAGCGCCGGAAGCCCGAGCGAGTCCCGGCAGCCTCGACCCTTTGCGAACGCAAGGCTTGGCGGGCGGCGCCTCGAATGGCTTCATCGATTGACCGAGACGGCTCAGGTCCCGCTTTTTCAACGGCGCCCCGATAAGCGCGCGACAACACGTCGCTCCGAGGATCATCGGAGTTTTGCGGTGTTCGCGTGTCGGAGGTATTCGTCATCGCATGTCCTTCAAATCCCTGCGCAGCTTGCCAAGCGCGTAGCGCAGCCGGCTTTTTGCCGTCTCACGCGCCACGCCGGTGACCGCGGCAATCTCTTCGACCGTCAGACCCCCCTCCTGTTGCAAGACAAACGCCTCGCGCTGCACCGCCGGCAGAGCATCGAGCGCATCGAGAATTCGCTCGGCGATGCGTCTACGGTCGAGCGACCACTCAGGGCCATCCGCTTCGGGCGCCGGCACAGCCTCGACCGGATCGTCCTGATCGCCGTCGACAGCCAACGGAATCCTTCCAGCCTTGGCGTCAGTCGACCGAAAGTGATCCATCAATCGGTTGTGCGCGATCGTATAGACCCACGTTGTGAACTTTGCCGAAGCGGCGTATCGTTCACGGGCGTTGATCACCCGCATCCAGATCTCCTGAAAAATCTCCTCCGCGATTCCATCCTCGGGGACCTGGCGGCACACGTAGCGGAAAATGGGCGCGCGATGGCGCGCGTAAAGCGTGTCGAACGCCGCGGCGTCGCCTGCCGCATAGGCGAGCATCAGCTCCTCGTCGGTAGCGTTCTGCGTCATGCGTCGGGAGTGTGGCCGAGCCGGTGAAATCCGTCCCGCCGATATAAACGCGGGAAGCGGCGCGTCGGGGTTAATCTTGCCGAACCCGCTGCGGCACGAATACTTAAAGGTCCGGAATGACATTAAGCTCGACCCCTGATGGTCGAACTCATTCGCAACCCTTTCGACCAGCGGCATTGACAATCACTGGATCTGAGCACTATATGAAAAAAGTTCTGGAACCGTAAGAGCTAACCCGAGGTTATCACGATGGTATCGAATGAGGCAAAGCGGATAGAGGAAAAAAGCGAAAGGTGGAACGTCCGGCTGCTGGCGCATAATGATCTCAATGGTCATGGAGACGGGATGCAGGTTCTTAAAAACGGCCGGTATATCTACGTCGCCCATTTAGGGACTTCCCCGATGGCGCTTACCATTCTCGATGGCGCCGACCCCGAAGATCCTCGGGTTGTGCGCGAGATTCCCCATCCGGCCAATACCCACGCGCACAAGGTGCAGATCGCTGGAGACATTCTGATCCAAAACCAGGAGAAACCCTATTTTGGCAAGAAGGACGATACGCCGCACCAGGCCGGCATCCGGGTTTATGAAATTTCCGATCCAACTAATCCCAGGGAAATAGGATATCTCAAGGTTCCGGGGAAAGGCGTTCATCGGATGTGGTTCACCGACGGTCAATACGCCCATGTGGCCTCCACAATGAGCGGCTTTAATGAACGCGTTTATCTGATCGCTGACCTTTCAGAGCCATCCAACCCTAAGCAGGCCGGGATCTGGTGGATTCCGGGAACCCGCGAAAGCGAGAAGCAGCCTTCGGGCTGGGTACCTTTTCCCGGGGAGCATTTTTATGTCCACGGTGTCATCCCGAACGGGAATCGAGCCTATGTGTCCATGGTGGATGCGGGCATGGCGATCGTCGACATCTCGGATATCAGCGCTCCCAAAACGATCAGCCGTCTGGACTGGAGCCCGCCCTACGGGGGATACACCCACACCTCGCTTCCGCTTCCGGGAAGAAAACTGGTTGTGGCCACGGACGAGTCGGTCAGAAACGAATGCCAGGAGGGAGAAAAGCGAGTGTGGCTGATCGACATCCGCGAGGAAAGAAATCCCGTTACGATCGCGATGTTTCCGGTGCCGGAGGGAGATTTTTGCAAGCGTGGCCTCCGCTTTGGGCCGCACAACGTGCACGAGAAC
>JACQUW010000270.1 GCA_016210115.1 Deltaproteobacteria bacterium | reverse complement strand
GAGGCTACCCATCAGCCAGAAGAGAAGACCCTGGGCATGGTAGACATCGATGATCGAATTGAGAAACATGATGATCGCGGCCACAAAGGAGTTGAAGATCACGCCGGACAGAAGCAGGTGATACGGATGGAGGCGCCCGTGGAACAGGGAGAAGCGATAAACCAAAACCATGCTTACGAGCGCGCCAAGAAACGCGGTCAGAGGAACCCATGAGATTTCACCCAGAAGCTCTCCACCGACTGGCACGACCCAGCTCGGAAGAAAGATCAGTCCCAAAATCCCTCCCAAAGAAGCGCCACCCGAAACCCCAAGCATCTGGGGGCATGCGAGCGGGTTGCGCAGCAGGGCCTGGAGCACGACTCCGCAAGCTGCCATGCCGCCGCCGATTGCAATTCCCAAAAGAACGCGCGGCAGACGCGTGCGAAAAAGAATCTCCGCATTGGGATCCGCTGAAAAAAACTTTTCAAAGGCGCGGGAAAGGTCGAGCGTAACGGGCCCGAGGAGGGAGCAGCCAATAACCGAGACGATAAGAAGAAGGAAGAGGACTCCATTAACCTCAATCATCTTCCTACGGTTTAGAACTTTCACATCGACTCTCCTCGTTGCCTTTGCGATTGGATGGCTTCGCGAAGCACTCCGGGTGAATGAGGCGAGCCAATTCCGCCAAAGCCTCCCCAAATCGCGGTCCCGGTCGCAGAATTTTGTCGGACGGGTAGGAATAGATACGTCCTTCTCTTACGGCGGGGACGGACTTAAGATCAGCCCAACGTTTAGTGGAATCCTCTCGCTCTGACCCCATGCCCGCTTCGATGATGACTTGCGGCGCCTTCGCCACCACATACTCCTCGGGCAGGTTGAGCCAGGGTTGGGAAACGTTTCCCACAATGTTCTTCCCGCCCGCCAACGTAATAAGCTCGTCAATGAAATTCTTCCTGCCCGCGGCGACCAAAGGTCGGATTCCGACCACGAAAAGCGCAGGGCGTCGCGGCGCCCGCTCAATTCTTTTCTTCACCTCCTGAACCTGCGCTCCGATCCTCATGACCAGCTTTTCCCCGGCCTCCTGATTTCCCAAGCGGCGTGCGATGGACCTGATCGAGATCAAGATGTCGCTCAGATTGGTGACCGAAACCAAAAATACTTTAAGACCCAATCGCTCCATCTCTTTCGCTTTACCCAGATCAGTCGCACCGGCGACGCCGATCACCAAGTCCGGTTTTTTGGCCAGGATCGCTTCGATATTGGGACTCACGAAATCGCCGATCTTGGGAAGCTTCTGCGCCTGCGGCGGGTAATCACAATAGGCCGTGACGCCAACCAAGCGATCCCCCAATCCAAGGGCGAATAAAGTTTCCGTGACACTGGGAGCGAGAGAGACGATTCTCCGGGGAACAGCCAGACTCCGGGCGGCAGAGGACGAATCTCTGGCGAACCCCTCATGAATCAACAATGGAGTCACGAGCAAAAGGAAAAAAAGGCAGAGCGTTAAAAATCGTTCTAAATAATTCATCATTGGACTAAGGCAAAAAGAACAAGCGCGGAGGTCTCGCTCAACTCCCCGACCGCCCCAAAGGTATCGCCCGTCACGCCGCCCAAGCGACGGTGAAGATAACTCTTGCAGACAATCGTGAAGATGAAGATCCACGCCATGAGTCCGATGCCCATGGCTCCGGAGAAACCACCAGCCAGAGCCAACGTCATCAATGTGCCCAAGAAAAGAAACTTTCCGTCCATGTGACCGATCAGGATCGAGCCCAACCCCTCTTTCGCCGCCTTCGCGCGATAGGCGAGGAGCACCATCGCCCAGCGACCCAAAAGAGGAGCGATCAACAGCGCCCGCCATCGCTCCTCGCTCATGACTTCGATCGCGCGGATCTTAAAAAGAATCACCAGGACTATCGCCAGGAGACCAAAGACTCCGGTATGGCTGTCATCCATAACCCTCAGAACGTTCTCCTGGTCTCCGCCTGCGCCCAATCCATCGAACGTGTCTCCGAGGCCGTCCAGGTGTAAACCGCGGGTCAGCAAGATCAAAACCGTCACAAGCGCGACGCTCAAGAGCCCGGAGGGGAAATAAAGCTCTAGCAGCAGATTCACGAGGAGCAAAATGAGTCCCAAGCCAAAGCCAACCAAAGGGAAGAAAATCGATGCTTGCCCTATCTCATCGCCTGATCGATCGGCGCGCTTCGGCCAGGGGCAAACGGTCAAAAACTGCAGCGCCGCCAAAAAAGACCTCACAGAATCTTCTCCCCGACGCCGGCGGATTCAAAGGTCGCCATCTCACGCATGATTTTTACTCCGGCCTCGACCAAGCCCATGGCAATGCACGCCCCTGTTCCTTCACCCAAACGCATCTGGAGATCCAGGAGAGGAGTGAGCTGAAGTTCGTTGAGCACGGAGTGGTGACCCACTTCTGCGGAGAGGTGGGAGGCGAAAAGAACATCCTTGATGTCAGGATTGAGACGGTAGGCCAAAAGCGCTGCGGAGGAGCAGATATAGCCATCCAGAATCATAGGAATACGGCAGGCAGCCGCGCCTAGAATCAAACCCACCGTAGCACCGATCTCCAAGCCGCCCACTTTGGACAGCACATCAAGGGGATCTTTGGGGTCGGGCTGGTTCAACTCGAGCCCCTTCTCGATCACAGAAACTTTCCTTGTCCACGTCGGCGCATCAATTCCCGTTCCTCTACCTGTCATCTCGCGCACGGAAAGTCCCGTCAATGCGCAGAAGACTGCCGTCGCGCTGCTCGTGTTGCCGATGCCCATTTCGCCCGCGCCTAACAGAAAGAGTTTCCAAGAGGCGGCTTCCTGTGCCAGGCCAATCCCAGTCTCTACGGAGTGCAATGCTTCCTCTCGCGTCATCGCAGGACCGGAAGCAAAATTATTGGTCCCCCGTTTAGCCTTGTAAGAGCGCGGGCCGTTTAAAGACGAAAACTCGAAGTCCACACCCATGTCTACGACCTCAAGATCGACGCCGTAATGCCTCGCTAAAACATTGATGGCAGCTCCCCCCTGGAGGAAATTGGTGGTCATCTGAGCCGTGACCGCTTTGGGGTAAGCGCTTACCCCCTCTTCGGAAATCCCATGGTCAGCGGCGAAAACGAACAGGAGTTTTCGCCCGAGAGAAGGAGGTGTTTTGTGTTGGATAAGGGCGACCCGGCGCGCCAACTCCTCCAATCTTCCCAAGCTCCCACGAGGTTTCGTGAGGGAATCGAGCCTCCTTTGTATCTCGGCTTCTATTGAGCGGTCCAAAGGTCGGATCTTTTTGAGTGTCTCTTCTAAGAGCATGTTTTCCCCCGCTTGACGATCACGGGGAGGCCGGCGACCATAAGGACAACTTCATCGGCTGCTTTTGCAATGCGTTGATTGGTCCAACCGGAGAGATCCCGAAACTTGCGCGCCAGTGGATTATCCGGGACAACGGCCCATCCAACTTCGTTCGTTACGAAAAAAATATGAAAATCGAATTGCGGCAGCTTTTCAACGAGATCTTCAACTTGTTTTGCCGCATATTTTTCGTCTCGCCGGATGAGAAGGTTGCTGAGCCAAAGAGTCAGGCAATCGACCACCACACAGTCCAACTGGCCTCGGTATCTTAGGAGCGCACCGGCCAATTCGATGGGCTCTTCAACGGTGATCCATCGCTTCCCGCGTCTTTTCTTGTGATCCGCTATCCGCTCCCCCATTTCCTGGTCCTTCGCCTCAGCCGTGGCGACGTAAAGGAGCCTTGCGCCGGCGTCATCGGCTCGTTCTTCGGCATATCCGCTTTTTCCCGACCGCGCCCCGCCCGTGATCAGAACGATCTGTTTTACTTGCACTGAGATGGCACCCTCGTCTGGAACACGCTAATTTTTACCCAAAACACCTTGAATACCCAGCATAAAATTGAGCGGGCGGGCGCGAAAACCATCCGCTTCCTCGTATTTTTTGTTCCAGAGATTCTCGATTTTTCCGAAAAGGCTCATGCTCTTCATTAGAGCAATCCTGACAGGCAGCCGGTAGGATCCTGCCAGATCGAATCGGGTATAGCCAGGCTTCTGGATATCAGCAAAGGTCGTCGCGTCAAAATCGTCTCGTTTTCCGACGATATTCGCAAACAAGTTCACTTCCAAATTCTCATGATGATAATTCAGGTTGACGTTCCCTCGATGGCGTGGCCTGCGCGGAAGCGTCCCGTCCTCCGTGTCCCAGTCGAGATAGGTATATTGAGCGTTCAGCGACAAAGAGGAGAAGATTCTGACATTCAGATTCCATTCGACACCATCGAAGCGCGCGCGTCCAACATTGGCAGCACGAAAACAACCAAAAGGGTCTCCAGGGATCGGCCTCCCCTCGATGAGATCCCTTATCTCCCGGTGGAAGTAAGTCGCCCCGATCTTGAATCGATCGCGCAAAAGTCCTTGCTCAACTCCTGCATTGAGCTCCCAGCTTCTTTCCGGACTTAAATCGGGATTGCCGAACGCGGGACAACCAAAGGCCGGAGGAAAAAATAGCTCATTCAACGTCGGGGCTTTGAAACCCTGTGCATACCCTCCTTTCACTTTGGTTCCGGTTTCTTTGAAGAGATAAGCCGCAGAAAAAGAGGGGGTCCACGCTGTGCCGAAGGACTGATTGTCATCAAGGCGTACTCCGGGGACCAAAATAAGGCGGCGGTCCAAAAAATGAATTTGCTCCTGCAGGTAATAACCTAGATTGCGGACGGAGCGCTCAATCCCGCCGCTTGTGCTGGCCTGCCTCAGTTTATACTCGACCCCGAAAGTCGTCGTGCTCCAGTCTTCTATACGGTAGTTGGTTTGAAACTCTCCCGTGTTAATATTGGGGCGGAAACGATCCCGAGTCCTGGAATCGCAGGGAAAGCCAAAAATTACGCAAGAGTCAACATCATCGCTATCCTTGATGTGCTCTTTAAAGATTGATCCCGAAATCCGGTAGTCCCACTCTTTGAAGATCCGCTGCTCCCATTCCAGTTTTCCCAAGTACCGCTCTGCCGCCTCGCGCGCATTGGGATCAGGAGCGGAAGCAAAATTATTGTTGTTAAAGAGGCCCAGGTCAGTCTTCACAAAATGAAAGATCCCTTTCAGGCTGGCATCCATGAGCCTATAATCCAGCCGGGCAGACGTGGCGAGATTTCGATAGTCATCGTTAAACCGGTGAAATCCTTGCGTTTCGAAACGAGCGGCACTGAGAGAATACCCCAGTTTTCCAGTGCCGCCACGCAGGGTTAGGGCCTGACGATGGGTGTGGCCATTGCCACCCTCCGCTGAAAATGTGAGTTGGGGCGGTGCCTCGCCTCTTTTCGTAAGGATATTGATGACGCCGCCCACCGCTTGAGAGCCGTAGAGGGTCCCCCCGGCGCCGCGGACCACCTCGATCCGCTCGATATTATCCGTGGTCAGGTGAGCAAAATCGAAGGAACCCAAAGTCGTGCTGTTCACCTCAACCCCATCGATCAGAACCAATACATCGTCGGATTCAGACCCGCGAATGAAGACAGACGTGGCATTCCCTCGTGAGCCTGCCTGAACCATGTCCACGCCTGACACCGTGCGCAAGACCTCTAGGACCGTCTCAGCTTGTCGGGCCTCAATATCTTTGGCGGTGATCACGGAAATCGAAGTGGTCGTCTGCTCCTGAGCTGTCTCAATCCGTGTCGCGGTCACCACAACCGGCGCAAGCGTTTCATCCTGCTCGGGCTCCGCCGCCGTGGAGAGCCTGGAGAGAAAGATCGAAATGAGAAGAAAAAAGATGAGAACCATGGAACCTCCTTTTCCCGCGAAAGGGGAGCGTTGAGGCAGAACGGACAGGTCTCCTGGCTCAGGCTTTAACCTACTTGCCGCGCCTTCCCGCCCGGAGCAGTGATTTCAGATTTTCGAATCTAATCAAATCCAAAATCCCCAATCCGAAATCCAAAATTCTGCTGGGCAGTGGCTAGTTCGTGCGGCTTTCGTGGCCATCACAGTTGCGGGGCAGCAGGGGAATTACACCCCTTTCCCTGGCATCCGTCTGCAGCCAATTAACTCTTTCTCTATCGCCTCCTAAAATTCTCGCTACTCTCTTAGATCCGCCAGACGAAAGACAATCGGTATCCTGACCCAGCTCTCCACCCGCCTCTCTCCATAGCGGGCTGGGGAGAACCGCCACCGTGTGACCGTCTGGATCGCAGCGTGATCGAGTGCCTCGAAACCTGAGCTGCGGTTTACCTCGATTGACTTAGAGTTCCCTTTTTCATCCACCAAGACCCGGAGCAGCACTGTCCCTTGCCAGCCCTCTCTCCGTGCCCTTTCAGGGTATTCTGGTTTTGGGTTATGGGTGTAACTGGGACGGGCCAATACCAATCCAGTGGCGCCGTCTTCTCGTCGCGTGTCTGAGCTGGCGTTTACTGCAGAATTCCCCCGCCCACGGGACCCTCCTTCCCCCGTTCCGTCGCCCCGCGGGGCTGAAGAAGCCACTTCCGTGCCCGCTTTCTGATTTTTCCGGGTTGTGTCCGTGGTAAGGCCTTCACTCAAACGTTCCGTGCCGAGGAGGCTGGAAGCGCCATGCGATGCCCCTACATCGATGGATTCAGCAGGTTGCGCTTCAGGGAAGGTTAGAGTGTTCAGCCCGGGACTCACATTCGGGGCGGTTTTTGCTGCGGCGTTCATTTGAGTGCCGGACGCTGTTGGTTTTTCTACCAGACTGCTTTTCTCTTCTGTTCTCGTCACTCGCGCACGGCGCTTCTGGCCCGCGGGTTGGTCCCGTTGTTTTCCAACTCCGCCTTGGCCATTCAAACGATTTCCATCCCCTTCGCTTAAACTTACAACCACAACGGGGATGACGGGTTCGCCCACCAAAGCAAAAAAGAAGATGGGATAAGTCAACGCCGCTGCGTGTAATAAGACGGAGACGAGGGAAAACAAAACCCATCTCATAACTATGCCCGTTTTGGCCTCTGCGCTGGGATGGAGAGAGGAGGGGAAAGATCAACCTTTCTCTCTCTTCCGGAGAGGCCGGTCAAGAGCCCGTGGCAGGTCTCCTGGCTTATGGGCGTCGCAGGCTCCTGCAGCCTTCCCATGCGCCCGAGGCGCACAGTGGCGTGTCATGCAGGAGAATCTCCCAATTACAGTGGCGGGACCGCGCCGGAATTACACCGGACTTCCCTTAGCCATCAGGGCTTTACTCGATCGCGGAAAATTATAACGCAATGGGACCCTTGTCAAGACATGAATGGGTTTCACTACGGTTTCACTACGAATGATAGGGTGCTTAAGAGACACGGAGGGGACCTGCCCCCCGGCGGAGCCGATGGGCCTCGGTTTCTCTGATCCGAATTAGTTAACCTCTAGGCTTGGCTGCCCCGAAGGGGCCGGTGGGCAGGATTAGAAAGTAGCAAAAAGAATAAGAGCGAATGTTTCGGCAAGCTCGCTGACGGCTCCGAGAGTGTAATTATTCACCCCCCCCAGACGGCGCTCAAAATAGGCCCTGGCAAGAACGGCGAAAAGCGAAATCGAGAGCGCAATTCTCAGACCCAGCTTGCCGGCGAGAGTCGCGACCAGAGAAAGCGCTATCAGCGTAGAGAGAAAAAGGTGTTTCCCACGCACCCGCTCCGCTGTCGGCTGGATTTCCTTATCCGGCCGCGCGGAACCATACATTAGGATAGCCATGGCCCAGTATCCTAAGACGGGAGCAAGCAGGACTCCCTGATTGCGCGCCTCTCCCATGACCTCTATGGCGCGAATCTTAAAAGCAATCATCAAAACGACCGTTGCAACGCCAAAAATACCTGCCAGACTCTCTCCAGAAGCAGCATGGGTCTTTCGGCCCTCGATTTCTGATGCCAGCCGATCGACGGTGTTGGCTAGGCCCGAAAGGTGGCGTGCCCCGGTGGCCATAACCAGGACCGCTACCAACAAGACACTCAGTATCTCAGATGCCAGATACGGATCGAAAATGTAGTTAAAAACTACCAGGAGAACTCCCACAAAAAAGCCCACGAGCGGAAAAAAGAGAATTGCGCTTGAGATCTCCCAAGGTGACCTTGCAGAGGCTTTGGGGTAAGGAAAAACCGTGAGAAATTTGAGGGCCGCCTGAAGCGATTGCATCTCCCTCTTTTTTCCCTCAGCCCGCCTTTCCTGTCAACTCTTGAATGCCTGCCGAACCGGGCTCCGGGAGAAGTGCTTGTCTCTAACGCAAATCCGCAGCCCTGCCGAGTCGCATCTGTCCGCTGCCTGTTTCCATCAAACGTCCTTTGAGGGGTTGCGATGCCAGGTCAAGGAAGCTAGCTTGTAACGATCTGAAGTTGACTGCGGAGAGGCCGGGATATTCTGAACACCCAAACATAACAGGAAACGATATCGATGTTTTTCCCCGGTTGCCTTCCCCTGATTGCCGTCCTGGCATTTCTCATCTTGCTCCCGTTCTTCTTCGCGCATCTCATGCTTGCCGCGCTCGCAAAGCTTGGGCTGAGCCCGCAAGTTGCACTGTTGACGCTGCTCGGAATCCTTGTAGGTGGCTCGATCAACATTCCCATCAAACGGATCCCGCGTAGGGAGGAATATTTTGCGGACCCTTTTTCTCTTTTCGGCTTCGGATACATGTTTCCGCGCCTGCGCGTCCGCCATCGGTATACAACGCTCGCCGTCAACGTTGGCGGATGCGTGATTCCTTGTATCATCGCGTTTTATCAGCTCCTGCGGGTTGTAAGCCAGGGGACGCATGCCATTGTGGCTGTACTTATTGTCACTACGCTCAGTATTATTGTTTGCTACCGGCTGGCCCGTCCGGTCCCGGGAATCGGCATTGCGATGCCCGCCCTGATCCCGCCGCTTGTGGCAGCGGTTCCCAGTGTCTTGCTGATGCCGGATTTTGCTCCTCCAATCGCGTTTGCCGCCGGGGTCGCGGGGCCGCTGATCGGCGCGGACCTGCTCCATATCCGGGAGATCAAGCAGGTTGCCACAGGCATGGCCAGTATCGGCGGTGCCGGCACGTTCGACGGGATTGTTCTCTCCGGGCTTATGGCGGCTTTGTTGGCTTAAGCAGATGAAGCTTTACATTCTCGGCTGCGGCGATGCTTTTGGGAGCGGAGGTCGAAATACCAGCGCCTATTTGATTGACACCGCAGAACGATTTTTTCTTTTGGACTGTGGTCCCACCACTTTACTCGCGATGAAACGGGCAGGTCTGGATCCACGGCGGATTGATCTCATCTTATTAAGCCATCTTCACGGCGACCACTACGGCGGGTTGCCCTTCTTTGTGATTGAAGAGCTCTATCAAAATCCGCGCGGCCGTCCTCTTCAGGTGGCCGGTCCGCCCGGGACTGAGAAGCGAGTGAAGAATCTATTCCAGTTGATGTTTGGAGATCCGTCCAATCCTAAGAAACTTCCGTCAGTGGAATTCCATATTCTGGAGCCCGAGCGGCCCCAGGTGATCGAGGGCGTCGAGGTTTTCCCGTTTCGGGTGCCACACCAGGTGCGGGAAATCTCTCTCGGGCTGAAGGTCAGCTATCAGGGGAAAAGTATCCTGTACTCCGGAGATTCCGCCTGGACCGATCTTTTTGTGACCCACTCCAGGGATGCCGATCTGTTTCTCTGCGAGTGCTGTTTCTTCGACCGGCAGACCGAAAACCACATGAATTATCAGACGCTCTCGGCAAATCTTCCGCGTCTCAAATGCAAGCGCGTCGTCTTGACTCATCTGGGCCAGGAAATGCTGGAACATCGAGGCGATATCCCTCTCACACTCGCGGAGGACGGAATGATTGTCGAAGTCTGAGAGTTCTTCTACTTGTCCTGAGAGACGATGCGTGAGAACACCTTCTTCGCGTTGCCTTCGGTGATCTTGTAGCGATCATCGTCGCTGAGCCAGTCGATGGAGTTGAATATGGGCACGATGTCTTCGAAATTGCGCCCGGTTTTAGGGTCGATGGCATTGACCGCTCCGAACATCTCGGTGGCGAAAAGAACGTTCTCAACGCCGACTCGCTTGATCAAAAGCTCCATTGATTCTTTGTCGTAGATCGCCATGTCCCAGTAAACCTTCCGGACGGCCTCCTCGAACGGCTCATAACCTTCCTTTACGTGCATACCACGATGGCGATTCCACTGGTAAGGAATAGCGCCGCCGCCGTGAGGGATGATGATTTTGAGCTTGGGAAAGTCCTTGAAGACATTGGATTTGAGAAGCTCCACGGCGGCGGAATGGTGCTGGGCAATGTAATAGGAGTTGGTCAGGTGCATCGCCGGATTCTGCGAAGAGCTGGCGTGGACCGTGCACGGCACATCCAACTCGACCATTTTTTGCCACAAGGGATACCACCACTCATCTCCCAGAGAAGGAGTCAGAGGCTCGCGGCCTCCGGCCGGGTCGGGATTGACATTGCAGCCCACAAACGCGAGATCCTTTACACACCGCTCGAGTTCGTCCAGCCATTCCTTTGGAGCAACGCCCGGTGATTGGGGGAGCTGGCAGACCGGGGAGATCTTATCCGGCCAGAGCCTGGCTACTCGCGCAATCAACTCATTGCATGCCTCTGTCCAATAGCGGCTCACGAGCGGTGAGCCAAAATGATGACCCATGGCCGACGCCTGCGGAGAAAAAAGCAACCGGTCTATTCCCGCCTCCGCCATTCGCTTAAACTGCCCCTCCATTGAGCGCTCCAACTGCTCGTCGCTGATCTGGAGTTTGGCCCGCGCGGGCCGGGCGAGGTCGATAATCTGCCGGCCCCGGTAGGCCTGGAGCTGCGGCGGGGCCGTCGTATAGTGGGTATGGGCGTCAATGATCATCTGTCTTCTCCAATTGTTTCACCTGAGTTGGCCTGCTATAGATTGCCTGACATTCGGTCGCAAAGGAGCATCCGTCATGGAAGAAATACCGCGCCTCAACGGCATAATCAAAGCCCTGGAAAAGGGCGAGATCGCCTTCGTAGCATTTTCACCGGTGGATATCGAGAGCGCGATCGCGATGGCGAGTTCTTCTCTCGACGGTGTTGCGTTCGAAATGGAGCATGCGCCGCTCGATGTTCCCGGTTTGAGGCACGCCCTCCAGTACATGCTCGATCGCGGTGAAATTGTTGAGCGCCGGACGCTCGCCCCCAAGGTCACGCCGATGGTTCGAATTCCACCCAACGGGGGAGAGATGAATCAGTGGATCGCCAAACAAGTGCTCGACATCGGCGTCTTTGGAGTCATCTTTCCCCATGTGAGCATGGTCGAAGAGGCGTGGAATGCCGTCGCCGCCTGCCGGTACCCGCGGCTTGCGGAGGCGCCGCTTTACAAACCAGCCGGTATTCGTGGAGACGCGCCGGCCCGCGCTGCCCGATATTGGGGACTGACTCAACAGCAATATTACAGCCGGGCGGACGTATGGCCGCTGGCTCCTCATGGGGAAATCCTGGTCGTTATTCAGTGCGAAGATACCCGCGCCATCGATAATCTTCCGAAAATTCTCAAAGAGGTGCCCGGGATCGGCGTGGTCCTCATCGGGGAAGGAGATCTCAGCCAGGAACTAGGTCATCCCCGGGATTACGATCATCCCGTGGTCGCGCACGCAATCAACAGTATTCTCAAGATCTGCAAGGAGCATAACATCCCCTGTGGCCATCCCCATCCGGACAGTAGGAACATCGAGCGGCTCGTCTCGAGCGGCTATCGCTTCCTCATGCCGCCGGCCCCCCGTTCGTTTGCCGTCCTGGAACACGGGAGAAAGCTGGCGCGCCGGAGCTGAGGTCATCGCGACAGGCTTTAGCGCTTTTCAATCCGGATGTCCTGGCCGGGCACCGGATTGGCAACGGCCTCTTCCAGAGAGGGAACTCCTTTCCATTCGCTGGAGGGACGAACATAACCGTCGGTGCCGACCTGATCGAGCCCCCAGTAGATTTCTATGCTATGCCTGTCGGGATCGAGAAGCTCTACCGAAGTCTGACAGCCCGCCCGCCGTCGTCCCTCAAATATGATCGGAACTCCAAGCTCGCGCAAGCGAGCACGGAGGCGAAAGACCTCCTCGAGAGTGGCAACCTCGAATGCGATGTGATGCAATTCAAGATGTTTCGATTCTCCCGAACCCGCGCCCACCAGCGCAATTGTGTGATGGTCCGTGCTACAGCGAAGAAAGGCGAAGCCTCCGGGCTGAAGATCTTCGGAATAGATGTCCGACACTTTGAATCCCAAGACCTGCGTGTAGAAAGTCACGGAGCGTTCGAGGTCGCTCACCATCAAGACCACATGTCCCAGCCTCTGAATTTTAAACGGTAATCCCGGCGGCGGGGTCATCTTTCTCAGTTTCTCCATGTCCAGAGCCATACAGGTCCTCCTTTCGCGCGAAGAGCAAAAACTGAAAATAGCAGAGGGCGGCAGCACGTCAAGGGCGCAATTCAATGCTAGAATACGGATCGACTTCCTGGCAAGACAATTCTAAAGTGGCTTACTGTGAACGAAAATCTCTAAGGTGGATCTATGTCTCTGGGCCGAGTATTAGTTGAAAAATTCCAGCCGGACCTGATCGAGTGGCTTGGCTCGCGGGTGGAAATCGTGGTCGTAGACCCCTGGGTTGAGCCGGAACGGTGGAATAGCGAAGCTTCTCAGGTCGACGGCGTTATCAGCCGAAAAGGGAAGATTACACGAGCCCACATGGAAATGAGCCGGGGCAGGCTCAAGATCGTAGCGCGTACGGGAGTCGGGGTTGATCCTTCTAGAGTCGACCTGAAGGCAGCGAAAGATCATAGAATCTGGGTGACCAATATGCCTGGGAGCAATTCTGTTTCAGTTGCCGAATTGGTCTTCGGCCATCTCATAGCCCTGGTTCGCCACACGATAGAAGCCAACAGGACCGTGAAGGAAAACCGTTGGGGAGACTATCTCCGATTCGTCGGCACGGAGCTCGCCGGTAAAACCATTGGGATTATCGGTATGGGCAATATAGGGACGAGACTGGCCCTGCGAGCCCGCGCTTTCGAAATGTCTTTACTGGTTTATGACCCCTATATCCCCGAATCTCATGTAACCGCTCTGGGAGGGCGCTGGGTTGGCTTGAACGAACTGCTCGCCGGGTCCGACTTCGTCACGATCCACTGTCCCTTGACGGATGAGACGAAAAGAATGATCGGCGCCGAAGAACTCTCGCTCATGAGACCCTCGGCGTATCTTATCAATACGGCTCGCGGTGGGATCGTGGACGAAGACAGCCTTCATCGGGTGCTGCAACGAAAAGAAATTCAAGGGGCTGCGCTGGATGTCATGGAAAACGAGCCGCCACCCCATAACCATCCTTTATTCCTGTTGGATAACGTCATTTTCACGCCCCATCTGGGAGCCATTACGCGGGAAGCTTCAAAAAGGGGTGAGTGGGGGGCGGCGGAGGAAGTTATTAGGGTCCTGGAAGGGAAAAGCCCCAAAAATCCAGTCCAGCCGTTGCCTTAGTTAGGTCAGATTTTCGCGCTTGAGTGGAAGCTCACAGTCGAGGATCGATCGGCTTCCATCGGTGGCGCGGAATTACTCAATGCAGCCTGGCTCACCTCAACGCCGCCGTTTCGTCCAAAGCGAACGACGTTGACTGTGCCGGCATGATCCGGTGAGCCCGAGTAGTAGGCATGAATTGTATGGCCACCCACTCGGGCCGGTCGATTCCAATGTCCCAGGGCGACGTAATCAGAGCCTGTCGCGATGATTTCGTCGCGGCAAATCAGCCAGGAACCGAGCAACTGCCCCGGCTCGGCTGGCGCCTCAACATAGTGACCGTGAGCGGCAGCGAGTTGCCAGCGAGTTGAGCGCGAGCGCGGCTCGCGCAGCGGCGCCATATCTGTATAATCGAGGTGTGCACGGCCCCAGACCTCCAGTCCCAGGCCGGAAAAAACCACGCCTTCTTCGACGGTTAACCCCAGGACGCATACATTCGCAGCACCTGCCATCTCGGCGCGCCGATAAACGGAGTCGGGCGTCAGCGGATCGTGGTTGCCGGGCAGGATGACGATCGGCGCGGCGAACTCGCGCATGATCCCCACGGCTCGCTCGAGCAGTTGAGATGGCTGGCGATTGTGGTCAAACGTATCACCGGCCAGAACCACGAGATCGGCTCGAACCGCCGAGGCGGTCTCCAGAACGTCGCGGAGAACCGATAGCCTGTGGGAGCGGGCCGGACCAAAGCTGTAATCGGTGCCCAGATGTAAGTCTGAGCTGTGAACGAGCACGATTTCACGGGAAGTAGCCAGACTCATGTCAGAACGCCGCCTCTGTCTGAGAAACAAAAAAGGGTTTCTTGGATTACAAACATTACTTTGAGCTGGAAGGCTCCGCCTGCTTTCGACTCTGAGATTTCGCCCGATTATCCGCAATAGTCTGTCGCAGGAGATCCGTGTCCAGCCAGGCGAGTCGTTCCACCACCTTGCCCGCGACTAAATGCTGCTCGATGATTTCATCGATATCGTTCACCGTTACGCCGGAATACCAGGTCCCGTCTGGATAAACGACCATATTTGGGCCGTGGCCGCAGGTTCCAAGCGAGCCGCATGCCGTCACGTGGACATCCCCCTGGAGGTTGCGGGCTCGGATGCCGGCGCGGAATTTCTCCAGAACTTGCTCGGACCCTCTGGCCGCGCAGCAGCCATCGTCGTCTGGTTTGCGATTCGTGCAGACAAAAACATGATGATGAAAAGCTAACATGGAACTCTCCCTTCAACCCCGCGGGATTTTTCTCTAATCCATCCGATCCAATTGATTCTCCACAGACTCAGGCGGCCCCGGTGCTTAACCATTACCAGGGAACCGTGATGCTGGCAACCTTTTTTCACTCGCAGCTTCCGCAAGCGGCTGTTAGGCTCGCGTCTGTTTTGCGAGCCGAGCCTTTGACCCGGTGCTATTCCTTCGGCATGTGAAACTTGGCGTAAGGTTTCTCTCCTGCCTCCAGATCGGGTAACTTTCCCCCGGAAAGAAACGTTCCCACCAGATTACCGCCGGTAATCGGAAGCAGAACATGCGACGGATGAGATTCCTCGTGGTAAAAGGTCATCCTCCATGGACTCTGGCGCCACAGGCATCCCCGCGCGATTTGTTGCAGGCGGTCGTCGGATTTCTCATTATCGGCTCCCTTGATGCGCACGCCGATCCGCTCGCCTGCGAGGAAAAGGCGAGCCGTGGGAACCATGCTGAAGCGCAGCTCATAAACTTTTCCGGGCTCGAGGGGCTCTCGTTTCGTATGGGCCAGTATCGGCTCCCAGGGATCAGAGTCCGAGCGCAAGGTTCGGTGAGAGCCGCGAAACCAGCCGCGCGTGAGCTCCTGCACGCGGCCGTCGCGGTCCATGAGGAGAAGCGTGGCGAAGAGAAACATCTCCGTGTCGCTACTAGATCCATATACGTCCAGCACCACAGGGCCGATCAGCTCTGTTTGTTCCACGAGCGGAGGCGTCCAGTAGGTTAACTCTCCGTGGACGAAAGTAGAGTCTTCAAAATTGTCGCATCCTTCGTCAGGCCATAGTTCGTGCTCGCTTAACAGCCCACCGGCATGGAAGTAAAACGGCGTCCAGCGAGTTTCCGGCAAAGGCCAATCGCTGGCGGCCTTCCACTCTGCTGTGGGAGAGATAAACAGGCGGACCGGAGGGTCATCCATCACCTCGTTTTCGATTCCCTTAAGCCAATAGTCAAACCAGCGCAGTGACTCGTACTGATACTGGTACACCGGTCTGTCCAGATAGAGCGGAGGACTGATCACCATCTTTTTAGGTCCTTTCCAATGCTTCCACGTTCGAAAGGCACCGGGAAGATGAAGCCCATACATGCCCCAGCACGCCCCCAGGAAAGCGGGCGTGCGCGCATCCTGGTAATTGACGTTTCTCTCCTGGTAGTATTCGCCATCGAGAGTATTTAAGATGACGTCCACAACAGCGGGGTTTTTCCCCTTGTCCGGGTTCTCCAGGACGTGCCGCAAATCCGCCACCGCGACGATGTCTTCGTCGTGCAGCGCTGCTTCAATTGCCTGCCGGTAGCGCTCCTCACCCCACTTTTCCCGGCACCAGCTTATCGGCCGCGGGTTATCCCAATTCAGGCTCCAGTGGCGCAGGAAGCCGTGAGCCAGCATGCCGCCATGGTAAAAGACATCGCGATAAAAGTCCGTTGCGCCCCACGGAGCAAAGATTGCCTTCAGATGGGGCGGATTGAGAGCGGCCACCTGAATTTGCAGCCAGGCAAAATAAGAAACTCCAAACATCCCGACGTTCCCATCGCTCCAGGGCTGGGCCGCCGCCCACTGGATCGCATCGCAAACGTCTTGCACTTCAAGCGGGCCCATCATTTGAAATTCCCCCTGAGACTTGCCGGTTCCCCGCACGTTGATGATCGCCTGGACATAACCGCGGCGCACGTAGAATGCCGGATCTCCCGCCTCGATGTAGCCGCGCAGGTTCCCATACCCGATGGGACGAAGCGGAGCGGTCTGGATCTCACAGTTGTAAGGATGCGCCGAAACAACCACCGGAAACTTTCCCTCGGCAGCGGGGCGAAAAAGGTCGCCGACGAGAATGGTCCCATCCCGGACGGGAATGCGGACATCCCGCTCCACCGAAACCTCATATTGACGCTCGGAGGTCTTCCATTGTTGCGTAAACACGAATCTCTCCTCTCTGGACGGAAACGGTTCTTGAAGTTATCGAAGAGAAGGCCGGCGGATCCGCGGCTATTTCAGGACCTCCTTCAATTCCTTTGTAAAAAGGCTCTTGCGTGAAGGCTGGAGAGATTAAGACGCCGGCAATCATTCCCCGCACAAAAGAAAAATCAAACCTCTCTTGGCATCTCCGCTGCCTGCCTTCTTTTGCTCCGATTAGACAAGAATTGACCGCAACAATCCGGACCGTCAGGGCGACTTCGCTGCCGTAGGTCGCTACCAACCTTATTCGAAGTCGCGCCTAAGCGTCAAGCGACGCTACCGGACCGGACTCCGCGTATTCCGTCTATCCGGTCATTTCGCGTCTGCGGGTCTTTGAGGATCGACAAAAGGAGCGAACAGAAAAAACGCGCAGCGGTCCGGGACCGGAACGGTGTTCTTTCGGCCAAATTCTGAGATCCGGAAAGGCTTGACGGGATCACATTGCCCGTTTTTGGCTTCCATGATAAAGAGTTTGGCGCCAGACCAACCTTTTTCCCAGATGGAGGACTCGCAATGGCGACTCGATATCGTGCTGAGCATGTGGGGAGCCTGCTGCGGCCGCCGGAGCTGGTGCAGGCGCACGCAGATCACCAGTTTGATCGTGACCAGCGGCGCGCGCTGGAAGACAAACACATCAAGCGGGTGCTCGAGAGGCAATCGGAGGTTGGACTTAAGATCTTCACGGACGGCGAGTTTCGGCGGCGCAATTTCATGAGCGACTTCAACGATTCAGTGCAGGGTATCGACGAAGGCGACACCCTGCCGCGGACCTGGGAGGCC
The DNA here is from genome assembly GCA_016210115.1 of Deltaproteobacteria bacterium. GTDB lineage: Bacteria > Desulfobacterota > Binatia > UBA9968 > UBA9968 > JACQUW01. The sequence goes on along the minus strand of JACQUW010000270.1, from coordinate 17,245 downwards.
GGCGCCACTGGCGCATCCACTCAGCCCATGAGCGTTCCCGGCATAGTCGTGGGAAAGATTAAACAGCTCAAGCGACTAACCCAGCACGAGGTTGGTTTCATGAAACGGCATAGCCCCGGGGACATCAAGATCACTCTTCCCACCGCGAATCAATTTCCGGCCATTTCTTATAAGCGGGGTGTCACCGACAGGTTCTATAGCACCCACTCCGCCCTCCTTTGGGACATTGTGCCAATCATCAAGGCGGAGATTCAGGCACTCATGAAAGAAGGAGTCCAGTACGTGCAAATCGACGCGCCGCGCTACAGCTACTACATCGATCCGAAGTGGCGAAACTACATCAAGAGCGAGATGGGGGTGGATCCAGAGCAGGCGCTGGAGGAGGCGATTCGAGCCGATAACGCCTGCATCGAGGGCGCCGGACGGCCGGACGTTACATTGGCTATCCACCTCTGCCGGGGCAATAATCGCAGCCAGTGGTATGCCGAAGGCGGCTACGACGCGATCGCGGAGAAGCTCTTCGGGCAGCTTGAGGTGAACGCTTTCTTGCTCGAATATGAATCGGAGCGGGCCGGCACCTTCGAGCCCTTGCGGTGCGTGCCGCGCGGCAAAATGGTTGTTCTCGGACTCGTAAGCAGCAAGCTGCCGAACCTCGAATCGCCAGGTCAACTGGCCAGGCGCATCGAGGAAGCCAGCAGGTACGTGCCCCTCGAAAACCTTGCGCTGAGTCCCCAATGCGGCTTTGCCTCGACGCTGGAGGGAAACCTTCTCACCGAAGATGAGCAGTGGCGCAAACTTGAGCTTGTGGTACAGACCGCTGCGAGGGTGTGGGGGCGGGAATAATCACCGGGGCGAGAGGAAAAGAAACCGTCCCCGCTTCCGCCGGGGAAAGAAAGCTGCGATGGTAGAAAAGGAACTTGAGATCGATGTGACCGCAGTTGGCCGGAAGGCTTTGCAGGAGCGGCAGCCGGAAGAAGATTTGGAAGAGGCTCTTTTGCGAGCGTGCAAACAAGTCTATGGCGAATCGAGTCTTATGGCCTTTCAAGCCATACAGAGCGGGCTTCGAGCGACCGCCGAGCACAACCAGGTGGATTTGGAAACTGCCTTGCAGCAAATGATGACGGGACAAAGCTCAATCAGCGTCGTCACGAAGACAGAGACCATCACGACGCAAAAAGTTTTGGGCTCCGGTGATGAACTGTCGCCTGAGATTCAGGCCATGGTTGAAAAGGCTCTCGCTTCGGGGAAGAGCCAGGAAATGGTACTTACAAAAACCTTCGGAGGCGAGGCACAGGGCCGCTCATCTATCGTCCGATCCCGGCGAGCTGAAGGGGTGAGGCAATGCGCAAACTGCGGCTCAAAGTTCTCTTCAGTTTTGTCTTCCTGCCCTCAATGCCGCAGTCCACTGCAACGCTCCTTCTGGTCGCGCCTCTTTGGAAAAAAATGAGGCAGCCAACAGAACTCTCCATCGGACTTTCTGCAACTGCGCCGGCTCACCAGGGTAGGAACAACACCCCGTCCTCTTTGATCACAACGAGATGACCTTAGCGGCCAGCACCTGAGCGGCCTGAATGTCCCCCATGCCTCCGATCAAGCCGACCCGCAGCTTTTCCGTAAGGCCGAAATAATCGAGACAGGTTTTGCATACGATCAGCCGAACCCCACGTTTGTCAAGCTCTTGAAAGAGGTCCAATAGCGGCGAGCCTTCCGCGAGCAGTTTGACCCCGTCCGTGTAGAAGCAAAAAACTCCCGGCTTTAGATTGTTCTCCAGCAATAGCTTAAGATAATTCGTGAGCAAGCGGAGCCGAAGCTCCGACGGGCCCGACCCCATACCCTCGCTCGTCACGATAATCGCTGTATCTGAAAGATCCCTGTTCATTTTGTCAATGCATCCCTTCTCTTCTCGCTCGGGCCAATCTATTCGATTTTTGAAATCACCGTCAAGTTTCCAGCTCCTTTATTTTGCAGGATTTCCCAAGAAACATTTTGATCTGATCGCCGATCTCAGGTAGGATTGTCCACCGGCGACTCGGGCCCAAACAACGACGATTCCTTGAGGGCGGCGCCTATGGTAGCCTGATGGGATCTCAAAAGAGACTGGGGAATGATCATGAACAACAGCCAAGTCAAACCAGAATTGCGCTACAGTGATCTGCGCGAATGGATGCGGGAGGCCGAGCGCCTGGGTGAGCTTCGAACGGTTCTCGGAGCGTCCTGGCAGGAAGAGATCGGACTTGCGGCGGACGCCGTTATACGCGCTGACAATGGTCCCGCGGTACTTTTTGACGAGGTACCCGGCTGTCCCAAGGGATTTCGTGTGCTCATCAATATTTTTGCTGGCAAGCGCCGCAACATGACCCTGGGCTTTCCCGACCATCTCACGAAACAGGAGCTTAGCCGGGCTTTTTTCGAACACTACGTAAAGGACGAGGGGCGCCTCGCCTCAAAAATCGTCGACGATGGCCCTGTTTTCGAGAATATTTTAACGGGGGAGGAGATCGATATCACCAAATTTCCTGCCCCGATCTGGCATGCTCATGACGGCGGGCGCTATATCGGCACGGGCTGCTTCTCGGTGACCATGGATCCGGACGAGGGATGGCTCAATGTGGGCTGCTACCGGGCGATGATCCACGACCACAAGTCCGCAGGTTTGATGTTTGTTCCAGGAAAACACGCCTACATGCACCGCGGCAAGTACTTCAGCCGTGGGGAAAAAATGCCGATCGCCCTCGTGTTAGGAAGCGACCCCATGTTTTTCTTTATGGCCGGAACGGAGCATCCCTATGGCGTCTGCGAGTTTGATATTGTCGGAGGCATGCGCGGAAAGCCGGTGGAGCTGGTGCGAGGGAAGGTAACCGGATTACCTTTCCCGGCCAACGCCGAGATCGTTCTTGAAGGTTATCTGGATCCCAAGATTCGCAAGACAGAGGGGCCGTTTGGCGAGTGGACAGGCTACTATGCGGGGGGCGCAAGCCCGCAACCCGTGCTCGAGATCGAGGCCATTTATCACCGCAATGATCCAATTATTCTCGGGGTTCCACCGCTGGGTGGAGGCCCCGACGAGGCGGCCCGCTATCGGGCGGTCGTGCGCTCAGCCATGCTTCGGAATGAATTGGCCCGTGCCGGAGTTCCGGACGTGACGCAGGTTTGGTGCCATGAGGTCGGGGCATCGCGCATGCTTCATGGGATTGCCATCAAACAGCGCTATCCGGGACACGCCAAGCAGGCCGGAGTCCTGGCCGCGACCTGCGGATCGAGTGTTTACGGCTGCAAGTTCATCATCGTCGTTGATGAGGACGTCGACGTCTCGAATTTTGAAGAACTGATGTGGGCCATGGTCACACGATGTGACCCGGCCACGTCCATGGACATCCTGCGCAGGATGCGGACGGCTCCCGCGGATCCACGACTTACACCTGAGCAGCGGGAAGTCAAGGACATCACCAACTCCCGTGTTATCATCGATGCGACCCGGCCTTATGAGTGGATGGACCGGTTTCCAAGAGTCAACGCTCCCAGCCCGGAAATCGCGCGCAAAGCGCGCGAGAAATTCGGCTATCTCTTGCGTTAGTTTAGAGTCAGTGGCGCGGCATTCTCCTTCGCGAAGGCGGAATTTGCCGGCGGTCTGGTTGTGGTTTTGCTCGCATGATCCGCAGAGCGGTGAGGGAGCCGGGCGGCTGCAAAAACAGTGAAAGAGATGAAAACGCTGGCTATTGTCAAATAGCAAGCCGCGCCGTAGCCGGCATCTCAGCATCGCCCCGTTCTTCAACCGCAGTTTGTATTTTCCCGTCCTATCGATTACTTGTATCTCGAAAAAATTCTTCCAGGAGGAGCGATGAGTTCGTACCGCATCATAGGGCAGCCGATACCACGGACGGAGATGGCTGGAAAAGTCACCGGCGAGGCGCGCTATACCGCCGATGTCGTGCTCCCGGGAACTCTTACGGCCCGAGCTTTGCGCAGTCCGCATCCTCATGCGCGCATCTTGCATCTAGATACCTCTCGCGCCCAAAGAGTGCCGGGCGTGCGCGCGGTTCTCACAGGGGCCGACGTCAAGGGGATTCTTTTCGGGCGGCGATATCGTGACGTGCCCGTCTTGGCTCATGAGCGGGTGCGTTTTGCCGGTGAGCGTGTGGCTGCGGTGGCGGCCGAAGATTCTGCGGCTGCCGAAACCGCATTGCACCTCATTCGCGTCGATTACGAAGAGCTTCCGGCTGTCTTCGATCCTGTTTCCGCTATGGAAGAGGGGGCTCCGGTCATACATCCAGAGGTAAACAGCTACCCCGGACTTCCCAAACGTCTCGATAAGGTTTCGAACGCCTACGTTCGCACCGTGTATGAACGGGGCGAGCTTGAAACGGGATTCGCCCGATCCGATCTGATCGTCGAAAACAGCTTCGCGCTCTCGCGCGTCTATCAGGCCTTTTTAGAGCCCCACTGCTGCCTGGTATGGATCGACGATCAGCAAAGAGTGCAGGTCTGGTCGCCCAACAAGGTGCCGCAGGGATTGAGACAGAGCCTTTCAGAGGCCTTAGGTATTCCGAACGAGAGCATTCGCGTAAACCCGGTTTCGATCGGCGGCGACTTCGGCGGCAAAGGTGCGCCTATGGACGAACCCCTCTGCTATTTTCTGGCGCTGCGGACCGGGAGGCCGGTTAAGATGGTTATGGATTATCAGGAAGAGCTGGGAGCCGGCGCGCCCAGGCATGCGGCGGTCATCCACGTCAAAACAGGGGTCAACCGTGATGGCACTCTAATGGCCCACAAGATGGAAGTGATCCTTGACAGCGGAGCTTACGGCGGACTGAGACCCTCCGCGATTGTCAACGGCGCCGCTCACGGCGGCGGGTTTTACCGGGTCCCGCATTCGCATATTGCCGTTACGCGGGTCTACACGAACAACATCCCCGGCGGCCAGATGAGAGCGCCCGGAGAGCCCCAGGCCTTTTTTGCCGCCGAGTCGCAAATGGATTGCGTCGCGCGCGAGCTGCGCATGGATCCGCTGGAATTCCGGCTCAAAAATCTGATCGAAGAGGGAGAGATCACGCTCACGGGCGATCACTACCAAGGCATAAAGGCAAAAGAGACGCTCAAAGCCGCCGTCGAAGCGGCCGGGTACAAGTCTCACAAAAAACAAAATATCGGGAGGGGCATCGCCATGGGCTATCGTCCTCCCGGTGGCGGAGCTACATCATTGACAGTCCAGCTAAATTCCGACGGATCAATCGTTCTTTACACCCCTGTGTTCGAGCAGGGGAGCGGAACGTATACCACTCTGAGGCAGATCGTGGCTGAGGAACTTTCGCTCGCGCCGGAGGAGATTCAGATAAGGATCATCGACACGGATCTCGGGCTTCCGTTCGATACCGGCATCGGCGGGAGCCGAGGCACCCGGGTTGCCAGCGGCGCGGCTTACCAGGCGGCCGGGGAAGCCAAACAGGAGCTGCTCGGCATCGCCGAACGACTACTCGGATGGCCGCGGGGTGAGATTTTTCTTGAAGGGAAAGAGATCGCGCGAAGCGCGACCGGGGAGCGCAAGCACTGGAACGAGATCCTTTCCCGTATCGGCCGCTCCATTACAAAGCAGGTTGTAAACCGGGACGACGAGCACTCGCCGGTGACTGGCTTTACTGCCCAGGTGGCGGAAGTCTCGGTAGACCCGGAAACCGGCCAGGTGACGCTGCTGCGGATCACCAGCGCTCATGATACCGGAGTCGTCATGAACCCGATCGGGCACCAGGGGCAAATCGATGGCGGCGTGGTTCAGGGCATAGGCTACGGTCTCCTGGAAGAGGTCGTGGTGGAAGAGGGCCGCGTGAGGACGCTGAATTTCGGCGACTACAAAATTCCCACGGTGAAAGATATCCCTGAACTCACGACCGTGCTGGTCAAGGCCGACGGAGGCGTGGGTCCGTACCAGGTCAAAGGGATCGGGGAAAACCCGAGTTCCCCGGTCGCGGCGGCTATAGCCAACGCGGTGGACGATGCCGTGAGGGTGCGGATTCGGGATTTGCCGATCACGGCAGAGAAGATCTACAGGGCCATGCGGCCAGGTCAAATTTCATAATCGAAACCGTTGATGTTCTCGTTCGGCGTAACCCGCAGATCCGGCGGAACGTTGTAAATCTTGCTGTAGGGCGGCACCGACTTGGTGAGCCAGACGTTACCGCCGATAACCGAATGATGCCCAACCGTGGTTTGCCCGCCGAGAATGGTGGCCTGGGCATAAAGAATTACATGATCTTCAATGTTGGGGTGACGCTTTACGCCTTTGATGGGTTGGCCGTGTTCATCGCTGGCGAAGCTTAACGCGCCCAAAGTCACGCCTTGATACATTTTTACCTGCTCGCCGATGACGGTGGTTTCCCCGATCACCACGCCCGTTCCATGGTCAATAAAAAACCCCTTCCCAATTTTGGCTCCGGGATGGATGTCTATGCCGGTATTGGAGTGCGCTCGCTCTGACATCATTCGAGGAAGAAAAGGCACACCGCTGGCATAGAACGAATGGGCAATCCGATGAGTGGCGATGGCTTCTACAAAAGGATAACTGATCACCACTTCCTCAACCGATCGGGCGGCGGGATCGCCTTCGTAAGCGGCCTGAAGATCGGCCATAAGCATCGAATGGATTTCGGGAAATTCCTCAATCAATCTTCGAACGGCCTCGAAGGCCTTTTCGGCCGAATTATGATCTGAGCTTTCTTTCCCTCCCTTTTCAAAGCGGCAAGCGTTTTGGATCAGGCTGAACGACAGAGTCGCCGCGTAGCGCAGTCGCTCCTCAACAAAAGCGTCTAAGGATTCCGGGTCGATATTTTCCCGGCTGTAACAGCCGGGAAACAGGCTTTCCAAGAGAGCATCCAGCACTGCATATACTTCGGTCCGCGTGGAGATGCCGATTTTTCCGGCAATAGAACACAAAGAGCACGTATTGTGCAGTCGGCTTTCGAACTGCCGGACGACGTGGCCCAGATCTTTCGTCAGCCATTCTTGGAATCCTTTTTCTGGACTGCTCATAAAACCTCTCTTCACCGACCGAGCTGCGGGCCGGATGTCCCCCCCCAGGTCCTTATCTATTTCTTATCACGCCGGAAAACGTTGGCCAATCGCAAGGCTGATAGGGAAACTACGATCGGCCGGTCTCCTTTTTGGAGCCTGTTCATCTCCTGGAACCAACCAGACGCAGGCCTGCGGCCGCAAGTTGCTCTGTGATTGGGATATCGAGCCCGAATTGTCGTCCCACCTCGGCCGCCAGTGGAACATCTTTGTCGTAGAGATTTTGCCCAACTCGCATGATCGGCTTGCTTCCCGATAGATCGAACCTCTCTTCCCAGCGGCTAAGGATTGAGTCGGAACGAGTCTTGCGCAACATTTCGAGGGCGTCAGCGCAAGCAATGCCGCCTTCCAGGCCAATCCGGATCGCTTCGTGAACGATCAAGCCCTCGGAAGCGTTCACCAGGTTCTTAATCAGCTTCGCCACATTTCCAGTCCCCAGGGGTCCCATATGGATCACGTCTTTCGCCATATGAAGAAGGTGGGGTCTGGCCCGCTCCACGGCTTCAGCGGGCCCGCCAACGAGAAAAACAAGACCGCCTTCTCGCACGACCCTGGGCACCGCGGTCATACACGCATCGATGACCTGAACATTCCGGCCGCGGGCGGTTTTCGCAACCTTCCTGGTCGTGTCAGGCCGGATCGTACTATGGAGCAAAACCAGCGCGCCCGGGCCAGCGCCCTCCAAAATGCCACCCTCCCCCATCGTACAAGCCAAGACTTCCTGATCGGTCCGCACCACAACGTCGATGATGGTCGATGCTTCGGCAACCGCCTTGGCCGATGGCGCAGTGCGCGCCCCCAACAAGCGGGCCGCCTCAAGGGCCGGCGGCGCGATGTCGAATGCTGTAGTCTCGACACCAGAAAGTTTCAAACGCTCCAACAGGGCGCTTCCCATCGCCCCGACGCCGATAATGCCAATTCTTTCCATTTGGGCACCTCCTAATCAGGTCTTGGATTCGCTTCGACCCCGCGAATAATCACTTAGGACGGCAAATTCTTCAAGTATCTGTTCTGAAAAACCAGTTTTGCTCCATGAGCAAGGCCAGATGTGCATGACCTGCGACGGCTCTTGCGCCCTTATGACTTTCCGGCATATTATAAGACAATGCTGCGCGATCTCTATAAGCGGCCCATAAAAGATCTAAGGATATCCGTCACCGATCGGTGTAACTTTCGCTGCACGTACTGCATGCCCTATGACGAATACACCTGGATTGAGAAGGCGGAAATCCTCACTTTTGAAGAGATCACAAGACTGACGTCTCTCTTCGTCCAATTGGGAGTCCAGAAAGTCCGGTTGACGGGCGGGGAACCTTTGGTCCGAAAGGGGCTGGAGAAGTTGATCAGGCAGCTCTGTGGGATCAAGGGACTCAATGATCTTTCGCTTACGACCAACGCCTCGCTTCTCGCGGAACAGGTCCCGGCGCTCAAAACCGCAGGGCTCAAACGAATCAATGTCAGCATCGACACACTCGATCCGGACAAGTTCAGGCGCATGACCAAAAGAGGTGACCTGGGAAAAGTGCTGGAGGGGCTTTTTGCCGCCAAACAATATGGACTTCATCCCATTAAGATCAACGCGGTTGTTGAGCGGGGTGTCAACGACGGTGACATTATTGAGTTGGTGGAGTTCTCCAGAGAGCATGGGTTTGCGATCCGCTTTATAGAGTATATGGACGTGGGCAACTCCAACAACTGGACATCAGAAAAGCTAGTCCCGAAAAAAGAGATTATCGAAAGGATCAGCGCCCGATTCCCTCTAAAGGAAGTCGGCAGAGATAACGGAACAGCCCCCTCAGTGGACTACGAATTTGTCGACGGCCGGGGCGAACTCGGTGTGATTGCATCCGTCACCGAGCCGTTTTGCTCGACCTGTACACGGGCGCGGCTGACCGCAGACGGAAAGCTTGTGACCTGTCTGTTTTCGTCAGTGGGAACTGATCTCAAGGCGATCTTGCGGAGCGGGGCGTCCGATGAGGCGATTCGGGAAATCGTCTCGGGCGTGTGGCAAAAACGAAACGACCGATATTCTGCCGAGCGGCTGGAGGCCCTGCATTCGTCCACGGGCTACAATCCGAAAACCCAAAAGAAGCTCGAAATGATAACGCTAGGCGGCTAGCAAACTCTCTCCCACTCGGGCGCATTTTCCCAAGGCAAAAAAATCCCCGGTTCTTTCCTGCCTCCTAGATCTTGTTAGTATCTTCCCGCTATTCGCGGACCCGATCTGCTTTCGATAAGTTCAGTTTAGCGCATGGCGAGCACAGGTACCCTGCAACTCTTGAAACCGGAATAGGATTCAAGGTTAAATGGGATCGAGCCTGGTGCATCAACAAAGCTCTTAAGAACAACGAGTCTCATGACCGGTCCTGACCATCCATTTCTTGCCGCATGTCGGCTTCAGAAAACTCCGTATACTCCCGTATGGCTCATGCGGCAGGCTGGGCGTTACATGGAGGATTATCGAAAGCTCAGGGCCCAGTTCAGCTTTTTGGATCTTTGCAAGCGGCCTGACCTCGCAACCGAAATAACCGTAACGCCCGTTGAGAGACTGGGAGTCGACGCGGCGATTCTGTTTGCGGATATCCTTTTGGTTCTCGAGCCTATGGGCGTCGGACTCGAATATGCGAAGAGTGATGGACCCAAAATTCATCGTCCCGTTCGCACCGGCGTTGATGTGGACCGTCTCGTCGATTTTAACCCCCAAGAGGAGCTTTCATATGTTTTTGACGCCGTAAGAAAAATCTGCGCGGCGCTCAATGGCAAAGTGCCTCTGATCGGATTTGCCGGCGCGCCGTTTACGCTGGCGTCATATCTGATCGAGGGAGGTGGATCGCGCGACTACCGTCACACTAAGCAATTAATCTATTCTGATCGGGGCGCATGGCACGCGCTGATGGAGCGGCTCGCGCGTCTTCTGGCCAGCTACCTAAATGGTCAGATTGCGGCCGGCGCTCAGGTGGTCCAGCTCTTCGATAGCTGGGTTGGATGCATGGCGCCGGAAGATTATCGGGACTACGTGTTCCCCTATACTCGTCTCACCATAGCATCCATCACTCCCGGCATCCCCGTGATCCACTTCAGTACCGGAACAGCCGGTCTTCTGAAATTGCTGCGGGAGGCGGGCGGGAATGTCATTGGCATCGATTGGCGGGTCAATCTGGACCAGGCATGGCAGAAAATCGGGTATGACGTGGGGATTCAAGGGAATCTGGACCCAGTGGCTCTTTATGCTCCTTCCCCTGAAATCAGGCGCCGGGTTGAAAATATTTTGCGGCGCGCCGCCGGGAGGCCCGGACATATCTTCAATCTCGGCCATGGTGTTTTGCCGGAGACTCCGGTGGAACATGTGATCGAGATGGTTCGGGCGGTGCACGAGCTTAGCATGCGGTGAGCAAGAGTCGATGTCTGTTTCTTACGATGCGGTCCTGCTGATGGCTTTCGGAGGCCCCACGTCTCCTCAGGAAATTCGGCCCTTCATCGAACGCGTCGTCAAGGGGATTCCCGTGCCTCCCCAGCGGATTGAAGAGGTAGCGCGCCACTACGAAGCCGTCGGCGGAAAGTCTCCGCTGACTGAAATCACCTTCCGGCAGTCGGCGCTGCTTGAGCAGGCGTTAAGGCAGGCCGGTCTCCAACTTCCCGTTTTCGTAGGGCTGCGGCATTCGGTTCCTTTTATTAAACAAACTCTCCAGCGAATGGCCGGCAACGGTGTAAAGAGGGGGCTGGGTTTTATTCTCTCTTCTCATCAAACAGAGGCAAGCTGGGAGCGCTATCAGGAAGACGTGTCCAGGTCAGGGGCTGAGCTTGATGGCCAGGCTCTCGAGATCGACTATTGCCCGCCTTGGTACGATCATCCACTCTTTATCCAATCCTGGGTAGAGCGGATCGAGTCGGTCTTGGGGAATTTCGCACCGGAAAATCGTGCGGCTTTGGCCATCGTCTTCACCGCGCACAGCGTACCGGCACCGATGGCTGCGCGTTCCCCTTATACGCAGCAAATCAGCGAAAGCGCGAGATCGATAGCTGCGTCTCTTGGGCATCAGCGCTGTCTGATTGCCTACCAAAGCCGCAGCGGGAGGCCAACAGAACCCTGGCTTGAACCCGATATCGGCCGGGCGATCCGGGACCTTGCAACCGAAGGCGTTCGCGAAGTCGTTATCGCTCCGATCGGTTTTGTCTGTGATCATGTCGAGGTTCTCTATGACCTCGATATGGAGGCCAGAAAAATAGCCGAAGATCTGGGGGTCCGCTTCGCGCGCGCCGCTTGCCCGAATGACCATCCGACTTTCATTCGTATGATGGCAGAGGTGATAAAGGCTGCTCTGGATTCTACTTCTACCTGATATGCACCGGATTATCGTCGTTGGTGGAGGAATTTCCGGCCTGGCCGCTGCGCATCGGCTGACCGAACTCAAACGAGAGAAAGCTCTCGACCTGGAAATTACGCTCCTGGAGGCCCAGCAGCGGCTGGGCGGCTCTATTGCAACCGAGCGGCGCGAAGATTTTCTCGTCGAGGCTGGACCCGATTCCTTCATCTCGGAAAAACCCTGGGCGCTGCGGTTATGCGAGCGTCTGGGATTGTCGTCTCGTTTGCTTTCCACCAACCCGGGTTACCGGCAGATCTATGTTGTGCATAAAAATTTACTGAGACCTCTTCCGGACGGTTTCTATTTACTCGCGCCGACTCGATTCTGGCCGATCGTTCAGACGCCGCTTTTTTCCTGGCGTGGAAAACTGAGGATGGCCGCGGAGCTTTTCCTTCCTCGGATGGGCGGAGATGGAGATGAGAGCCTCGCCTCATTTGTCCGAAGGCGCTTTGGCCAGGAAGTGCTCGACCGCGTCGCCCAACCCCTGGTCGGCGGCATCTACGCGGCTGATCCTGAAAAGCTGAGTGTCAAATCGACCATGCCCCGTTTCCTCGAAATGGAACGGGAAAAACGGAGCGTCACCTGGGCGATGTGGCGGGCGGAACTCCGCCGCTCTAAGATCTCCAAGGCGGGAAGTGGAGCGCGCTGGAGCCTCTTTGTCACTCTCGCCGGAGGCATGCAGGAGCTCGTAGACGCCTTGGCCAATAAGCTCCAGGGAGACCATGTGCGTCTTGGGATCCGGGTGGCGGCGCTGGAATCGGATGCGGGCCGGCGAGGGTGGGTGGTGATTACGAGCGGTTCGGAAAGAATTGAAGCGGATGGAGTCATTCTCTCCGTGCCTTCCTTTCGCGCGGCGAAGATTCTTTCCTCGATCGCGCCGGAAGCTGCCCGCGAGCTTCACGCCATCGCCTATTCTTCAACGGCGACCGTAACCCTGGCCTACCGGCGGACGGACATCCCTCATCCGCTCGATGGGTTTGGGTTCGTCGTTCCCGCGGTTGAGAAGCGAAAGATCATCGCCTGCACGTTCAGCAGCATCAAGTATTCTGGCAGAGCGCCCGAGGGCTGCGTGCTTCTTAGAGCGTTTGTCGGAGGCGCGCTCGAGCCGTCACTTTTCGCGCAGGATGATACAAAAATGGAAACCAGCGTGCGCCAAGAGCTGGCCGATCTGCTCGGGGTAACGGCGGCTCCGCTCTTCTGCCGCATCTCTCGGCATGCACGCGCCATGCCGCAGTATCCTGTGGGACACCAGGAAACGGTGAGGCGTGTGAACGCGAGCTTGGCTGGATTTCCAGGTCTGGCGCTCTCAGGCAACGCCTATCACGGCGTGGGAATGGCTGATTGCATCCACAGCGGAGAAGAGGCCGCTGAAAAAGTGCTGCGGGAATTAAAGGGCTATGAGCCCGGATTATCCACGACCGGCGCCCTAGGGGCGGGGCTTTCCGGGCGAGAACAATAGCTTGCGCTGTGCGCCAAAAAGAGGGATGATTTTTTTATGAAGGAAGCCCTCTGGTGGCACACGGAAAACGATGGCCGGATTCTCTGCACGCTCTGCCCGCGCTATTGCCGGATCGGCGAGGGGCAGCCCGGCTTCTGCTATATCCGTAAGAACATAGGCGGGAAACTTTACTCCCTCGGATACGGCAAATCCACCGGTTTCGCCCTTGATCCCATCGAAAAAAAACCATTGAACCACTTTCTACCGGGAAGCAGCATTCTGAGCTTCGGGACTGCAGGCTGTAATTTGGGCTGTCGCTTTTGCCAAAACTGGAGCATTAGCAAGGCTGAGCTCGATGATTCCCAAAGTCTGAACGCTGGACCTGAGGAGGTCGTGAAGCTGGCGCTGGCGAATGGGGTTCCGAGCATCGCGTTCACTTATAACGACCCGGTGATCTGGGGCGAGTTCGTTATGGACATTTCCCGCCTGGCGCGGGAACAAGGTCTAAAGAGTGTCATGGTGACGGCAGGGTACATCACGCCGGAGGCTCGCCGGGAAGTCTATCGCACCATCGATGCTGCTAACGTCGATCTTAAAGGGTTTACGGAACGTTTTTATCGTAAGCTCACTTTCTCCCACTTGGATCCCGTGCTCGATACGCTGATTTGGTTGAAGCGTGAAACTGATGTCTGGCTTGAAATCACCAATCTCATGATCCCGGGCGAGAACGATAGCCCGGAGGAAACTCAAACCATGTGCGATTGGATTCTGGAGAACTTGGGTGAAAACGTGCCGCTCCACTTCACCGCATTTCATCCAGATTTCAAAATGACGGATAAACCGAGAACTCCAGCCTCAACCCTCCGCCGGGCGCGCCAAATTGCCTTGTCAACGGGAATCAAATTTTGCTACGTGGGTAATGTTTTCGACGATGAGGGGCAAACGACCTTCTGTTCCAAATGCCGGGAGGTTCTGATCCGCCGTTCCTGGCACGAGGTCCTGCAATGTAATCTTATCGGAGATCGTTGCCGTTGCGGTGAAAAGATTCCGGGCTATTTTGCCGCAACAGAAAACTCTCGCAGGCTAAGCCGGAGGTCTGCTCTCCGGCTGCATTGACGCGTGAGCTTGGCGTTCACGCCAGCGGAAACCTCCACATTGTATTTTACTTCGGAACCCGCATAGAATAGTTTCGCTTTTATGGGAAAGGCACGAAAATTTTTACGCAGGGCTCATCCGCATCTGGTGATTCTGGAGGATATCAGCACGGTTATCAGCCATTCTCAGGATCTTCAGGAGACCCTGAAAAGCATCGTTGCGATGGTCGCCGAACGGATGGAGACGGAGGTCTGCTCGCTGTACATTTTAGACCGGCAGAAGAATCGTCTCACGCTTCGAGCCACCCTGGGCCTGGATCAGGAAGCAGTAGGCAAGGTCTCGATGGCGGTGAATGAAGGGCTCACAGGCTGGGTACTCGAGCAGATGAGCCCGGTCATGGTCGTCGACGCTCAGGCCCATCCCCGGTATAAGTACTTTCCTGAGACTGGCGAGGAGCGCTTCCATTCTTTCCTCGGGGTTCCTCTGATCGAGAAAAGAATGCCCCTAGGTGTTCTGGTTGTCCAGACCTCACGCCGACGCGAGTTTTCTCGGGATGAGACCCGTCTGCTCAAGGCAATTTCCGCTCAGGTCTCCAGCATCATCATTCAGGCGCGTCTGCTGGATTCGCTCAAGGATAAAGAGCGGGAACGGAAGGAGTACCAGAAGCGACTCATCGATGCGATCAGGAGACTGCGATCCTACGAAGGACGAAAACGGGAGGCTGCCCCCAGAGGCATAGTGCACAAATGGAGGGGCCGTCTCGCGGGCCTTTCCGTCGCTCCGGGCTTCGGCCGCGGTACGGCTTACGTGCTCAAACCCCGGATGGATTTAAGCGCCGTAAAGAAGGAGCGGACAAAAAATCCCCAGCGGGAGATCGAGAGATTCCGGGCCGCGGTCGAAAGGGGAATAGAACAGATTCAAAATCTCAAGCACCGGATGAGCACGCTTATTTCCAAAGAAGAAGGGGCGCTCTTTGATGTGCACCGTCTGATGCTGGAAGACCCCTCGATTATTGAGAACGTCGAAAGAATGATCCGGAGGGAAAAGCTCACCGCGGAGTCGGCCGTCAGCAGTGTCTTTAGCCAGCATCTGGATTCGATTAAGCAAATCGAGGATGAATACCTGCGGGAGCGGGCGGCGGATGTTAAAGACGTAGCTCACAGGCTGCTGGAGAACCTGGCCGGCATCAGCGAAGAAAGGGCCGCGCTTCCCAAAGATGCCATTCTGGTGGCCGAGGATCTATCACCGGCTGACCTTTCGCTCATCGAAGGGGATCATTTTCGGGGAATCGTTCTCTCGACGGGAGGGGTGACCTCCCACGCGTCCATTCTGGCAAAGTCTTTCGAAATTCCGAGCGTGGTGGCCGTGGAAGGGCTCATGGAGACGGTTCGTCAGGGAGACTCCCTAATCGTGGACGGCCACGCAGGGACGGTCTATATCAATCCCAGTCATGAAATAGTCCGGGAATATGATCGCCTCGAACGAGAATATCTGGCCTTCAATCGCGAGCTCGATGAACTGCGAGACCTTCCGGCAGAGACGCTGGACGGCCACCGCGTCTCCCTCTACGCCAATATTGGTCTTTTGAGTGATATTGCCTTCGCTCAATTTCACGGGGCCCAGGGCATCGGTCTTTATCGCACCGAGATTCCATTCCTTACCCATCGCGATTTCCCCAGCGAAGAGGAGCAGTACACGCTTTACCGTCGGGTCGTGGAAGGGATGAGCGGCAAGCCGATAACCATTCGGACGCTGGACATTGGAGCGGACAAATATCCAACCTACGTCCGCCGGGCTGCGTTGGAGCCTAACCCCTTCCTGGGCTGGCGCTCGATTCGTGTTTCTCTCGAGATGGTCGAAATCTTCAAGACTCAACTGCGGGCGATCTTGCGGGCGGGAGCTGAGGGGCGCGTTCGCATGCTGATTCCAATGGTCTCGAGCCTGGAGGAGATTGCGCGAGTGAAAGAGATCTTGGCGGAGGTGAAAGAAGACCTGGAACGGGAGGAAGTTCCCTTTGATCACCAGATGGAATTGGGAATTATGATTGAAGTGCCTTCAGCAGTCCATTTGGCCTCTCGGCTAATCCGCGAAGTGAACTTTTTCAGCATCGGAACCAATGATCTCATTCAATATCTTTTGGCGGTCGATCGGAGCAACCGAAAAGTCGCCGGACTCTACGAAGCGTTTCATCCTGCCGTCCTCGCTGCTTTGATGCAAGTGATCGAAGCAGCCAAAAGAGAAGGTAAGCGGGTCGGGATGTGCGGGGAGATGGCCGGAGATCCAATATGCGCCTTGATTCTTCTGGGCATGGGGCTGGAGGAGTTCAGTATGGGCTCTCTCTTCATTCCAGTGGTCAAAAAAGTGATTCGTTCCGTGACCTATCAGGCAGCCAAAGCCACCACCCAGATCATTCTCCAGATGGACACGGTGGGAGAAATTAAGAAATATCTCTTTAAACAGATGCGGGACCGCGGAATGCTTGAACTCATGGAACTCTATCACTGAAAAATTGGGCCTTGGGGTTGTTTTTTTTCCAGGATGCGGTATATTCTAACGAGCGTTCGAACTACATCCAGAAAAAAAAGGAGGCCAAGATGGCGAAAATTTCAACTTTTGATGACTGGATTGATCATTTCCGGGACTGGCAGAAAGACATCGGCTATGACGCGGCTCTTCTTGGAGACTATGAATTCGAAACCAAGCTAGGGGAAACACACAGCTCTGAAATCGAATTCGGCGATTTCAAGGCCCAGACCAAGTGGGAAAGGGTCGGACAGATTCCGAATCAATCGATTCGGGACGCGCTGCTGAATCTCATCGTTTATCAGGGAGACACGGAATTTGCCTCGGTCGAGCAGCAAAAAAATCTGCTAGACACGGCGCCGACTGACTACGATCGGCAGTCTCTCGTCCGCGTTAACCGGGAGGAGATGCGCCACGGGTGGCAAATGTGTTATCTCCTGGTGAACTATTTCGGCGATTCGGGCAAGCTGGAGGCGGCAAAGCTTCTTGAACGCAGAGCCTCTAAGGGCAATCGGTTGCTCGGCTCCTTTAACGCCCCGGTTAATAACTGGCTCGATTTTTTCACGTATACGCAATTCGTCGATCGCGATGGAAAATATCAGTTGACGATGCTGAGTCATTCCGCGTTTGCTCCTCTTGCCCGCAGCGTCGCTTTCATGCTTAAAGAGGAATTCTTCCATATGTTCACGGGCAACACCGGCCTGACGCGCATCATTAGGGCGGGCAAAGTTCCCATTCCCGTCATTCAAAAATATTTTAACAAGTG
>JACQUW010000274.1 GCA_016210115.1 Deltaproteobacteria bacterium | reverse complement strand
GCTTTACGGAAAGTTGATCCACTTCGCCTTCGTTTTTCCCACTCTTCTTCGGTGTAGGCGAGAATGGACGGTAACACGTCGGTTTTCGCCGCGAGCAGATAACCGATCCATCGCAGATCTCTCTTCAGCCCGGCGGCATCATTCTTGACGATCAAAAGTACGTCAAGGTCACTATCGGCATGAGCCTGGCCTTTGGCCTTTGACCCATAAATCACCATTTCTTTAACGGCCCCCGGATGCTGCTTGTTTAGAGCCTCTCTATACGCGTCAAGCCATGCCTGTTCTTCCTTAGTAAGGTCAAGCATGGGCTATCTTACTTTTCCTTAACCGCAAAGAACACAAAGGTCACGCAGAAATATTCTCCTTTGTGTTCTATGCGTTTCTGGTAGTCACTCATCCGATTACGTTCTGTCTTTTGCGTGCTCTGCGGTTGTCCCCGGCTTTCTCTTCCGTCCATACGAACTTGCGGATTTCGAATCTCGGCGACCCGAAGTTGATTAGCAGCCCGTGCTCTAGCTTGGCAGACTTGAGGTATCCGAGGATCTGCGCCTGGTGTTCCACGGCCAATGACTTCGCAGTCTTTAACTCAATAACTATTGCGTCCTCCACCAGTAAGTCTGCCCAGTAATCCCCCAGGAGCGTTCCGTCCTCGTGACTATATATATTCTTCGGTCGGGCCTTCGACAAGGACAATTTTCGACGCAAAAAAAAACCTTCGTTTCGGCGTGGATTATACGCATGGGAATAAAGGTCACGCATAGATTCCGGCGTGGCGCTGCCCTTTTTCTTTGGGTATCTGTTTTCAAAGTCTTCAATCATCTTGGACATAGGCAACTGCCACGCCTTGCTTACCACAGTCTTCTTTCCGTCGATAAGCTCGAACCCTCAATTTCCTGGAGCGTCTTTCCCGCGATGCCCTGCAGATCGCCATACACTCCAATAGTTGCCTGCATGACCCTGTCGATTTGCTCTTCCCGTTTAGCCCATTGCTTTGTAATAGCCTTCTTTTCCCGGTCGAGATCCTCCCGCATGGAAGAGAACGCCTCGACGATGGCCTGGATGCGCTGTCGGAAGCGCGGTCCCGTGAGATACTGGTAAACCATTTCCATCTTGGTCTGCTGGCCTTCGGAGGCTTGCCGGGCACAACCGCCCTTGGGTGTGTTACCCATACGCCGTCGATCAGGTCAAAAGTCTCCACCTCTTTCGGCAGAACCTGACTTACGAGAACAGCAAGCTCGGCCTTGGCCGCTCTCTGGTCGTCGCGCAACTTTGCAAGCCAACCGTCGCTCCAGTTTTTCGTGCGTTTCGTTTCCCAGAGAATGGTTCCACAAGTCTGGCCGAGAGGTCCAACGACTCGATGCAACATGTCGCCACCATGCTCCCTCTTGGGGACAGGCTCTATCGTGTCTTGCGGAAATGTCCCGCTCAAGAGAGCTTCAAGCTCGGGCTCCTGAACCTCCCCTTGGAGTTGCTGTGATCCTTGCTCGGCCTTACGCATGAGGTCCTCAATCTGTTTCTGCATCGAGGCGATGGTCTGCTCCTTTTTCATCACTTTGAGCTTCAGCTCATCCTCGGCCTCCTCAAATGACCCGCTCGGCTAACCGCAGAGAACGCAAAGACCACAAAAATAGATCTCCATTTCGCAACAGATTCTGTCAGTCTCGCCGTGCGTCCTCCGGTTCGCAGGCCACTGCCTCGGGATTCTCGCGGTCGAATGCCCAGTGCTCAGGATTCTCCACAATGTAGCGACGAATCCGATTCAGCGATTCTTCGTTGCGGACGACATGTTCGTAGTAATTGCGCTGCCACAATCGGTCACGGAATACCGGCCAACCTGATCGTTTGACGCCCTCTGCGTATTGTTTTGTGGTGATGGTTTTGAACCGATGCATCACATCCGGCAACGACAACGTAGGGACACCAGGGCAGGCACAGGGGCCTGCCCCTACCGGTGGTTGGCCCAATCCCATGGCCGGGTCGTCCGTAGGGGCAACCCCCCGTGGTTGCCCGGTGGCGGGTGGCCGATCATCGGGGCAGGCACGGGGGCCTGCCCCTACAAGAACAATGATGCCGTGAATGTGGTTGGGCATAACCACGAACGCGTCGCATTCCGCACCCGGATAATGTATGGACAAATCGGCCCACGCCGTCTGTACCATGCATCCCGCACTGTTCAATCGTACTTCCCCGTCTGCAACGTCGCCGAAAAAACACGTTCGGTCCTGCGCCACGATGGTGACGAAATAGGCTCCCGATTGCGCGTAGTCGTAGCCCTTCAACCGAATCGACCGGCGGTGGTGTTTTTCCGGATCGAATTTCACAGATCCCATTTCGGCACCGAGTAGTTCTTTGCGATCTTTGCGTTCTTTGCGGTTGCCGTTCTTGGGTTCACACCAGCTTCCAGCGAATCGAAAACAGCCTTTCCTGTGACACCCGTTGCTGCAGCTTACCTTCAATCTCCGCGATGAGCTCCTCCCGGCGCCGGTCGATGTCGTCCTGGGCATCGAACAGGGCGCGACGCTTGGCGTTGCGCTGAGATTCCAGAGCCTTGACCTCTTTCTGACCGGCAAGCTTTTCCTCAAGAGTCAATGCGGCCGTGGCCGCGCGGCGCGCCTCTTTTATCTGGCGGTCCAGCTCTTTGATCTCCCGTTCCAGACCGACCTTCAGATCGTCAGCCCAGCCGTCGAGCTTTTCGGCCTCAGCCTCGAAGAAGGCGGCGTTGCGCTGGGAGATGGTTAGCTGAATAGCGGCTCGCCGTTGCTGCAGGATCTCGTCTAGCCTTGAATCATCACTTTCGCTCGGCAACTCGCGGACAACCCGAGCGTCTCTCCACGATCGGTTCTCCCGGCAAATATTAAGTAATCTTCACCTCGGTCCAGTGACTCGATCGTTAACAGGGCCGCGGTCAACAATCCGCACTGGCCTGAGAATGGTTCTAAGATGCTGATCTTTCCCGCGTGGTTGCTCAATTCAAAGACAACCTCGGCGGGGGTGAGAGAACGGCTTTTCGCCTTTCCGCCAGCGGATGGCTGAGGCGGTACAGATGCGCCTCACCAGACCGGCGTGGCAATTCGTACAAACCCAACGGTATGTCGCCTTCGAACGGGCAAGATCTGAGCCTGAAGGCCGAATCGCTTAGGAACTCGGCGTGGCCGTCCAGCTCGTGTCGCGTGAGCTGCATCAGCATGAGCTCGAAATTGTTGAGGTACTGCCGCGAGCTTTCGTCGCTTAGACGGAGTTTTTCCCGCACTTCGTCATCGAAGTTCTCCAACAGTTGTTGTCGCGTGCGCGTCATCGCTTCATCAATCTGGGCGTTGAGTTCTTGTTGGAGAGCATCGAATGAAGCGTTAATCTCATCTGGCGTACGGCAACGTTGATAGATTTGCGCGATGCGTCTTTCGAAGTCCACACCGGATTCAATGGCCCCGAGCACTTCGTCGCTTGCGCCAAAGACACCTTCGAAAAGCTGAAACTTCTCGGCCAGAAGGCGGAACACTCGCTGGTCCGCCTCGTTTTTTTGATTGAGAAAATTCACCACCACCACATCGTGCTGTTGGCCATATCGGTGGCAGCGACCGATTCTTTGCTCGACCCGCTGGGGATTCCACGGCAGGTCGTAGTTCACCACGAGGGAGCAGAACTGAAGATTGATTCCTTCCGCGCCGGCCTCGGTGGCGATCATGATGTGGCCTTCGTCCTTGAAATAATCCACGAGGGCCGAGCGCATATCGGCAGTGCGCGAGCCGGTGACCCGGTCAGTGCCGGTAAGGCGAAAGCCGAAAAGTCGTGGCGGTTTTGGGGTCTCTACGTGCATGTGTGCAAGATGGAGACTCTGAGGGTGGCCTATCAGGAAGCGAAGGCCAATGACGGGGCGCCGGGGCTCGATGGAATGAGATTTGAAGACATCGAGACCCAAGGGGTAGAGGAGTTTCTTAAGAACATTGAAGAGGAGCTTCTTACCCGGACTTACAAACCTACCAAGAACCGGCGGGTAGAGATTCCCAAAGGGAAAGGCAAGACCCGCAGGCTCGGAAGTCCCACCATAAAGGATCGGGTGGTGCAGGGAG
>JACQUW010000037.1 GCA_016210115.1 Deltaproteobacteria bacterium | reverse complement strand
GGTGGGATGGCGCCAAACCTGGGCGGTCTTCGGGGTCATAACGCTGATTCTCCTGCTCGGCCCGGCTATCCTATTCATCCGGCGGTCTCCCGAAGAGATGGGTCTCGATCCTGACGGCGCGCTCAACACTCTCTCAACCCGAGATCCCAAGCTTTCAGCCGCCCGGCTTCAGGCGCTGGCGGCAGATGTGCCATGGAGCCGTGCCGAGGCGATGCGGACGCGGGCCTTCTGGCTGCTCGTGATCACGTATGGAATCACCAGCGTGGGAATCGCGGGCCTTAACCTCCACGTCTTTGCTTTCGTCTCCGATATCGGCTACCCGGCTTTTCTTGCCGCTTCCATCATGAGCGTTCTAGCCTTCACTCAGCTTGTCTCTACGATGTTTTGGGGATTCCTCGCCGAGCGAATCGAAATTCGTAAGGCAGGCATGGTCCACTTCCTGATTCAGGCCGCCGGCCTGGCTCTGGCCATCGCATCGCGGCATCTTTCTCTCGTCTACGCCGGTTTTTTTCTCTATGGCATCGGGCTCGGAGGGAGCTTTGTTCTCCGTGAAGTGGTTTGGGCCAACTACTTCGGCCGGCTATCGCTGGGGACGGTTCGGGGCGTGGGCGTGCTTCTCACTTATGTTTTCGCAGCCACCGGCGCCCCTTTTTTTGGCTTTCTCTTTGACAAGACAGGAAGTTATTTCATTTCCTTCATCGCTTTTATCGCCGCTCTGCTGCTCTCGGCCGTGCTGATCATGCTGGCAAAGCCGCCAAGGAAACGTCCACAAAATCCTGCGTTCGGAAAAGAGAATCCCGCGCCGTGATCGGTCCCGAACACAACGCTCCCTCGCGATTCGGGTGACGGATTTGAAATCTTCGTGTAACAGGGCGAGCGTCCGTAACAACTCAGGGTCAGCCCCGACGCGCGACCCAGACGCCGTTTAATTTGGTTCTGGAAGCGAAGCCCTAAATTTGTTTGCTCGGAACTCAGCGGCCGGGCTTTCGTCCAAAGCGGTGTTACTTAGCGTTCGCGAGGGCATACCAACCGGCCTGAGTCATTCTCATCCGGCTACCGTGTGTCTCAAAAAGCTCGTGGGGTTCAAAGATCCTCAGCCGCGCCCATAATTGACACCGGTTATAATTTCGTGTCGTTGATCTGACCGCCGTTAAGTTATAAAATAATAGTGACACGGATAGCCACTCCGGGGCAATCCCGGCCAGAAACATGAAGCTGGCAAATAAAAGAGAAATGATTCAGGCCATCATAGATGAAGATCCGGAGCCTTGGATCATTATGAAACCATCGCGTAAAAACCCGTCAGACCCAGACCCGATTTGCATTTTCGAAAACCCCGCCGCACAAACGCGCGCGACGGCCGAGATTCCACTCGTATGGTTTGAGAACGGAGATTTACAAAAAATCAAAGAGGCTATTCAGCAGAGTCTTCGAGAGCCCGAGTTAATACTAGAGGAGTAAGATTCCGCTAAGGAAACCCAGCACACGTGGATACCTTCGGGTTTCCATGACATTGGCTCTGGTTTCTCTCCAATTGGCGGCTACTCCTAGGGTCCATTGGTTCCACAAGAGTCTTTTTGTTAACAACTAGCTCAGTTTTCTGCTACCGGAATCAGTGGCCGGTTGGCTCTGGGATGACCGGCCGATTTGAGTGGAATGCGCAGTCAACTTCTAAATCTTTTCAATTGGCTTTGGGATGCTACTGGCAACCATTCAAGAGTCCTTGAGCTTGAGATGAGCGGTTCTCCTGTTGAGACCGTAAAGCTGCATCCTGCGTGAAAGGGTTCTCACGCTTATACCACAAGATGTCGCTGTAGGGACGAGCTTCCCGCCACAACTATTTAGTTTCTGCATCAAATATTGCCTTTCCATTTCCACTATCCATTGGGAAAGAGGAAGGCTCAGTGAGATCCGCTCTCCAGCCTCTTGAGGTTGTGATAGCTCATCAGACAGATCAACCTCTTGAAGCACCTGCCACTTGGATAGAACAATGGATTTCTCAAGCACATTTTGAAGTTCCCGAACATTTCCCGGCCAGGAATACTGCATAAGTTGGGCCATTGCCCGCCGTGATATTTCAGTGATACCTTTCTGGCGGGCAAATGAGTTCTTTTGGAGAAAAGTTTGAACCAAAAGCGGGATATCCTCCCGTCGCTGACGCAGAGGTATGAGATGGATGGAGATTACATTGATCCGGTAATAAAAATCTCTCCGCATCCTTCCCTGCGTGACAAGATCCTTGAGTCGAACATTGCTGGCGGCAATTACCCTTATATCGACCTGGGTCACTCGACACCCGCCCAATCGCTGAACCTTTTTGTCCTCTAGAACACGCAGGAGTTTCGCCTGCATCGAAAGGGACATACTTTCAATTTCGTCAAGAAAAAGGGTCCCACCATGGGCTAGCTCTATCTTTCCTGCCCTCGCTTGGTCCGCACCAGTAAAGGCGCCCCGCTCGTAACCGAAGAGTTCGCTCTCGAGAAGGGGCTCAGGGAGTCCGGCGCAGTTGATGGGAATCAAAGATCCTTCTCGACGCCGGCCTCGGCAGTGAATGGCCTTCGCAACCATTTCCTTTCCCGTCCCTGTCTCTCCTTCCAAAAGTACCGTCACATCCATCGCAGATACCATTCGGATAATCTCAAAGACTCGATGCATCCCGGGATTCTTACTAAGCATACCCTCAAATTCGCAGGAATCCCTAACGGCGCGGCGCAAAGATCGAGTCTCTATGAAGAACGACGCCTTTTCTAATGCAGCCTGGGTGGATTCTTGAATCGTTTCCTCGCTGAAAGGTTTAACAATGTAATCGCTCGCACCCAACTTTAGCACAGTAACCGCGGTTTCAAGATTGTTCTGTGCGGTGATCACGATCACAGGAACGCCAGGACAGGTCTGCTGTACCCACTTGATCAGTTCAACTCCGCCTAATCCTGGGAATTGGATTTCAGTGACCACAAGATCGACGTCATCTAGTCCTAACTGTTCTTGCGCCTTTTCAACGGACGCCACCAGCAACACCGTAAGACCAATGTGAGTAAAAAGCCGCTCCAACTGCGCGCGAATCAGGCCATCATGGTCGACAACCAGAATACGAGGGATTGACCTCGGAAAGGACCGTTTATCCATTCCCGGTATCTTTTTATCCTGTCAACGTTTCCTGCCGTCTTAAGTCAAGCGCCGTGGATTGGAAGGGTACGACGAGTCGCGATCACTTGAGGGCATTAATAACGTTGGCGATCGCCGTTGGAATAAAGCCAATCCTGGCGCTTGGCTTTCGAACACCTGTTACTGCCGAAACGTAAAGCAGCGTGATACTTGCAATGCAGATGCCAAAGTGTCCTAAAGCTAATAAAATCGGTGACTTACGTGTCGCGATCGCCTCCAAATCGTATACGAATTGTAAACTTTTCAGGCACTTTCGACCTTATCTGATATCAATTGGCGAGAAATCTCGTTTGTTTTCAAACAGTTACACTGCTGATGTGCCAGTGTAAAACTTATTTACACGGACCAGGTAAAATCCCTAGAGTTCTGGGAATGTCCAATGCTAAACTGAAAGGGTCAGCCCGATTTCTTAGCAAACGTTCAAAGAAATGCGCGTTGGGAAAGAAAAGATATTGCCTTTTCCAGAGCGCGGCAGCGAGCTGCCTGTGACTCCGGTTCTCATGGCGGCAATAGAGTTCCTCTGGCGTGATTAGCGAGCCAAGAAAAGATGAAAATTGGACTGGAGGGAGGTGGGCGGCTGATGGAGAGTCAAAAGAAGCGGTGATGGACTTGGTCGAGGCGTATCGCAGTCATTGAAGTTTACCTGAGTAAGGGAACAGTGCTGATGTCGTGCAACTCTCTGGCATTCGGAACATTCCCGAGGCTATCAAGCCGGCAGCACCCGATGGCAGCCAGGAAAAGAGAGGCGCTGTTTTGTAAACTTCTCTAATAGCTTCCACTTGGTCTGGCATGGTTCGCTACTTACAGAAATCCCGCAATCCCAGCCTCAAAATAACAGCGGTCACTGTGGCGCAGATCGGATCTAATTCCCGCGGCATGCTCAAAGCGCCAGCGACTAAGACAACGATGATCCTTACAGCTGAAGGACTGATTTCTTCCGAGAGGCGGAGGATATCTCTGTTGTTTAGGGCCTGTCGGAGGTTTCCGCTCACCTCCGTGAGAAAGCGAATGCCGTCTCGTCTAAGCTCTTCCAAAATCGCCTCCACCTCTCCAGCCCACCCGCCCAGGTCGGCTTGAGAAGGTACCGTTTCATTGAAGGTCTTTGCCACTAACGCGCTCCTGACTGACGTCAGATAGCCGACCATCACCGCTGCACGAGAGGGCAGACTGCTGCCCAGCAACTGCCCTCCAAGCATCGCATACAGCTCGCCCGTGTCTAACCGGAGAAGTCTCATTGCTTCGCCGGCTAACACCTCAATGTCATGCTCTTTCACACTCAAACCCGAGGATCACCGCTCCGCTCATATATCAATTCAGAGCCCGCGGGGGTCATTGTCTACTTCTCGGGCAAGAAACGTTTACAATTGGTTAGCGTTTAGTGATATCGGCGAGGCCTTCGATGGATGCTCTCCCTTTGTCCCCTCGTACCATGCGCCCACCCGGGTCCCAACGCAAGCGCCTAGAACTCCCAGGCAAACATCGGTTATGTCTGGAGTTCGGGAAGGGAGAAACAGTTGGCCGATTTCTCCTTCCCCTGCCACTGACAACCCCACCAGCAGGCTGCCTATCGAGGCTAGAAAGGACGATCTCCCCTTAAGGAGTCGATTCAAGAACACATAACCTGAAAGACCGAGGGGTACAAAAAATAGGCCATCTTTTAGTACGTCATCGAGAATTAACCTTATATCCGAACTCCCCGAAACATAATCAAGAAAGGGCATGATCGCTAAGCCTTCGATTTTGGCGTGGACACTTTGCCGATCGAATTCAAACTGGAAAGGGCGCAGTTTTTCATAGAGAAGGTAGCAGACGTAAAGTAGCCAGAATATCAACCAGCCCACGTCTACTCGGGGCTTAGCCAAGATAGCTGAATCTCTTTTTCCGCCCATTAAGACCGGTTGAGACGAAAATATTGCTGCCAGAATTGTGCCGGTAACAATCGCAACAGCACTTACGATGGCATCCAATAAGCTGGCAGTCCTGGAGACTATAAAGATTTGTCCTATCTCAAGGCTCGCAGCCACGAGGCAGCCTAACAGCAATGACAAAAGCAAAGCTCGCCTTCTATGAAAACCTTCACCCACTAAGGCAATAAAGATTAAAGGGCCAAGGGGCAGAACCAGGATCCCCTGTGTTACCAGCAAATTTAACCATTGCTGCGTGGTCAATTTATCAAGATGCGAAAAATCAACCAAGATATGACCATTCTTCCACTTCCCGTAGATTTCGGCCGGGTTTAAAACCACATCGAATGGCATGAGTGACGCGAACATAAGCGACGCCAGGCACAACAACGAAAGGAGCAGGACAGGATTTCGCGCATGGATCTCTCTTAATCTTTGTTCTGATCGTTTCAAACGAATTGGCGTCAGAGAGCCAGCGAGGACGGTTCCTAGAAAACAGCCAAATATCTGGGCTGTTACATCCGTCCATGAGGATGTTCGGAATGGCAGGAATGCCTGCAGTGCTTCCGCGCAGACACTCGTCAATAAGCCCGCCAGGCCAGTGATCAACAAGCAAAGACAATATCCTATAACACCGCGAACTGTGAGCCACTGAACAACCGCTGCTCCAAACAAAAATCCTGTGGGAATGAACAAAATAATATTGCCAAGGAGATCACTGCGGCTTTCGATTCGGAACTCAACGGGTTGTAGAAAGAATAGCCTTTCCCTGGCCACGTCCCAGGGACTCCAGTCCGCCATCGGCAAGATACTGACATAGACGGTGAAAGCCGCATAACCTAAAGCTAATGGAAGTATCTTACCGCCGGCGGTTAACATGGAAAGGCTGCCTAAGGCTTCAAGGCAATTATTGCTGCTGTCCGTGCGAAGAGATATATTAAATAGAGAAGAGCCAACTCACCGAGGCGAGAAAAGGTTCCAACATTGAATGACGTGCGTATTGCCAAAAGCCATGGAGGCAAGAGGAGAAATCCCAAATTCATGAGAAACGGTAGATAGAAACCCTCGGTTGATAAGCTGTAACTCCCGGTAATTGGAAGAGCGAGGATCAGAATCAAATACAAGACAGGAAGCGTCAGACTCGGAAGTTCTTGCCAATAAAAGCCGTGGGAACAAAACCCTTGAAGATTACTTTGGCCCCGCCATCGCTCTTTCATGAAGAATTCCCTTACGGTAGAGGCTTCTCCAAAATGAAGAGATTGAACGGTGTTATCTGAGACGATCTTATATTTACTCTTTTTCAATCGATAGCAGAGATCCACATCTTCACACGTTATTAAGGATTCGTTAAAACCTCGGACGTTTTCAAAGGCCTTTCCTCTCACCAGAATATTCATGGAAGGTAGCCAATGGACTTCTTCTACGTCTGATGTTCTACGAGTCTGCAAGCTCCAAGCTCTTTGCACCCACGAACATTTCTCCGGGATCGACGGATGAGAACCCACGCATCCAACTTCAGGGTTCTGAAAATGGCGCAGGGCATTCTTCAGCCAATTTTTATCAACAACGCAATCGGCATCTATAAATGCTAAGAAATCGCCCTTTGCTTCTTTCGCGCCAAAATTGCGTAATGCGGAGATCGTGGCTCCAGGCACCGTCAATACTTTTGCTCCCTTGGCTCTGCCAATTTCTGGTGTATCATCCACCGACCCGTTATCTACCAATATGCATTCAAATGAATTTCGGTCATAGTCCAGCTCGTTAATCGCCCCAAGACACGCACCGATCATCTTTTCTTCGTTTCGTGCTGGTATAATAAAAGATACGAAAGAAAGGCCGTCCATACTCTTTCGCCTCCCGCAGTCACTTGCTGATCGAGCTGCTTCTTTGCCTTGGCGGAGTGCCAAGGAATTTTGCGCTAATCCGCCCCCTTACATTGTGTCTTTCAGCGTCTCACTCGGGGAGTGATAGAAACCTTCAGGCAGAGCTGAGGCTCTGAGACTTGGCCGGAAAACTCGATAGAGCTCATCGAGATCCTTGGCGCTCGGTCACCGTTCGGGTTTTTTGGTGGGGAATGTAGGCGCTCAGCTCAACGGTCGTTGAGAGACTTCGTCGATCGCCTGGTTTACTGCGGAAAAATAAACGGTCTCATATTGCTCAGCCATTCTTGATGCGGAAAATTGTTCGTCAACTAATTTTCGGCCTCCCGCCGCAAGCTTTGCTGCTAATTGCGGAGACTCCAGGATGCGATTTATGGCCTCTGCAAGCATGGGAGGATTCTTTGGCGGGACGAGTAGTCCCGTCTGTTCATGCTTAACCAAATCTCTAATACCCGCGATATCAGTGCCTATCACCGGCACCCGGGCCGCATGCGCTTCCATAATAGATCGAGGAATTCCTTCTAAGAGCGAGGGCAGAGCAAATACATCGAAACTCTTGAGATGTTCCAGTCGGCTCAATACGTGGCCCGAGCAATGGATCTCTGAGTGTCCGTTTCTCAACCGAACCCGGTTGAGAATGCTGGCCCGGCAGGGGCCATCCCCAATCAAAAAGAGCTCGCAATCAGGGCGTGAAAGAAGAAAAAATGCTTCAACGAGATCCTCAACGCGTTTTCGTTCAATGAATTGACCGATGAAGCCGATCCTTTTTTTTCCACTACCCTTCGGCCTGGGAGAAGCTTCGTCGACTTCTTTGAGATCTACCCCGTTCATTACCAAATTGATCTTTGATTCATTGATGCCGGTCATTCGCAGGCTATTGCAAAGTTCCGGAGAAAGGGGACAGAGCCGGTCGAAGAATCTTAGAAATGCCCTGTCAAGTTTTTCATAGAGCAACTCTTTTTTGCTGCTCTCTCTACTCCAGCCGTGCGGAGTGCCGATGACCTTGACGCCCGCCAGTTTCCCTGCGAGGAAAGCCATGATATCCGACTTGTAGCCGTGGGAATGCAAAATATTGTAGCCAGTTTCCTGAACCAGCCTTGCCAATCGGAATACCGCCAAGGGATTGAAACGGCCGCCCGTATAGAAATCGAGAGCGGTAAAACCGCGCCTTGTGGCCTCACAGACGATCGCTGATTTCTCTCCCGACTTATCGACCAGATTGACGATGGACGCCCGCCATCGGCGTGGCTCCAGGTAGCGCATTTGTGCCAGGATCCAATGCTCCGCGCCATATAGGCCGGTACTGCCAGTGACGTGAGCAATGTGAATGGTCTCGCTGCCGGGCATTAGCTCTGAGCTTCCTGCCCTTGCCTGATAGCCATGGATCGATACGATTCCCGGTATTGTGCGAGGATGCGCTGCATGGAGAAACTTTCTTTTACTCTCACTCGTCCAGCTTGACCCATCCTCTCTCTCAAGTCGGCGTTCATTAGAAGATAGGACATGGCTTCTGCCAGGGCATAGACATCCCCCACTGGGACTAGGATGCCGGTTTTGCCACGAATGACCAGTTCGGGATTACCGCCGGTATCGGTAGTCACCACTGCCTGGCCTATTGCCATTGCCTCGAGAATGGTCATGGAAGTGGCCTCTGAGATAGAAGGCAATACAAACAGGTCGCACGCGCATAACAGGTGATCCACATCCCTACGAGTTCCCAGAAGCTTTACCTTGCCTGGTAAGCTCAATCTCTCTATCAACTGGATCAGTCGCTTCTTGTATGTCCAATCACCATCTCCGGCTATCCATAAAGACGCCCGGGGTAATTTCTTTACCACATGGGCAAAAGCTTGAATCAGCGTCTCAAAGTCCTTGATCGGATCAATACGGCCAATGCTCAAGACGAGAAGCTCCTCATCGACCAAGCCAGCATCAGCGCGAAGTCTCCACCGAACTTCAGAATTATTGTTTGGTTCATCAAGCTCGATGCCATTGTAGATGACCTGAATGGCACGGGCTGGCATTTTCTCATAACGGATTAGGCTCTGGCGGCTGAACTCAGAAACGGCTGTATACGCGCAGGTAGCCATCCTTAAGATCTGATTGAAGACAGCTCGCTTGAGCCGCAGACGATCAGGCCAATGGCGGCCATGCTCTGTAAAGAACACCGGTACCCCTCTGGCTCCCAAAGCTGCAGTAGCGGCATAAAAGTAAGGGGTGTATTGGTGTGCGTGTACCAGGTCTACTTTTTCATGCCGGTAGATATATCGTAGTCGCGCAACTACGGAGAGATCAACTCCCGGCTTTCGACCTAGCACGTACACCGGAATGCCTTCCTCGCAAAGGTCCTTACCGAGTTCGCCCAACTCATCGAGGCAGCAAACCGAGGTACGAAATTCTGCGTCATTGAAGGCCCGCGCCAGACCGCAGACCACCCGCTCTGTACCGCCCAGACCGAGACTGTGTACTACGTACAAGATGTGTTTTGGCTTTGAAGGATTCCTCATGACAAAGCTTTCGACTGTTAACCTCCAGAAACCTTTCTCACGTATCCCGGCCTCTTGCGTAACAGCCTTGCTGGATTTCCTGCGACGATCGCATAGGGCTCGATGTCGTCTACGACCACACTTCCAGCCCCAACGATGCTTTTTTCGCCAACACTGGCCATGACCACGGCGCTATTGCCTATCCAACAATCCGTTC
The DNA here is from genome assembly GCA_016210115.1 of Deltaproteobacteria bacterium. GTDB lineage: Bacteria > Desulfobacterota > Binatia > UBA9968 > UBA9968 > JACQUW01. The sequence goes on along the minus strand of JACQUW010000037.1, from coordinate 2,126 downwards.
CGATGACTATTGGTGTCAGGCTTCCGCCTTGTTCCCGAATCGCCATATCGAGCTGCCCAAAGTTGTGCTGATTTCTGCCACTTATAATGTCCACGTTGCTGCCGATCATTGCGTCGTCATCAATCATGCATTCCCCGATAGAACAGTTCGTGCCAATATAGACACGGCGGCCTAGCTCCACGCTGGCCTGATGCAAAATCGTTCCGAATTCGACGCAGATGTCGGCGTCGCACCTTTTCAGCGTCAGCCGGTAGTACTCCTTACGGAAGTAGTTCCCGAGAAAACCAGGGATTAAACTTACCGTGTGTGCGCCGAACTGAAAAGGCTGATCCGTATGAATAAAAATCTCCATCAACCTCACAATCGCCAGCAGAGGCAATATTAAGAGCCGGCAACACCAACTCACGGCAAACTTGAGGATGTGTTTCATTCGCACGCTACGGACAAACGCTCAGTCCTTGACTAGGCGAAGGATCTTCTCAAGCAACGAGGAAAGCTCTTCACGGTAAGCGAGCAGCTCAGCAGGATCACGCGTTCAGATCCACATGTTCCGTACGATGCGTTCATCAACGGCGAGAAAGCTGCGCGCCTCGTTTTTAAGTCGGTCGTAACGGCGGGGGAACTTCGTTTCAAGTCTTTCGAGCCCATCACGGAGCAAGTAAAGACTCTCTATGTCTTCGATGCCGTCCCGGATGTTAACCATCCGAATCGATGGACGCGGCCTTCCTCCGGGCCCTGGATAGAGTAGCTGACCATTCCCATTATACGTGCGCCAACTGTAAGTGTTCCACTCCGTGTCCGGCCATGTCTGATTTTCGCGGTGTTCCCAGCCGCCGACAAATCCGAACTGTTTCCACCCATCAATCCCATATTTCCACGACACCCAGAAGATCATTCGTAGAGCGATCGCTGGTATGTCCAGTTCGTGGCCAGGATACGGCGGCCGATGCCCTGCTTCATACCAGAAGACTTCTTCTCCCCGCCGCCGGGCTGCCCGGATGTCCTCCATTCGAGATCCATAAACTTCATTTCGTTCTGGCTCCATGCTCATCATGGGGTCCCATATGTCCACCAATCCTTGTAATTCAGGCCGCGGCCGGCTTCCTCCTACCATGATCTTGAGGCCGGGGCAGTTCTCGCGGACCCATTTACTTTTTTTCGCCAGGTCATCAAAAGGAGGAGACGGCTCATCACCCATATAGATCTGGGCCCGATCAAGCACTCCCAGGTCTTTAAGGGTTTTACACCGCTGCATAATTTTATCCTTGAGCAGGTGCTTGAAATATCCTCCCGCCAGTATCGATGTGATCCCTCTCTCAATGCCAAACGGTATCACTTCTGCAGGGGGCGAAAGAATGGGGAAATACTGCGCCGTAGGAGAAAGACGGTAGCGGAGCATAACTTCCGCCAGGTTGCGCCAAGTTTCAATATCATTAGAGGGAAGAGGATATTTTTTGGTGGCAATTGGGTGGGCGTGCCCTTGCATGCGGAATCTCCCTTTCAGCGGAAGCGTGTAATCCCATACTCTCACCTTTAAACTCACGGTAAGAGGATGGGAATTCTTAGGTTTGACTAGGACTCTACCCTTATAGAGCCCGGGTTCTGTTCCCGGAGGCACAGAGAGAGAAATCCACACGGGCTGCTGTCCGCCCGCTCTGACATGAAAAGGCGTTGCCTCCATCAAAGGATCTGGTTTCCATCCGAAGAGCGCCGCAGGATACCAGTAACTCACTCGGGTCTGGACCTCCCTGGAGAGATTCCATGAGAGGTTTTCCTTGCGCATCTTTCCCTTGCCTGATTCATTAACAAGATCGGTAAACTCAACTCTAACTTCAGCCAGGTCTTTCCGCGCCGCCAGCAGAACAATTTGGAAGTCCTCGTGTTCCCTTCCGGCTGCGCTCAGATAGGGGTCCGCTCGTATCGCTCCCCGGAAACGATAGAGCGGATGACGGTCCGAGACCCGGATCAACGATGATTCAACTCCGAGGGCATAATCTGGATCCGTGATCCCAAACACCTGCTGAGTTTTTTTGCGCAAGAACTCTGATTCAGCCGAGCGTGAAATTGACCCTGAGCGAATTGGCGCTGCCTCGTATAAAATAATGTCGGTGCTCTCAACATTAGGC
>JACQUW010000262.1 GCA_016210115.1 Deltaproteobacteria bacterium | reverse complement strand
TGTGAACTCCTACATTTGCATCCCCCTCACCCTGGCCCTCTCCCGCAAGCGGAGAGGGAATTCTAAAAATTCTCCCGTCCCTGGACGGAGGGGATTAGGCGAAGGGTGAGAGTTGGCTATTGTGAAAATCTTTGCTCCAGCTCCCGGATCGCGCGTTTGACAAACAGACTGACCATTTGACGCTTGTACCACTCCGACCCTCGGAAATCGGGCAGAGGCGCAATCTGCCGATCTACGACTTTCACGACTTCATCGAGCAAACCGCCCGTGATCTTTTCGTTGCGGACGAAGTCGAGTCCCCGGACGAGCAGTGGCGTCTCAGCCACGCCGCCGAGGGCGAGCCGAAGCTCCTCACAACGGCTATCGATCCGGGACAGCAGGCCGGCCACTCCGAGACACGGCCAGTCATTGGCTGAAAGCGAGCTATATCTCAGATAGACCGCCTTGGCTTCCCTGGGCATAGCTGGAATCTTCACCTCGAAAAGGATCTCCCCCGCCTCTAGAGCCGTCTCATACATCCCGCGGTAAAAATCCTTGATCGCTATGACCCGCGATCCCTTGGGCCCGAGGACCGCAAGCTCGGCGCCCAGGATCAGGAGCGTGGGCGGTGGATCGAGACGAGGATCGGCATGCGCGAGGTTTCCGCCTACGGAAGCGCTTTGTCTCACCCGTACGTTGCCGATGTGGCCGAAAGCCTCAGCCACTATCGGTACTGAGTTTCGGATGATCGGCGACCGCTCGACGGATCTGTGAGTCGCCATCGCGCCAATTCGAACCGATTCCCCATCTTGCGAGATCCCATCCAGACCTGGAATTCCCTGGAGATCCACAAGATACGGATAGTGGACGACGCGCTGCTTCATCAGGATGACCAGCGTGGTTCCCCCGGCAATCAACCTGGCATCGTCGCCGTGCTTCACTAGAAGTTCAGATGCCTCGGCGATCGACTTCGGTCTCAATAGTTCAAAACTGCGAATCGTCATGCAACGCCTCTGTAACCACAGTAGAAGAAAACAGTCAAGTTATGGTGCGCCTGAGCCAACCCGCGGATTCCTTGCCTCAAAGCGATTTACCGAAGATGCTGAACTCCTTGCCGCACGCAGGACAGTGAACATAGGATTCCGCCAAGCGGGTGAATTCACTATTAACCGGGAAAGCACAACCGCAACCGATGCAGATTAGATTACCCGCCTTCGGGTCTTCGCTCCTCAAGCTAATAGAGGCGCTGAAGGGGTCCACTGGCACCTGCGCCAACTTCTCCTTAGAAATATAGTTGGAAACCGGAGTGCTTTCTATGACGGCATGCGGAATGGACAAGATTTCAGGAAATTTAGACGATGGCACCGGACGAGTGCAATCGATCCCCATTTTCGTGAGATGTCCCGTCCCGAGCGAGCTTGGATCCAGAGGTGTCCCAAGACAATTAGTAACGATCATAACATCCTTGTCCGCTTGAACACGGGTCGCCATTGCCCAGAGGACCTCCGTCTCATCGAAGATGTTGACATCTTCGTCAAAGACGAACACATGCTTGACTGTGCGAATGCCCAACGCCGGCAGGAGGGCCGCTTTGCCCTCTCCCTCCGAGCGCTTATGAATCTGAAGATAGAGTGCTAGCTGTCCGCAACCGGACATGGGCGCGTAGACGTTCTTCAGCCCGGCAACGCTCTTGCCCACCCGCTCGAATGCCTCCGCCTCCCTCAGGAGCGCCGATAACCAATGAACATGACCGCACACTAATCCATACCAGTATGGGTTTCGCCTGTGAGTGACTGCGGTCACCTCCATTACCGGATTGAACCTCTGCGCGCCCAGAGTCCGTGGAAATTCACCAAATGGACCCTCAGGCTTCCTGTGCCCAGGTCTGTGAACGCCTTCAATCACAATCTCCGCGTGCGATGGAACTAAAAACGACTCACCCAGCGTTTCGGAAGGGACCAGGGAAAGTGGCTGACCCATGAACCCGCCGGCCGTCTCGTAATGGCTCCTGCCATACTCGCTCCCGAAGTTCATCCCCGCAATCACCGCCGGGTGATGGCCGATCCAGATCGCCATGGGCATGTCTTGCCCATTCTCTTCGTACTCCCGCAAAATGTTGTAGTTGTGAGTCCCCGGCGCCAGCCAGAAGCGGATCTCGTTACGGCCGCTGATCCAGCCCCGTTGGATAGAACTATTGTCCGTCCCGCGTTCCCTCTGATAACACGTGATAAACCCGGCGGTAATGTAGGGACCGGGCTCTTTGCTGTGAAATACCGGGACCGGGAATTCCAACAGATCAACCTCATCTCCCTTCTTTACCACCTCCTTCACCGGCGCAGCCTCACGAGAGACGACCTGTGGCTTGATCCGCCTCTCCTTTCGCTCCGCGCAAAATGACGCGAGGTGTTTCGGGTCGGCACCGATCGCATACGCCATGCGCTCTCGGCTCGCACACAGAAAGCTTAATAGCGGATACTTGAATGGGCGACCATCATCATTGACCACATTCTCAAAAATCAGCACCGGAGTGCGTCTCATTTGCTCCAGTTGGGCAGCGATGGCCGTGGTCTCGTACCGGCTCTTTATGGGCCGCGTTATGCGAACCACGTCGGCCGGATTACGCTCCTCGTAGTCCTCCAGAAATGTGCGCAGGTCCGGTATCTTGGGTCCTGAGTTCATAACGACAAGTACCTCCTACTTTCTTTCATTCCCGGTTGGATTTCTTTCAAGTGGCCTTTTGGATCTCGTCAACGGCCCCGGGATTTTCCAGGGCCGAAAGGTCACCGGGATCCATGCCGAGGTAAGCCGCGCGGATTACGCGCCGCATCACCTTGGCGTTGCGCGTTTTGGGGAGCTCCGCGACAAATCTCAGCGTCTCGGGTTTCAAGGGCCTGCCCAGATGCTGGGCGACAAGTTTTCTGAGATCCTCGCGCAGCTCTTCGCTCGGTCGCTGTCCGGGTTTTAAGACGCAGAAGCAAGCCAGCGCTTCGCCTTTGATCGGATCCGGAATTCCGATGGCTGCGGCCTCGCTCACCGCTGGATGGCCTACCAGCACCGACTCGGCCTCGGCGGGGCCGAGACGTTTGCCAGCGATCTTGATCGTATCGTCGGAGCGGCCAAGGATGTACCACAGGCCGTCCTCATCGATAGCCGCCCAGTCGCCGTGGACCCAGGTATCGGGAAAGCGCGACCAGTAGGTTTGAATATAGCGGTCGGGGTCCTTCCAAAATCCGCGTGTCATTCCTATCCAGGGCTCGCGCACCACCAATTCGCCAACTTGATTGCGGACCGGATGTCCCTGCTCGTCCACTACATCGGCAGCGATTCCGGGAACCGGTCCCGAGAAAGCGCACGGCTTTAGAGGAGTGAGGAGATTTCCCATGACCAGTCCCCCTGAGATTTCCGTGCCGCCGGAGTAGTTGATGATTGGCAGCCGGCCCTTGCCTACGGTTTCGAAAAACCAGCGCCATGGATCCGGGTTCCAAGGCTCACCGGTGGAGGCCAAAATCCGCAGTTTGCTGAGGTCATGCCGGCTCACGGGTTCGGCGCCGTAGCGCATGAGCAAGCGCACGAGAGTGGGAGAGACTCCCAGGACCGTGACTGCGTGCCGCGCCGCCAACGACCACAGCCGGTCGATGTCAGGATAGTCCAGCGCGCCGTCATAAAACACCATGGTGGCACCGAGGAGAGCGGCGCCGAAGATTTCCCACGGCCCCATCATCCAACCTATGTCAGTCACCCAGTAAAGCGTGTCGGACTCCCGGAGATCAAGCCCGTGGGCCATGTCCTGGGCTGCTTTGATAGGAAAGCCGCAATGCGTATGGAGCGCTCCTTTTGGCCGCCCAGTGGTTCCGGAGGTATAGATAATCATAAGAGGATCCTCCGCCTCTGTGCGCTCCGTTTCCGCGTGATCGGGCTGTCGGTGGATCAGCTCATCCCACCAGTGGTCGCGGTCTCTCGTCCAAGGAATCTCTTTGCCGAGACGGCGCGCCACCACGAGGTGTCGCACCGAGTGCACCTGGGAGACCGCTTCATCGGCTATGGGCTTCATCAGCACTTCCTGCCCCCGGCGGTAGAATCCGTCGGCGGTGACCAGAACCTTCGCCTCCGCATCCGCAAGACGCGATGCCACGGCGGCGGCCCCATAGCCGGAGAAGAGCGGGAGAGCGATGGCGCCCAACTTGGCAGTACCGAGAAGCGCCACGGCAACGTCCGGGACCATGGGCATGAACAGGCCCACTGTGTCGCCTTTCTTGATCCCCAGAGAGCGCAGCGCGTTGGTGAAACGATTCACCTCCCGGTAAAGCTCAGCGTAGGTCAAGATTCGGGTCTGACCTTTTTCTTCTCCTTCCCAGCGAAGCGCTACCCGGTCACGCGCGGGAGTACCCATCCATTTGTCCAGGCAGTTGTGGGCGATGTTCATCTTCCCGTCGACGCACCAGCGCGCCCACGGCTTCCCCCGGCTCAGGTCGAGGAGCCTGCTGTACGGCTGGTAAAACTCGATTCCGAGCTCGTCCAGAACGGCGCCCCAGAACCATTCGAGCTGCTCGGTCGATCGTCGTTGCAGTTCCTCCAGGTTCTGGACGCCGTTGCGGTCCATAAACCGTTTCAGACGGGACCCGGCTACGTCTTGTTCGCTGGGTCGCCAGAGGATTTCTCCGCCGAACCGGGATTCCTCCATTGTGTGTCCTTTCTCAGTTCGTGTTAACGGCGATGCATAGCCGAAGAAGCTGCATCAACTCCAAATCGATAAGGGATGTTTTTGGTCCCTTTTTTGCCAAGGAATTCTCGATCGCGGTGCCAGCGCGATCGGAAACCAACCGCCTCCGCGCGAGCCTCTTGCAGTTCACCCTCCGCATCAGGGGCTTTAGGTCTCCGGCGTGGCCGTTGCTAAACTATCAATCACCAAGCGGCGTCGTCATTCAAAGACGACGCATCGGCGGCAATGATGATCCTTCCCGCTTCGAGGGGGTTTGAAAAAAGAACGTTTGAGGGACAGCAATCACTGAAGTTTAGCGTGGCGGGTCTAGCTCCTCTTTTACGCCATCAACGACGCGACTTACGCGCTTCATTCCTGGCCGCCGACCGTAGACCGACTGTTGTTTATGGCGCGCCAGAGATATTCTTGTTTTAACGGCAGGTCACGAACCAACACGCCAAAAGGCTCCAGCGCATCTTCCACTGCGTTCGCGAGGGCGCCATACGACCCGTTCGCCCCTGCTTCCCCCGCCCCTTTCGAACCGACCGGCGTCATCGGACTTGGCGATTCAAGGTGGTAAACCTCAATCTCCCGCGGTACCACCGGCGCATTGGGGATAAGATAGTCCATGAACGTGCCGCTTTCCAGTTGACCATTGCTGTCGTAGACGAGCTCCTCCATCAGCGCGCCACCAAAGCCCGCTACGAGACCGCCGAGCGCCTGCCCCTCCACAATCTTCTCGTTCAAGATCCGGCCCGCGTCGTGAACCATCACATAACGAACGATACGCACCTTCCCCGTCTCAGGATCAACCTTCACCACGGCCACGTGGCAGCTGTTCCCGAAGCAGGGGTAATATCCGGTGCCGCCAGCGGCGGCGAAGAATTCCACATCGCGGAGCGAGAAATAGTGGGTCTCCTCCAGCCCGGCAGCCAGCCCCTCCGGCAGACTGTATGTCCGCTTGTACACCGCCTCCGCCACGTCGCTTATCTTGAGGCTCAATCCTGGCACGTTTCGAGCCGAGATTATCCCATCGCGGAGCTCCAGTTCTTCTGCCGCCACCTCGGTCATGGCCGACGCAAGCTTCAAGATCCTCTCTCGCAGCTTTTCCGATGCAATCTTCGCGGCCGACATTGTGTAGACCGCAGTCCGATCGCTGAAAGACCCCTGCCCGATAGGGCACACCAGCGTATCACCTTCGACGACGTCGACCGTCTCCGGCCGCACTCCCAGTGTTTTACCCACAAATTCTGAAAAGCTCGTTTCGTGCCGCGTCCCAATGAGTCCGCATGACCCTGTCAACACCGTCACACTGCCGCGACGCGAGACCCGCACCGTGACCCCGTCAAAAGCGCTGATCAAGGCGTCTTTCACCACATGGCCTGAACCATCCAAGGAACAGGAAATACCGATACCCAGGTACTCCCCGGCCGCGCGCTTCTCCGCCTGCTCCTTCCTGAAATTCTGATAACCGACGCGCTCCAGCGCCAGCTCCAAACTCCGCTTGTAGCTCCCGCTGTCATAAACGGCGCCCGCCGGGTTGCGGTGGGGAAACTCGGTAACGAGGTTTTTGAACCGCACCTCGGCAACATCGAGACCGAGTTTCTTAGCGACCCGATCCATCACTCGCTCGATCACGAAAGTCGGGGCGCTCTTGCCGAAGCCACGATAAGGACCCAGCGGAGGTTTGTTCGTTACAACCCCGACCAGCTTGACGGCATAATTTTTGACTTTGTAACATCCCGGCACAAAGCACGCCGCGTTGAACCCCTCAACGGGCCCCGTGCGGTTGGCAAAAGACCCGAGATCCAGAATGATTTTGTCGCGGATGGCGAGAATCGTGCCATCGGCTCGTACCGCCACCCGGATCTGGTGCACCTGCTCTTTACCGTGCAGACCCTTCAGATTCTCGCTGCGCGTTTCCACCCACTTGATCGGCTGATCATATCGAACGGCGAGCAATGGAATCAGCATGTCCTCGGCGTTCGGCACCGTCTTCGTGCCGAATGCCCCGCCGATGTTGCCCGCGATCACCCGAATCCGGCTCTCATCGGTCCCGAGCGTCTCCGACAACGCCGTGCGGTACAGATGCGGAAGATTCGACGTTGACCAGACCGTCAACCTCTCGCTCGTCCACTCGTAATGAGCCAAAATCCCGCGGGTCTCGATCGGCGTGCCTGCATGCCGGTGCATCCTAAAGGTCTCCTCCAGCACATGATCGGCCGTGGCGAATGCCTCCGCAACGTTACCGGATTCGTAATCATGATCAATGGCAATGTTATTCCCCCATGGCTCATGAACCAATGCAGGCGCTTGCAGCGCATCTTCCCACGTCACGATCGGCGGCAGCGGGTCGTACTCTACTTCGACGTACCCGACCGCATCCTCACCGGCATACTTGTCACGAGTCAAAACGACCGCCACCGGCTCCCCGACATACCTCACCTTGTCAACCGCAAGACCTCGAAGCATCGAGCCCTTCACCAGCTTTGAACCGAAATTCAATGGCTGATAGCTGCCCTCCAGCGCCTTCCCGTCAATCACATCCACCACGCCCTCTTGCCGCTTCGCCAGGGTCCCATCCACTCCGAGGATTCGCGCGTGCGCATAAGGGCTGCGCACGATCGTTGCGTACATCGTTCTCGGAAGCCGCACGTCGTCCAAATATTTTCCTTTGCCGTACAGTAACAGCAGATCCTCTCTGGCTTTCATCCCTACCCCATTTCTTGTAGTGGACTCAGGCTCACACCGCGCTGTGTCCTCACGTAATCCTATACGCCGGACCGATTCCGCCGGACTCCTCCTACTTCACCGGCTGCCTGCCTTCTCTGATCGCCGCAGCGGCAGCCAGAACGCTTTCCACTATCGAATTATAACCCGTGCATCTGCAGAAATTGCCGGCAATAGCGTGACGGACCTCTCTGTCGGTCGGCGCCCGATTCTTGCCAAGCAGGTCTACCGCAGCCATAATCATGCCTGGAGTGCAGAACCCACACTGTAGCGCCTGATTTTCCCAGAAAGCCTCCTGCACGACATGCAGTTCGCCGCGACGAGCAAGTCCTTCAATCGTTGTTATCTCGCGCTCATCCGCCTGCACCGCCAGCACGGTGCAGGACTTGACCGCGCCGCCGTCCATGATCACGGTGCAGGCGCCACAATTGCTCGTGTCGCAGCCGACATGCGTACCCGTCAGCCCCAGCTCTTCTCGCAAGTAATCCACCAACAACAGTCGAGACTCCACCGTTCGCTCGGTGATCTCTCCGTTTACCTTAACGCGAATCTTGCTTGTGGTTTCCATTCTCGCCGTCACGCCTCCCGCCTGGCTCTTTTCACCGCGATCTCCAGGGCTTTTCTGAACAGCGGTTTCAACACCGCCCGTTTGTAGTCAGCACTTCCTCGAGCATCACTGATGGGAGCCGCTGCGTCTTGGATGACCTCAGCGACCTCTTTTATGCGGCCCTCGGAAATATTCTGTCCGACCATCATTCTTTCCGCCTGCAGAGCCCTGAAAGCTGTGGGTCCCACTCCGCCCAAAGCAATCCCACAATGTTTCACAACATCTCCCGCCAGCTCCAGCTGCAAGGCAACGGCTGCCACTGCAAAATCGCCCGAGCGCCGCCCGAGCTTCATATACGCACCGCCGCTGTTGGGTCCAGCAGCTGGTATGATCACCTGAGCGATGAGTTCCCCCGGCTCCAACGCCGTGGTGTACGAGTCGAGGAAAAACTCCTCCGCCTTGATGGTCCGCTGCTGTCGCGTGCCCACGCAGTTTATCTGCGCGTTCAGAGCGAGAATTACAGGACCCCAGTCCCCGGCCGGATCGGCTTGAGCCAAGTCGCCCCCGATCGTGCCCAGATTTCGAACCTGCACATCGCCGATGTCGGTTGCCGCATCTCGCATGATGGGGTAGTGCTCCGCAACGATCGGCGATTCGGCCAATTGAACATGACGCGTGAGGGCGCCGACCACCAAACCTCTTTCGCCGTAGCGAAGCTCTGAGAGCTCACTTAGCCGCGATATGTCGATAACATATTTCGGCGTAGACAATCTGAACTTCATGAGCGGGATCAGGCTTTGGCCTCCCGCCAGCGCGACCGCCTCGTCCCCATGCTGCTCCAGGAGGTGCGCCGCCTCGGCAATCGACTTCGCTCGCACATATTCGAATTTCACAGGATACATCGTCTATCTCCCAAACTTACCGCAATAGACCGACAAACTTCCGGTACTCCTCTGCTGTGGCGGGCTCTCTCCCCAGCAGGCGGCACATTTTCGCCGCGCCCTCCACCGCGTCACGATTGCCCTCCAGGATTTCGTCCCTGTGCGGGTATTTCCAAATGGTGTCTTCGGTGCCTACTCTAATATGGAGTCCCAAGAGGGTGGCAAGCGTCGTTAGATACTGTGTCGCTCTTCCCGCGGCGCACACGATGATCACCGAAGTCTCGTCGATAGCCCGAATTTGTTCCACGATCGCGATCAGCTGCTTGCACATATCATACGGCGTCGGCAGGTATGTAAAAGAAAAGGGGGAGAAACCGCTGTCCATCGGTGTTCCGATCAGGACAATAAAATAATAGGGTTTCTGTAAAATCCCGGTATCGATAAGGCGTTGTTTCGCCAGCCCTACTTCACCGGATCCGTGGATCACGATTTCTGGCTTACAGCCGTGATCTTGTATTACCTTCACGGCTTCCGTCACCCATTCGCGGTTATATCCAGCCGCTACGGGGGCCATTTCCGCCAACCCCTCCCGGATGGGGGTTAAAGCTTCCTCGAAGTCGCTTCCCCTGAGTATATTCACGTCGAAAACCAACTGGTCTCCGAACTCTTTTTTCAGCGGCTGGAGCATTTCCCGATAGACCTCGACAATCGACATCCGGGAGTCCAACTCGTTCCCCTGACTGTCAACAATTTGTCCGATATCAAAGTGAACTCCCGCTGCGCCGGCCGTCAGCGCTTCGCGCGCCCCACGCGTAAATTCCCGCAGGGTTGAGGGAAAACTCCCCTTGAGATCCTCATACGTATTCCCGAGCGCCCTTCCCATTGCGCTTCTTCCCGAGACCGCCGCTTTAATAATTATCTTACCGGGAATATCCCAACGTTCCTGGATCTTGGGATCCGCAAACCACCCTTTCTTAACCTTGAAATCCTCCAGATTCGCGTTATGCGCATTGGGCAGGGCACCGCGTGGCGACTCCATATTTCGCTTACTCCTTCTCTTGTTCACCTGCTGGGCGTTACCGTTCCGCCGCTTTTCTCAAGGTCGCAGGATAAGATCTTTACCGAAGGAAAAACGTTCTCAGTTTGCAAACTCGATGGCGACAACCCGAGCGGGCGCCCCGCTTACGCCTGCAAGCTTTATCGGGAACGCGGCCACCATGAGATCTTTCCGCCCGATGAGGCTTTTGAAATCATCGGTCAGCGCCTCGATAATCCAAATGTCCGCTTTGTGCAACTCAATATGAGCGTAAAATGGCCCTTTGATCGTCTCCCTCGGCGTCTGCTCGATGTTGTACGCATCCGTCCCCACG
>JACQUW010000029.1 GCA_016210115.1 Deltaproteobacteria bacterium | reverse complement strand
GGCAAACCCGATGCCGATGTTTCCTCCGGTTCTGCTAAAGATGGCCGTGTTGATGCCGACCACCTCACCGTGCAAATTGATGAGCGGTCCCCCGGAATTCCCGGGATTGATCGACGCATCCGTCTGAATAAAACTGTCATACGGTCCGGCCCCGATGTGCCGGCCTTTTGCGCTCACAATGCCGGAAGTCACTGTATTCTCCAACCCAAACGGATTCCCGATCGCCAGCACCCACTCGCCAACCTCCAGTTTGTCGGAATCTCCCAGCGGAGCTACCGGCAGCCCGGTTTTGGCGTTGATTTTGATGACAGCAATGTCCGTTTTCGGATCTTTGCCGATGACCTTGGCCTCAAATTCTCTCTCGTCCGCAAGTCTGACAACGATCTTTTGAGCGTTTTCGACGACATGGTTGTTGGTGAGGATCGACCCATCGCCATCGATGATAAAACCGGACCCAAGACTCTTCTGCCGTTGGGGACCCCTTGGAAGAGGCCCGCCGAAAAACCTCCGCCAGAAATCGGTGAACGGATCTTCTTCCCCAAAAGGACTGGAGAAGCCCGGTCCTCCTTCGCTCACCTGTGTCGTCGAGACGTTGACCACCAGGGGCTGGAATTTCTTGGCCAAAGAGACGAAGTCCGGCAAAGCCTGAGGGTTGGAGACCTTGACCAGTTCCGCATCTCCGGTCTCGGCCAAAAAGTTCACGGCACGATTACTTACAAACAAATCTCGTCCTCCGCCGACCCCAACCCCCACAAGCAGCGAGAGGACCGCCACAAGGATCAAACCCTTGATTCCTATCGTTCGATTCCAAATCCTTTTTTCCATTAAGTTCTCCTGCCTTTTTTTACAGCTTCCACATACCTCATGCGCAAATCATAGAGGATCTCGTCAATCAGCCTCGTTTCCCCTGAATCGAGATTACCGCGCGTTTTCTCTCGCAGCATAGCCACGATGTCGATCATTTGTTTGGCTGCCGTAAAATCTTTTTCTGCCTTGGAGTCCAAAGGATTGGGAATCTCTCCGAGATGCAAGAGCGCCTGCGTGCTAAGACTGATGATGAAGGTGGAAAAACTGATCTCGGCCAAAGATTCGTCGGTGGGCCTGACCCGCTCGCTGCCCTCTGCTTTGCCCGATTCTTGTTTTCCTGATTCTTCTATGGGATTTTGCGAAGCTTCGGTGCTCTCTGCAGTCTCACGGGGCTCCCCTGTATCGGGTGAGAACCTGCGGCGATCTTCGACTTTGAACCCTCTTCCTTCTTCCTTTTCTCCCTCCGCTGCCATACGGAACCTCCTGCGCGTCCTTTAAATAGAGTATACGTCGGCCGGTCTCACGACCTCCGGAGAAAACCATCATGCGCCGACACGAAATGGCCAGAGGAAGCGGATGCTCAACGGCCCATGGCCATAGCGCGCAGCCGTGCAATCCTTTCCTCGATCGAGGGATGCGTGCTGAAGAGGCTCAACAATGATTTCCCGGAAAATGGATTTACAATGAACAGATGAGCAGTTTCCGGGCGAGCTTCGAGCGGGATAAGTTCGCTGGCTCGGCTGAGCTTTTCGAGGGCACTGGCCAAACCCAAGGGGTTTCCAGAAATACGGGCACCGGTAGCGTCCGCGAGAAATTCGCGGGAGCGAGAAATAGCCATCTGAATGATCATTGCCGCCAATGGCGCAAGGATGGACATCAAAATCAATCCTACAATCCCTCCCCCGCCTTCATCGTCTCGTTCGCTCCTGCCAAAACCAAAAATAGCGGACCAGCGGGCCATGTTCGCCAACATCATGATCACGCCCGCCAGCGTGGCAGCGATACTGCTGATAAGAATATCTCGGTTTCTGACGTGAGAGAGTTCGTGAGCAAGGACCCCTTCAAGTTCTTCTCTGTTCATCAGGCGCAATATGCCTTCGGTTACTGCCACCACTGCGTGCTGCGGATTTCTTCCTGTCGCAAAAGCGTTCGGAGATTCAGAGGGGATAACATAGATACGAGGCATCGGGAGTTGAGCCCTGACGGTTAGGTTCTGAACAATCCGGTAGAGCTCAGGAGCTTCATTGGGAGTCGCCTCGCGAGCTCGATACATGGCCAGAACGATTTTGTCGGAAAACCAGTAGCTCCCGATGTTCACGATCAAGGCGAAAACAAAAGCAATCACCACTCCCTGGGAGCCACCGAATAGTTGTCCAATTCCGAGGATAATTCCCGTAAGTAGACCTAACAGAAGAGTGGTTTTAACGGAGTTTGTCACCTGACTACCTCCTCAAGAGGTTTTTGCTTAAATTCTCGTGAGTTGCAGTCTAAACTGTAACGCGTGACCCCCCCCTTGTCAAGATTGCGTCGGAAAGGCACTGTCGCTAACGGAAATAGACCAGACCGTAAAGTAATGGCCAGAGCCCCACGACGAAGGTCCAGTACATGGCGCAAAGCTCAACCCCGGCGTAGCTGGTATTCGTGAACCGCCGCTGCAGCGCCTGGAATAAAATAACTCCGAGCCACAGTACTGCCCCGAGAACATGCAACGCATGGGTACCGATGAGGGTGTAAAATGTCGCTCCATAAATACCGCTGGAAATCGTGAGACCAAAATGAAGCAGGCGAGCCCACTCGTAGCCCTGAATACCGAGAAAAATCACTCCCAAACCCGCTGTTGTGACAAGGTGAAGTTTAAGGCCGCCTTGTGAGCCAGCCCTGACTCTTTTTAGAGCCAATCTCATGGTTAAGCCGCTCGCGAGTAAAATTACTGTATTGATGCCAGTGACGGCGAGCGGCAGCCGCGGCTGAAACGGGGGCGGCCAGACTGGGTTTCCAAGGCGAAACACCAAAAAAGCGCCAATAAGACCAGAAAAGAACATCGCCTCAGCCGCCAGAAACATCAACAGACCAAGCCGGGCATTGCTGATGATGGGTGCGGCATGAGACGAAGGTGGAGCAGGGGGTTCACCACCGCCGAAAACCGGCGCCTTTTTCGGTTCGCTTGGCGCCTGTTCCACGCGACGTCGCAGAGTAGCTTGTCTTGCCATCCGTCGAATCCGCAGCCGGCTTAACTGACTATGATAAACGCAATGACTGCGGCAAAGTAGAGCAATACCACCAGGCCCAGACCCAGACCCACGCGCCAGTTCTGATTGCGCATATTCCGGCGTCGTATCAGCATCTACGACCTCAGAAATGGACGCGGTCCAGGGCCATTACAGTCAATAGCAGCGGCAGGTAGATCAAAGATGTCCAGAGAAGACGGCGCGCCGCCCCCAGTGTCTGGCAGAGCGCCAGACGAATTCCAAAAAGGATAAATCCCGCTCCCAATAGAAGCGCCATGGAAAAGTAGATTATACCCGCAACTCCCAGGAGAGTCGGCAGGAGACTTACCGCAAGCAGGCCCAGGCAGTGGCTTATAATTTGCCGGCCCGTGCTTCCTCCGTCCGGCTCCAAAACAGGAAGAAAGCGAATTCCCGCTCTGGCAAAATCGTCCCGATACAGCCTGGCGATAGCGAGCGTGTGGGGAATCTGCCAGAGAAAGAGAATCGCGAACAGCACCCAGGACTCTATGCCGATCTCGCCCCGCGCCGCGGCCCAACCCACGACCGGAGGCAAGGCGCCGGGCACGGCCCCGATGACGCTGCAAAACGCGGTCTTCTGCTTCAAAGGTGTATAGACAAACAGGTAACTCGCCGTGATGAACGCGGTCACAGCGGCACTTGTTGGACTGACTCTTAGAGCGAGAAGCAGGAGACCGCTGCCGGTCAGAACCACGCCAAAAAACAGTGCTTCATGAGGCTGAATCCGCCCATCCGGCAGGGGCCTGCGGCGCGTCCGCTCCATCTTGGCATCGGATTCCCGTTCCATGAATTGGTTGAGAGCCAGAGTTCCGCCCGCTGCGAGCGCGGTCCCTAGCAGGGTTTCGAACATCAAAAGATAATGCGGCACCAGCCCCGAACCGACGTAAAAGCCGACAAATGTCGTCACAAGAACCATCAAAGTCACGCGGGGCTTCGTCAACTCAAGGAAGTCCAGCGAGCGTCTGTAGCCGCCAGCCAGAGCAAGGTCCAGGGCTGCTGTGTGAAACGTCATGCGGTGATCCGCTCCGAAAGAACTCTCTGAGGCCGCCAGATTTCACTCGAAGCCAGCACGCGATAACACCTCAAAGTAATAACAACACTTGTGGCCAGCATAAGCGCCCCGGTGACAACATGCGCGGTCCTGATGATAACCACAAAAACCAAAGGCAGTGCCTTCCCAAGAGCAGTAAATCTTCCCATGTAGGCCCCAAACCCCAACGATATCTGCAGGACGAGCAGTGCGAGGAGCAGGATGGCCGGGCGCAAAAGCTTCGGCGGGTCCGATGGAATCGCGAAAATCCTGATGGCGAGAAAAACGACGTGGAGTGTTACGACGGCAGCCAAAACAAGGTGAATTTCAAGCCGCGCCCCCGTGTGCCTGAGAATCGCCCCGAAAAATCCCTGGAGGTAAATGATACCGGTTGTTAAGATGCAAAGCCGCCGGATGCGAGCGCTGTCCGCAGCCCAAATTTTCTCCACGCCTTCTCTTCCTTCTTTCGAGGTGAAAAAAGCCAGGCTTACCGTAAGCGCAAAAAAAGCTTGCGCGAAGCAGGCGTGAATGATCGCGAGCGTCTCTTCCAACAACACCACGCGAAGACCGCCGATCATGCCTTGAACAATGACCAGGGCGAGGGCAATCATGCCGAGCCAGCGAAGCCACCTCCTCCGCTCACCCCGCCAGAGCCAGAGCGCCAGCGCCAGGGTCAACAGGCCTACCAAAGAGGCCACCAAGCGGTGACTGTGTTCGTAGAAGATCCCCCCGATCATCTTCGACCAAGGGTAAAGAAACATGCTGTACCCGAAGGTGGTCGGCCAATCCGGCACCGCAAGCCCCGCCCCTTTACTGGTCACGAGACCTCCGATGAACAGCAAAGGAAAGGTGGCTCCTGCCGTAAGGAGGGCGAATCGATGGAGCCACAGCTCTTTGCCTCCCCGGCTCCGGAAGGAATCTATCTTTTCTGGCATCCCGCTTCTCTAATGGCCGCGCGCCACGGCTGACCTGGGGGTAAGCTGGCGATTCTGAGGCAGCCAGTCTTCCTGGACTTCTGGGGAGCTATACTCGTAAGGTCCGCGGTATACCACGGGGACCGTATCAAAATTGCCATGAGGGGGCGGAGAAGGAGCAACCCATTCCAGAGTATTCGCCTGCCACGGATTTCTTTCCGCTTTTTTGCCAGCGAACAGGCTCCACAGGAAATTTGCCACAAAAGGAATCTGCGAAACACCCAAAATAAAAGCGCTTATGGTGATAAAAACGTTGACGTCCTGCAGAGGCTGAAGAAATTCGTATTGGGTCGGATTGTATATCCGCCGCATGTGCCCGCCCACCCCGAGAATATGCATGGGGAAGAAGGTCAGATTGAAAAAGATGTAGGTCAAAACGAAATGGATTTTCCCCCACCGCTCATTCATCAGCCGGCCAAACATTTTAGGGAACCAAAAATAGACCGCTGCAAAGAGGGCGAAGATGATGCCTGCCACCACGTAATGGAAGTGGGCGACAATGTAATAGGTGTCGTGAATAAAAATGTCCACTGGCGTCGAAGCCATGAAGATGCCACTGAGGCCGCCGATCACGAAGTTAGAGACAAACCCCAGCGCAAAGAGCATCGGTGTGGTAAAACGGATCGTCCCGCCCCAAAGCGTGCCCAGCCAGTTGAAGGTCTTGATAGCGGACGGGATCGCAATCACCATGGTGGACATCATGAACGCCGTGCCCAGAAGCGGATTCATGCCGCTCACGAACATGTGGTGACCCCAT
>JACQUW010000265.1 GCA_016210115.1 Deltaproteobacteria bacterium | reverse complement strand
TTGTCGGCAGCCTGCTCAGGCCGCCGGAGCTACTTGAGGCCCAAAAACAGCTTGCCGCGGGAACGATCAGCCACCTACAGCTCAGAGAGATCGAAGACCGTGCGGTAGACGAGGCGATCGCGCTCCAAGAGGCCGTAGGGTTGGAGGTGGTCACCGATGGTGAGATGCGGCGGCGGTCTTTTCAGAGTCAGATGACCGCCGCGGTCAGCGGCTTTGGCGAATTCAACCTCGACGCCTTTCTTTGGGGCGACTGGTATGACGAGCGGGGGCTGACCAGGATAGCCAGGCCGGCGAATTTGGGAGCCGTCAGCAAATTAGAGCGCCGGCGCTACCTGTCAGCGGACGAATTTAGTTACCTCAAAAGCAAAACCTCGCGCATACCAAAAGTCACACTTCCCAGCCCCGGGCTTTGGGCCAACTTCTGGTCGGCAGAAAAATCAAAGAACGTTTACCCTACGCTCGACTCTTTTCTGGCTGATGTCGTCGATATCCTTAGGATTGAAGTGACAGAGCTGTCTCGTAAGGGCGCTACGTATATCCAAATTGACGCCCCCCACTACGGCCTTTTGCTCGATCCGAGAACTCGTTCCTTCTATGAGAAGAAGGGTTGGAATTTCGACCAATGGCTCAGCGCGGGCATTGAGCTGGACAACGCGATTATGCAAGGTTTTCCCAAACTAACCTTCGGATTTCATCTCTGACGCGGCAACCAAGGAAGCCGGTGGCTTTCAGAAGGGAGCTATGAACCGATCAGCCGCCAGCTTTTCAGAAAGACAAAAGCGCAGCGGCTCCTGCTCGAATATGACGACCTTCGTTCCGGCTCGTTTGAGCCTCTCCAAGATATTTCTGAGGACAAGTTCGTCGTCCTGGGACTGGTTACCACCAAGAAGGCTGATTTAGAAAAACAAGAGGAGCTGAAACAGCGCATTTCGGAAGCCGGCCGCTATGTCCCACTCGAAAACCTCGGCCTAAGCCCGCAATGCGGTTTTGCGTCTTCCGTTATCGGCAATAACCTTTCTATGGAAAGCCAACGCCGCAAGCTAGAACTCGTGGTTGGAACCGCTAAGGCGATCTGGGGATGAAACGACTTCAAGCGCACACCGGCTCCGTCTTTTTATCTCTTCCCAACACGTAGCGAAGCGCGAGACTCAAGAGGATCACGCTCCCGCCGACCGACGTCTCCGCAGTGGGCACCTCCCCCGTGACCAGATGAACCCAGAGGGGATTTAGAACAGGTTCAAGCAGCAGAATCAGCGATGCCTCCTGCAAGGAGACAGCCTCCACTCCCTTGGAGAAGAAAAAATAGGCGGACCCGAACTGGACCACACCCATCACCATCAGAGCGAGAAGCTGGATCGGCGCCACATGAAGATCGTTAACTGCGAACGGAAGAAACAACAGAACGCCTCCAAGATTGTTGAGGCAAACCAGCAAACCGGCGCTGATTTTCGAGAGGAAACGGAGATTCACGATGTACAACGCGAAAACAAGGCCGCTGAAAAGCGCGATGAGAATGCCGGGCATATCCGGCTGCCCGACGCTCCCGAAAAAGATCACGGCAACCCCGACCATGCCGCCACAAAGGGCGAGGAAATTGGCGCGGCTGATTTGTTCCCTAAAGAGCAGGGGGGCGAGCGCGTAAATGTAAATGGGAGCCGTGTACTGGAGGACGATAGCGTTGGCGGCGGTCGTGAGCTTGTTCGCCCAGACGAAAGACCCCGTCGCGGCCACGTAAGCGACGATGGAGTAAACGATCGGGACCTGCCACGCCCCTTCGGAGCTCTTTATAAAACCCAAAAAGAAGAGCGCGGCGAATAGAAACCGATAAAAGGCTATGGTAACCGGCGGCAAAGCAAGAGACTTAATGAATACTCCTGCCAGGCTCCATAATACCGCCGCCAGAACGACCAGCAGCCTCCCTCGGTGTTTGGCTTGGAACCAGGCGAATGCTGGATACGAGTAGCGGCCGGTATTTGCGGAATTATTCACTTGGGAATGTCCACGATTTTCGCGGCATCACGGCTCCCTTCGAGCCCTGCTTTCGGGGGAATGATGCAGGATCGCGAGACGGTTGGCTGCCAACGACGGAAGAACGATGCGGCCTAATCGAGCTTGATTCCCAATTCTTTCAAAATCGATTCAGCCTCAGACTTAAAAACCTCATCGACGGCTTTATAGAGGCTGTTCCCTTTGGCATCGGTTTCGACAATAAAGGGGCCGAACTCCTCAACCTCAAAAGCCCATAACGCCTCAGGCAGCCCCAGGTCGAGCCAATCTCCCTCGATGACTTTTTTCACCTTGAGCGCATAGTCGCTGAAGTTACCCGCGCAGACCGCGTGAATACAACGGGCGCTTTTAAGAAGCTCCCGGAGTCCATAGAGAGTGCCTTTCCCGATGACCACCCGCAGACCCAGCGTCTGAATCGCTTTGGAGATCCTCTCCTCACCGGCGAGCCAACTCGGCATGGGGACCATGCCCAGCATCCTCCACTCGCTCCCTTCCTTTTTGACCAGAGGCCCGCAGTGAAAGAGCACATTGGCCTGTAAATCCAAGAGCCGTTTGGAGACCCGTTCACCGTCTTCTGAATTAAGAAGTCGATCGTAGGCCAAAGGTCTGCAGGTAAACGCCAAGCCGGTAAGCGTAAAACAGTCGCCGGCTTCCATGGCGAGCAGACTCTGTTCCGACAACGGGGCAGTGAGTTGATGGCTCTTCATCCTGCTTTACAGCGCCATACTCTTTGCGCTATGCACTTAGCTTTTCCGTGCCCTCTCCTTTCAAGGGTTACCCCTCGTTATAATGCAGGCTAAGCTCTGAGCCAGCTCGACTGTGGAAGGATTTCCGATCTTCCCTCGGCGTATAAACGGGCCGTTGTCCGTCTCATGGCGGAGCATTGGAGGTAGACGGCGACCGGAAGCGTCGCCATGTGACAATAGGCCAGCTCCGCGTGCACGTCGAAGGCCGAGGTAGAGCCACCCATGCCCATCGGGCCGAGCTTGAGCTTCATGAGGTCTTCCAGGATCATCTCTTCCAGTCGGGCCAATTCTTTGTCCGGATTCCTGTCGCCGATCCGTCTTAGAATGGCAGCCTCTTTGGACAACAGAGCACAGATATCAAAGGTTCCTCCGATTCCCACACCGACGACATTGGGGGAGCAGGTCGCGCCCATGCGGATCAGCTCAATGGCGCATTCGGCAACAAATTTCCGGATCCCCTTTTCGCCCGCCGTAGGCGAGAGGACCGTAAACTTGCTGCCTATGAGCTCCGGACCTCCGCCATAGGCTACATTGGTGATCTCGATGAAGTCCGCGTCCGACAATAGCTTGAGCTTGATATCGGGTGAATGCGGTCCGAGATTGTTGTTCGGGTTCTGCCTCGTCAAAGGATGGACGGCATTGGGTCTCAAAGGAATCTCGGCGGTCACTCTGGCCGTCGCTCTCTTCAGAGTCTCCTCCAATGCGTGGTAGCCTCCTTCCAGGACCCCTATCGCTTCTGTACCGAGGAGAACGTAATACGCGAGAAAGCCCGTATCAGCGCAGAACGGTATACTGAGCTCGGAGGCCTTCTCCACCATGTCGATATTGGCTTTCAAGTGAAGCTTGCCGAATTCGCTACTCTCGCTCTCATAGCGCTGTTTTAGCGAGGACTTAAAATCCTCGGGCAGGTCAAACTGATTTTTTTTCCAGAGACTGACGACGGTCTCTTCGATTTGCGCCTGAGTTAACATAAAAGGCTTATGAAAACGGTGAGCTCTCTAACCTACGATGGCGACAGCTCGAGTAGGCGCTCCATCGCCTCCCTGTATTTTCATGGGCAAAGCAATCAAAGTAAAGGTCCGTTTCTTGACGCGTTCGAGATTCGCGAGATGCTCAATAAAAGGGATTCCTTTTTTCAAAAAAATCCGGTGAACTGGAAAATCGCCCGGCCGCGGAGGCCCCTGCACGCGATCCTGCGGCGTGTCCAAAGCCAGAGCGCGAATCCCCTTCGAGGCCAGCCAGCGCGCTGTTTCGGTCGCGATCCAGGGATTTTCCAGATAGTAGGTCGGCTTTCCGAACATCTTCCGATTCCAGCCGGTATGCAGGACGACGATTTTGCCTCTGAGGTCCCGCTCGCGGAAGCCCGGAGAGGTGCGGATGTCTTCGATGGCGATGGGCCTTCCGGCCCTAATCTTGACGCGCAAGTCGACTTTAACTGCCGGACCCATGAGACGCTCCAGCGCAATTTGGTCTACGGTTTTGCCACCCGGAACAAAGTGGTAAGGCGCGTCCACGTGGGTTCCCGTATGGATGCTGAATTTCATCGTGGTGTTGGAGCGGCCATGGACCTTATGGGTGTGGATCGGCCGGAGTGTCAACCGAGGATGGCCGGGCACCACGGTCGCGTCTGCGCTTAAGGGAAGACTCAAATCAATGATTTTTTTCACGTAATTCCTCCGAAAGCGGAATCGGGAGAAAACAGGGACTGGGCCCCCGATTAAGACATTCGGGGGCGACGGGCTTTCGGAATCCAGCAACCCATGAAGATAGACTGGGCCCTCTCCTGCTCCGTCATTCCCGAATGTTTTTATCGGGAATCCAGTCGGGTGATCCTTATCGACAATAACGACAATAAATAATGTCTCCTGGCGCAGATCACGCCGGCATTTTAATGATCCTCGGCCGCGTGTGGCGGATGTCTCGAATATCGACCGTGGTATCAATGCCGAGCTTTACGTTGTTCCACCATTCGTCCTCGCAGCCGTAGGCGAGGACCTTTTCCTTTTCGAGAACGCGGTTGCTGAAGGCCCAAAGGACATCCGCAGGATTGTGGATATCGACGTCGTCGTTGACCACCATCACGCGGTTGATGCACTGGATCTTTAGAAAATCGCCCATGATTTTGTCCACGGGCGCGCCCCGGCTTACGGCGGCAATGACGAGCCGGCCCAGGCTGTAGTCTGGAACCGTATAATCCCTAATTCCCGGATAGCGTTTTCTGATCTCCTCAAGCTCAGGATAGAAGCGAACGATGGTAAGGAGGATTTGCTCCTTCGATGTCCCGGGAAGGATGGTCTGATAGATAGGGTCCCTTCGATGGGACGCCCGTTGGATGCGAAGCGTGGGCTTATTCTGTGGACGCGCATAGCATCCGGTCCAGTCCCCAAACGGCCCCTCAGGCTCAAGATCGGTAGAGACGACCCCCTCAATGACGACTTCAGATCCGGCCGGGATCTCGATGTCCACGGTCGCGCATTTAACCACCGCCAGTTCGTTCCGCTGCTCCGGTTCGGCCAACGCGGTTGCCACCTCGAGCTCGTCTACTCCGTCGGGAATGTAGGCGGCGCCGGCCGCAAGCATTTCGGAGGGAGGGCCAAGCGTGATCGCCACCTCCATCCGTTTACCGGCAAGAGCGATGTCGGAATAGTAACCCTTGTTGTGGAGTGACTTGGGATTGAATCCGAGCTTTTGCGGTCCCTTCACCATCAACCGGATGAACGAGATATTTCGCCTGCCGGTATCCGGATTCTTCATAAAAACGACGCCGGAGGTGATGTAGGGCGCGGCATCGAGAACGGAATATTGGACCAGGGGAAGAATCTTGGTGATGTCCGGATCGTCGTGAATGACTTCAAAGCATGGAGCTTTAGAAGTCTGGACGACCTTAGCAGGCCTGGCGATTGCCGCGTCGATTTTGCTCCATATTCCGGCGGCATCAGTACCCAGGCCCAAGCCGTAGCGCTCCAGGGTTCCGTAAAGGTTTGCCGTCACCGGAACGTTGTAGCCCTCGACGCTTTCGAACAGGACCGCCCGGTTTCTTCCCTGTTCCTCTTCCTGGATCAGGCCGGGAATCGCCTCTCGCGGCACCTGGCGGCTGACGACGCAAAGATCGTCACGCTGCTTGCATGCCGCCACGAGATTACGAATGCGCATGATCAGTTCTCCTGATCCTCGCTGCGCGAGGAATTTCACATGGCAAATCTCAGATTTCAAATTTGCTATTTGAGATTTGAAACCTGAGTTCCCGTAGGGTTCGGCCGTGGCCGAACTATGGTCTCACATTCCGTTAAGCGCCTCTTGCCTCCCGCAGCAGCTTTAAGACCTGGCTCGGGCTCAACGGGGTCGATGTCACCTCCACTCCCAAAGGCTCAATGGCGTCGGCGATGGCATTAACAACCGCCGCGTACGTATAGACACACCCGCCTTCGCCCATGCCTTTGTATCCACCCGGGATTTGCGGGGCCGCCGTCTGGAGGTGGCAAACTTCGAAACTGGGGATATCTGTCGCCGTCGGCAGCAGATAGTCCATGAAACTCGTTGTGAGAAGCTGCCCATTGTCATCGTAAACCAGCTCTTCCAAAATTGTCCCGCCTATTCCCTGGGCGGTTCCACCCACGACCTGTCCTTCCACGATCCTCGGATTTACCTCCACGCCGCAGTCGTGGACGATCACATACCGTAAGAATTTCACGACGCCGGTCTCAATATCGACCTCGACGACCGGCACATGGATTGAGTAGGGCCAGGTTATGCAAAGGCCGCTGACGGGTGCCTTAAAGCTCTCCGTTGCCTCCAGACCGGCCGGAATTTCTCGCGGCAGGGTTGCCACTTCGGAGTAGGCGACGCGCGCCACACGGCTTACCGGCAGATTCCGATTCGGTGTGCCCCTGACAAACGCCTTTCCCTCGCTGATCTCCACGTCCTCTTCACTGGCTTCAAGGAGATGCGCGGCCACGCGAGCGACTTTTCCTTTGAGGCTCCTGCCGGACGCCGCCACCGCGGGAAGAACAATCGCGCTGAAGCGGGCCGCCCTTGTTCCAGAATCGTAGGGAGTCACCGCGGTGTCCCCCTCCACCACCTCGATATTTTCTACCGCCAGACCCAAAGCATCCGAAGCGACCTGAGCGGCCGTGGTGGCATGGCCGGTGCCGCAACCGACATCACCGATCAGCACCTTTACGTTGCCTGAGGTGTCCATGCGCGTGGTTACGGTCGCGTAGTCGAGCGTGGGAACATACGTCTGGGCCATGGCTGCGGTGTAGGTGTTCCATCCCGCCCCTTCAACCGCCATGGCGACGCCGATCCCAATATGTCGTCCCTCTTTGCGCAGGCGCTCCTGCTCTTTTCTGAGAGTTGGGTAATCCACCAGCTCTAAGGCCTTGTTCAGGGCTGCATGGTAGTCGCCGCTGTCGTACTCATGGCCGGTCACTGTTTTATAGGGGAGAGTTTCTATCAGGTTTTTTCGCCTGAGCTCGACCGGATCCGTTTTTAGATCCCTGGCGATGAGATCGACAGCCCGCTCGATGACCAGGGTTCCCATCTGGCTTCCGAAACCGCGATAGGCGCCGTAGGGACATTTGTTCGTCATGACCACGTCGATATCAACCCGATAGCCCTTCATCTTATAGGGTCCTGGCAACCACATCCCCGCGCCAAGCGATGGACCGCTGATGCGCGCATCGAGGTATCCTCCGGCATCGACGATCATGCGCGACTTGATCCCGAGAATCGTGCCATCCTTTTTCATCGGGATTTCGACGTCATGGATCTGGTCCCGGGCATGGACAAAAGCCATGAGGCTCTCGCGCCGGGTCTCGATCCACTTCACCGGCCTGCGGATCTTCATCGCCAGCAGGCAGACGGCGACATATTCAGGTGGAACCTGGAGCTTATTACCGAATCCGCCCCCCACATCGGGTGCGATCACGCGGATGTGCAGCTCAGGGAAATTGAGAATTTCCGCAAAATGAGACTTGAGGATGTGGGGCACCTGCGTCGAGCAGATGAGGGTTAACTCTCCGGTGCCGGAGTTATACTGCGCGATGCAGCCCCGAGTCTCAATGGGCGTTCCCGTATGGCGGTGCATTCGAAAACGCTTCTTGAAAACGAAGTCCGCCTCGTTGTAAGCGCCGCCCATGTCCCCGCCTTCTCGGGTGATATAGAGACCGACATTGCTGTCCAGGTGCTCGTGCAGCCTTAGGGCATCAGGCTGAAGCGACTTCTCAGGATCCATAAGGGCTTCCAACGGCTCGTAATCCACGCTTACCAACTCGGCAACATCATCGGCCGAGTAACGGTCTCTGGCGGCAACAACCGCCACCGGCTGGCCGACGAAGCGCACCCGATCCGTCGCCAGGCAACGGTACTCGGGTTTTTTGACTGCCGCAGCCTCCCGATAGCTATAGACCGGCATAGGGTTGGCCAGCTTCAGCGCTTCGATTCCGATCAGCGCATCGGCCGCTTTAGGATGCTTCAGCGCTTCAGTCACATCTACAGCGCGGACCCTCGCGTGCGCGTGCGGGCTACGGACGAACGCGGCATAAACCATCCCGGGAAGACTGATGTCGTCCACATAGGTAGCCGTCCCGGTGATAAACTTCGGGTCCTCCAGCCGTTTGATGCTTTGTCCAATAATAGCTTCCGCCATGCTATTTCGCTCCCTGGTTTTTCAGTCTCTTGGCCGCCCAAAGGACCGCCGCCACAATGTTCTGATAACCTGTGCAACGGCAGAGATTTCCTTCGAGCTCCCGGCGGACGACCTCCTCCGAAGGGTCGGGGTATCGCTCCAGAAGCTGCACCCCTGACAGGATCATACCAGGCGTACAATAGCCGCATTGCAGCCCGTGTGTCTCCCAAAAACCCTCCTGCAAAGGGTGAAGCTTTCCTTCGCGAGACAGTCCTTCAATCGTGGTAATCCGGGCGCCGTCCGCCCGGACGGCCAACAGCGTGCAGGATTTTATCGCGTTGCCGTTGAAGAGCACCGTGCAGGCGCCGCAGTTGGTCGAATCGCAGCCCACGTGCGTTCCGGTAAGCGCCAGACGATCGCGGAGGAAATGCACAAGCAAGAGCCTGGGTTCGACATGCTCTTCTAAGTAATCTTGTCCGTTGACATTCACTCGGATGGTTCTTGCCATGAATTACCCCGTTATGAGATATGTCTCCAGGCCGCCTCAACGGCCCGCCGGACATAAACTTTGGAAACGTCGATCCGGTATTGAGAATCGCCGTGAACGTCAGAGGGAGGCTCCAGTCCCTGCGCAGCGGCCTTTGCCGCCCGGTTTATAAGATCCGGTGTGAGCGACTCTCCATTCAGGAGGTCCTCTGCGGCTTTGGCTCGTACGGGAACCGTTCCCACGCCGCCCAACACCACGCGCGCATCGGCGCAGCGCCCGTTCTCATCCTTCCGTAGAATCACTGCCGCGCTCACCACGGCAAAATCCGTCCCCCGCCTGCTGAGTTTAAGATAAACGCCCGCACGATCATCCGGCGGAATTGATATACGCACCTCCGCCAAGATTTCCGCAGGGTCAAGAGCGGTCGTGAAGCTATCTTTGAAAAAATCCGCGGCGGAGACTTTCCTGGTGGCCGCCGGTCCCGTCAAGTTGAAGACCGCGTCCAACGCCACAAGAACCGCGGGATAGTCGGCATTGGGCGCCGCATGAGCGGCGCTTCCCCCGATGGTTCCAAGGTTTCGCACCAGTGGATCGCCGACGACCCCGGCCGCCTGCGCCAGGATCGGAAGCTTCGTCTGCAACTCGTTGGATGTCTGCAGCATGTAATGGGTGGTCATCGCTCCAATCACAATAGCTCCGTTCTCTTCCCGGATGTAGGCAAGGTCGGGAATGCGCCAAAGATCCACCACGATTTTGGGAGAAGCGAGCCGTATTTTCATCAGTGGGAGAAGGCTCTGTCCGCCGGCTAATAGTTTCGCGTCATCTCCATACTTCCCGAGAAGATCGACCGCCTCAGGAATGGAGGCCGGGTCGAAATAATCGAATGCGCGTGGAATCATCTGGTTCCATCTCCTTTACAGAGGAGTTCACCGGTAAGTACATAAATGTGCTTCAGGCTGCATGGCTTTCCAACCATTTAAGGTAACTCCGCAGGCCGCGCTCGACATCATATTCCGGGACAAATCCGAAATCCTCTCTTGCCCGCGTGATATCCAGGGGGCCGCGAAGGCTATCCCGGAAAAAACTTTGGTCGCCGCTAACCTCTTCATAACGCACCCGGAGCTTTGGTTGAAGGCTGCACAGGATTTTTAAAGCCTCCGAAAAAGAGATGTTGCGCCCGCTGCTGATGTTGTAAATTCGCCGCGGCAAGCGCGGAGCCTCGCAGGCGAGCACGATGCCTTTCCCCGTATCCGCGGCATAGGTAAAATCACGCTGCAGATCTCCGCTCAAGGTGACTTCTTGACCTGCGGCTGCGGCCCGGCACCAGCCGAAAATAGGGGACATGAGCTCTCGCCTTCCGGTGGGTCGCTCCATCGGACCGTAGGGAGTCGAGATCCGAAGTATCGCGCCTTCCATCGGGAATAGATCAAGATAGCGGCAAACGATCTGCTCGGCGGCACGCTTGGTAATCGCGTAGATTCCCCTCGGGTTCACCCCAAATTCCTCTCGGAGCGGAATCGCCGGGTCACCGCTTCCATAGATGGTCGCTGAGCTCAAGTAAAGAAACCGGCGAACTCCTTCAAGCCGTGAGGCCTCAAGCATCGTCGCGCTGCCTCCGACGTTGACCATGACAGCCTGGTAGGGGACCTCTTTCTCCAGGGCGCCGATGGCCGTAACGGCCGCGCCATGAACCACGGTCTTGATTTCATACCGGCGGAGGCTCTCCCGAATCTCCGCGAGTTTAAGGACGTCTCCCTTGATCGAGACCACCCGCTCTTCGGCCTTTCCGAGAAACTCCCCGGCCAGGTCATCCAGTGAGCCGCCGGTCGAAAGAGAGACAACGGTTTCTCCATGCTCGGCCAACTGCCGCATTACATGAATGCCGACGAACCCGGTTCCACCGGTAACAAGCGTTGCCAATTGGCTCCTTTCGAAATTTGGCTCGACTCAGACGTCTCTCCGCAGAGCATTGAGATCGTCGGTAGTGAGGTAATCCTCCAGCCGTATCCGATCCAGTACTTCTCTGGCCGGCGCGGAAATCTCCATAGGCCCGCGGCCACTCGGTTTCGTGCTATCGAGAAAGATCCCGCCGACCTGAAGCGGTCGCGCCCTGGACGCGTCCTGCCGGTTCGCCAGAAGATCCCTAAACAGCGTCACCTGCTCTGTGGAAGCATCCACCCGGGTCGCGATCGAAAACCAGACAGCCGCGGGATCGAACGGATTGATATCCTCATCCACCAGGATCAGGTTTTTTACCTTATCGCCGAGCGCGCCAAAGGCGTGCGCCGCAAGCCGCTGCGCCTCCCCGGGAAACTCAGGCGAGTACTGCAAAACGAAGGTCATCGGCGCAATGCAGTTCACCGCCTTGAGCCGCGGATGGCGCCGGACAAGCTCCATATAGACCTCGATCATCCCGGCGCAGTCGAACATGACCTCATGATGCCCGGTCCAGCTGTGGAGAAAGAGTGGATCGCGTCTCATAGAAATTGCCGTCGGACGAAAAACGGGCTCCTCAGTAGCCGGTGAATAATAACGGAGAAAATCGCTCCACGGCCCGCAGGTCTTCTTCTTGGTTAGATGCACGTAACCTTCCACGATCAACTCGGCGTCCGCCGGGACCAGAAGATCGTTGCCGAAACTGAGCGACGGCGTAAGCCTGAGAGGCTCTCCGAGCAAGCCTCCGGCATAAGAATACTCGTCTACATCCAATCCTGCTTTGCTTCCCGCGGCCAAGGAGAATGCCGGATGATGTCCGAAGACGAACGCCAGAGGCATCTCCTCCTGGCCCCTGTTCTTGCACCGCTGCATGTAGTCCCAGAGGTGACGGTAGTTAATCCGGACCGCGCTCGCTTTTGCGCCGTGCACCAGGTGGCGGTGCCAGGAGCAATTATAACGGTCCGTGTCCGGGTCTCGGGCCACGGCGACGCCACAAACCCATCCCGGCCGGGCGTCCCCCTCTTCTTTACGGTAGGCGGGCAGGCGCGTGAGATCGGCGTCTTCGTTTTGCCACTCGAGTTCGGCCGCGGGCGCATCGCTGCGGGGTATGACTTTGGGAGCTATGGGAGTTTGCCCTCGCTTCCCAGCCTCCAGAAGCAACGTCATGGGACTCGGAGATTCTTCCAGGATGTCCAGAGAGACGGCGATTTTACGCCAGGTGGTCGCCTCTGAAAAAACTACGGCTCCGGGCCAGCGCTCCCCGCGTAGATCCGTCACGTGCTCGAAGATCACACAGGGCCACTTATTCTGCCGCTCGAGGTGGTAGAGAAGAGCGGAGGTCTCGCCTTCGGCAGGCGAAAGGGGCCCGTTCTTAATAGTGCAGATTTCGCCGCGAAAGTGGTCGCGCAACAGGCGAAGATGGGTGCGTAGGTCCTTTGCCACGGTTCTCCTCAGCGGCGCCGGAATGATCGAAACCGAAGCGGCCGAAAAGTCTCAAAATTGCCGTGCCGAGGAGATTGAACTTCGAAGGCTTCCGGCCCGCACGTACTTTCTTGCATATCCAAACCAACCATAGTAGTCAATCTTTGCTGGAGTCCGGCCCGACGAGATAAACGACCTCCGATGAGGTTAACATGATAAGCCAGAAAATTGCGCAAACGACCTTCACGCTTTCCTGCGGGGAATACAAGCGAACCCGGCCGCTGCTGGATGCACGCGTGCGACCGGAGAAGTTCGAACTTAAAATTATTCCGGACCCCTTTCCAAAACAGGGCATGTTGCCGGACTATCAGCAGACGCGCAACCAAAAGATGATTAAGGAGCGGGCGTTTGACATCTGCGAGTTGGGAATGGCCCCGTATGTATCCGCCCGCGCGGAAGGCGTGCCGCTCACCGCGATCCCTGTTTTCCATTACCGCCGCTTCCGCCATCCCTATATCTTCGCGCGAGAGAAAATCCGCCAACCGGGTGACCTGGTGGGGCGTCGTGTAGGCGTGCGCCGGTTGAATCTTTCCGCCGGCCTGTGGGCGCGTGGGCTGCTTCAGCATGAATATGACGTTCCACTTGATCGAATCACCTGGGTCGTTTCCATAGATGTGCTCATCCATCCAAAAGTTCGGAATCGCCTGGCAATTGAAACCATACCTCCAGGCCAGAGTCTCGAGACGCTCCTTCTTCGTGGCGAAATAGATGCGATGATTGAAGCCTCCACGGTGCAACCGGTCACCGATGTAAACTCCGGCATCCATCGCCTTCTGGGAGAAGATACAAGGCAATTGGAAGTCGACTACTACACAAGGACGGGGATATTTCCCATCATGCACACTGTCGTGTTGTGGGATGAGCACCTTTCTAAGTATCCTGATTTACCGGAGCAGCTACACCGGACGTTCTTAAAAGCCAGGACCGTTGGAGCGGACGATCCGGACCTACCGCAGAGGTATGTGCTGGCGGAGGAAGAACGGCTGTGGTGGCAATCGCTAACCCCCTTTCAACGACAAAAGATGCAAGGCGACAGTTCCCGGGACCCTTGGGTCTACTCGCTTCGCGAGGACCGGAAAACTCTCGAGACTTTCCTGGACTATGCTTACGAGCAGGGCCTGACGCCGACACGATATGAATTGGAGGAGCTGTTTGCCGCATCAACGCTTGACTCATGAACTTCACGACTCCCGTCTTCAAAATCCGCCAAGAACGCTCTTCACAAAAGCTTGCCTGACTCTCTATTTTAGAATCTCCTGGAGTCTCGCCATGATCTTGGGATCTACCCTAAAAAGTGACCCGACCGTCCGCTCCGTTTCCTCACCGCTGACGGGATCTATGTCCAGTTTGGAGTTCTTGGCGTCCGCCAGGAAGTTCGCATCCGCGAGCGTATCACCGAAAGCCTTCCGCAGGAGCGCCACCCGATCTTTCGGCGTGCCCGGAGGCAGCGCGTAAAGCCGGCGAATGACCTGCGTATCGTGGATCCCCGCCTGAACGAGCTGGCGCTCCTCTTCGGTCCTGGCAAGACTCGAAGCCAGAGAGACCTTAGAAAGCTCAGGATGAGGCCTTGGAAGCGCCTGAAGAATCACGATCACCTCACCTGCCTGGATGGGTTTGCCCCAAACCGCCTTCGCCGCATCCCACGCCCAACACATCCCGTCAACTTCCCTAGCTTCGGCGGCGAGGCGAATATCCGCCGCCCCCTTGTAGCCCTCGACAAGATGAATCGGCAGCCGTAGAGCGTCCCTCAGAATTCTGGGGACGTCACTTGTCGCATCGCCCGGGGCGGTGCCGCCAAACTTGAGCGGTTGCTTGGAGGCGAGCCATTGGTCCACCGTATTAATGCCACTTGCCTTGGTAATCGTGCACACACTGGTGTCTTTGACGGGAACGCCGATCCACTCAAATTTCCTGTTGTCGAAATCAATGCCCTTGCGCCCCAGCACCTGCCCAAAAACCGTATTGCCATGGATGTTGCCTATCGCAAGACCGTCCGGCTTGGCGGAATTGAAAAGATATTTTGCCGCAATAACTCCTCCCGCCCCCGGCATGTTCTCGACGATAATGGCCGGGTTTCCGGGAATGTGTTTGCCCAGATGCCGGCCGATTAGCCGCGAATAGGCATCGAAACCGCCTCCGGCCGAAAACGCGACGACGATTCGAATGGTTTTTCCTTTGTAAAAATCGTGAGTGCTGGGATGTGCAGGTACGCACATTAGGATAACCGCAGCAATTCCTGCAATCAACCGGAGCATTCTATAAAACATGCTCATTTACCCCCTATGCGCCGTGATCCGGGTATTCGGCCTTAGATGAAGCACCCAAGAAGCCGCTGGTAGAAATTCACCCTTTATTTTTTCCCTACGCTACGAGGGAAACACGAATTCGCCTGAACCTTCTTGCCCGAAAAGAAAAATCGCACCCGACGTATCTAATGGCCCGGTTTGGAAGACATGAAATTAGCGAGAAGCGCAACTCCATAGCGTGCGGCATCCTCAGGGTTGAGATAGGCGGTCTTGCGAAAGAATTCCTTGCAGACAGCAAGAGCTTTCCTGTCCTGCTTCACGAGCAGGTTAACCCACCGATCTCCCTCAGAAACGAGCCGATTCTGAGTCACGACCCGAGTAACCAGGCCCAGGCGCTCCGCTTCCTGGCCATCTATCTCCTCTCCTGTAGCAACCATCTCAAAGGCCCTCTTCCTCGATATCCATCGGCTTAAATAGGACATCACAATCGTCGGCGGAAAGCCTGCCTTGA
>JACQUW010000264.1 GCA_016210115.1 Deltaproteobacteria bacterium | reverse complement strand
GGAAAGCGCCGCTGCGGGTGTTCACCGAGTTCGACGTAATAGTACACGTTGCCCAGTTCAACACAGACGAGGTGGCTGAGTACCTCCCGCATATGGCTCGCAAGTATGAACTGCCCGTGGAACTCGTCGAGATGCAGTGGAAGCTCCTCCCGGTTCATATTCACCCGGTGGACGATTATCGAAGGCGTCTCCGGAAAGCAATCACTGACCTGAAAGACCGAGATCCTGAGGACGCCCATGCGCTGGTTTTGGCTCGGTCGTTGGCTTTGCCGATCTGGTCAAACGATCGTGATTTGAGCGGTATGGACGTTGAATGTTACACCACTGCTCGGTTGCTGCGTCTTCTCTCTGAGCAGAAAGACTCTCGAAGGTGAGCGACCACAAACGGTTCCAAGAATCGCCAATTGATAACAGTATGTCCGTAAAAAATAAAATCGGTCAGGGTTTGTCGATTCCGGGCCGGTTGCACTGCCAGAGGGTTGGATCGAGTGGGTAGACCAACCGCAGACCGATGGGAAGCTGGAACGGTTGCGGGCGAGTGTCAATCGTGGCGTGCCGTACGGGAGGGAGCCGTGGGTGGAGCGGACCGCGTAGCTGCTCGGCCTTCAGTTCACTCTTCGACCGAGGGGTCGGCCACACAGATCAAAAAGAAGAATGTCCCCTTTTCTCCCCCCCCGCGGAGATGTGTCACTGGCGCAAAAATCCCTGAGTTACGCGACGCGTTTCCGCAGGGGACGCACTGTGAGCTGCATTCCCATCGCCCGTAGAACAGCCCTCAAACTTTTCAGCTCCGGATTCCCTTTCGGCGAAAGCGTACGGTAGAGGGTATGGGCGTTCAACTTCGCCTCTCTGGCGAGTTTTTGTACACCGCCAAAAGCTTCAGACATACGTCGTAACGCGAGCATTAGTTCCTCTTGGTCTCCGTCTTCAAGGATGGAGTTCAAATACTCCGCGGCAAATGCCGGGTCTTTGCGAAAACTCTCTACCGTCGCCTCTTCGTGGCTACGGGATGCTGCTGATTTTACTTTCCTAGTCATTTTTTTCTCCGCTGGTAGTCGAGCCAATAACGGACCGCTTCCTCGATGTCCGCCGACTGAGCACGTTTTGATCCGCCACAAAGCAGAAGTACGATCGTCTCTCCCTCTCGCGCATAATACACTCGTTAGCCCGGGCCGAAGTCGATTCTTAACTCCCAGACTCCGTCCCGACAGAACTTGTGATCGCCGAAGTTTCCGTTAGCTACCCGGTCAATCCGACGCTGAACAAGAACCCGTCCTTTTAGATCCTTGAGATCGTCTAGCCACTGCTGATATGGGTCCCTGCCGGACGCTGTGAGATAATGCTGGATGTCCAAGGATGAATCCATGTTAGCTTATAAGCGAATTAACGCAACCCTCACGGGTCTCCTAACGCGCGATATTTCCTCTTACCGCCGAAGAGTTTCCTCTTATCCTTTTTTCAAGGCTCTTGCCGTAGGCGAGACTGGGAGTGATCAGAGTCGGCCTGTGCAACATCGCCCGTCGCTTCGCTCAGCAAACGAAGGGGACCACCTGAAATTCGGTCGGTCTCTTCGTTGAAATTGGGTGGGTCCGTAAAATGAAATCGGTCACGCTACGTTACTTGGCCCAACTGGAGGAGGACCCAGTTAATAGCTGCCGACTATCGGCGGACAAACGTATAGGAAAACCAAGATTTCCGTCGTGGGGTAGACCGAATCGTGAAATCTCTCCGCCGTTCATCCATGCAAGCCTAACCCGAAGAGGTACACAACGGGGACTCCCTTGTTCCCAGCCTACAAATTAGCTCCTTGAATGATGCGCTGGTTCAACGCGACCTTGGCTCGCGGAGATGTTTCACTCGCCCAGGGCCAGGTGGTTAGATTTCCCCAATTTTGCCCGGCGGTTTGGTCCGCCTCACCGGGGAAAACTGCGGTCGTGTCGCGCATTCCGGGCTCCGTGCACGCATCGCCTGAACGGTACATTTCGCCCCCCGGCGCGTAGCCCAAAGATGCAAACGCAACCACTTTTCGCTGCGGCCAAATACGCGATAGCTCCAGCAGCAGATCGGTGCCGCTCTGCCCCCCGCCGGCCAGACAACCGACAAATAAAATCACAGCCCGGTTTGTCTCGCTATTCGAAGTCATCAGTCCAATTTGATTAAGATCGCTGTGGAAACTGCTGACTGTTCGGGCGGTTAGGTTCGCTCGGCCTTCTCCTTGGCCGTTAATAAAGATTGTTCCGGACGAGCCGTGCGCGTGGATGGCGAGCCTCTGAATTTCTCCCCGACGGACAGTCCGGCCTGCCTGCGGCAACTCATCGGGTATGCTCAGACTGCCTAACTGGCTCGCCAGATTGTGAAGGCTTAGAAAATTAATCCCGATGTCCCAACCCGCTTGCCCATAAAGCTGATCGCGAGTCGTGATGGGACGATCAGCCCACGGCCACTGCGTTCGCGAACGATCGGTAAGCCGCGCATCGGAACAAACTACGCCGGGGACATCTCTCGAATTCGCCCAGATATTGAAAGCCATGGTTTTACAGATCTCCCGTGGCCCCCTTTTGCAAAAGGGGGGGAAGCGGAGTGGTGATAGTGTCTTCGTGTCTCGTGGGTGTTAAGTGATTCGGATTTTTGGCCACTAGGCACAAAGGCACGAGTTCACTTTGCGCTTTCTGCAACGCATAGTACCAAGGCAAAGTTGTGTCAAGGAAAAAATCGTCGCGTAAGTAATCCCTCAGTTACGACGGGTAAACCTTAGTAGGGAGTTTTTCATCGCGTAAGATTTTGGGCTGGACAAATGCTCGCATCTTTGGTACGGTAGAATGGCCGTATCGTAGAG
>JACQUW010000263.1 GCA_016210115.1 Deltaproteobacteria bacterium | reverse complement strand
TCCGATTATGCCCCCACCTCAGTCCACCCCCGCGAGGCGGGTGAGGACAGAGGTGGGTTTGAACGATTGGAACTCTTTGAACCTATGGAACGCCCATTTCCCCTAAATTCCATGAAGATCGTATTCTTCTTTCTCCCAGAACTCTTTTCGAACAGCCATGCGTCTCTTCCAACCGGCAAGCTCGGGAACCAGGTAAGGAAGAAGGCGCAAAGAATAAGACGGGGGGAGTACCGGAACTCCAATCAAATCGCCCAACGTGAGAACGATGAAAATCGACTCCAAATCCTTGCGCGTAGCCAGGGCATGGCGAACAAACTGATAGCCTGTCATGCCATAGGTAAATTGTTTAGCGAGCCGCCACAACTCCGCCAGGGCCATGGAGATTCTCTTTTTATCCATGCTCGATCAAAGTCTGACTTGCCAACCCGCGGATCACCGTCTCACCCTCTGGCAGTCGCTGAACTCGGCGCCTGTGCCGGACGCCTAAGAAACTTCAAAAAGGCCCGCCCGCC
Organism: Deltaproteobacteria bacterium; assembly: GCA_016210115.1. Classification (GTDB taxonomy): domain Bacteria; phylum Desulfobacterota; class Binatia; order UBA9968; family UBA9968; genus JACQUW01. The sequence continues at coordinate 9,171 of JACQUW010000263.1, read as the reverse complement.
GTCGATCCCAATATACAACGCGGCGATGACCAGAAGAATCGCCATCAGAACCATCAGGCCCGAACCGATCACCGGGAGAATCCTACCTGCCTCGGCATTCGGCTGATACACATTAAAGAAGAGATTGTACGCAGTGATGGCAATCGAGGCGACGGTCGTGACGTACATAAAAACCATCGGCAGGCCCGCGTACAGCCAATTTTTTCCTGTGGAGACTAACCACACGGTTACCAGCAACAGCGAGAGCGCCGCCATAAGTTGATTGGCGGCGCCGAAGAGCTGCCACAGGTATATCCAGGTTCCCGTTAATACCAGCAGAATGGCCAAAGCGACGGAGATGAAGGAGGCCAGATGCTGGTTGCGTAACACGGGCATTATCTCTCCGAGCCATTCGGTCAAAGTAACCCGCATGACCCGGAAAATGAGCTGCGTAACGACCAGGACGATAACGATGAAAGCTGCGAAAGCCAGTGATGTCGCATACTGCATGGGCACACCCCAAACGCTAATGAAGCCGCCAAGGCCTGAAGCAAAGGCGGTCACCGGAGCGCCTTTGGCGCCCACGGAGACGGCAAGCAGGGCCAGAAGTCCCAGCAGAAACTCGGCGAGCATTGAGCCGGCGCCCACCGGCAGCATGTCCGCCTCATTTTCAATTTGCCGGGCTGTGCCGACCGAACCAAAGAGAGCATGCCACCCCGAAATCGCGCCGCAGGCGATGGTGACGAACAGCATCGGCCAGAGAGGCATGATACCCGCCGGTCCCAATTGGGGATTCCATCCTTTGAAAGCGGCGATTTGGAACTGCGCGATCTCGGGCCTGACAAAAGTGCCCAAAGCAGCGCCGGCCAGCCCAAGCACCATAGCGAGAGCCGTAATCCAGAAACCAACATAGACCACAGGCTGCGCCATCCGCCAGATCGGCAGGACTGATCCCGCATAACAGAAGACGCTGATAGCGATGGCCCAAAACAGAAGGCTCGGCATGATCTTGTCTTCCGCGCCCCGGAACCCAGCCAATTCAGGATTAAAGTAGGTCACAATGGGCGCGCCGCCCGTCATCGCGTTGAATGCCTCATTCAACCCCCTGAAAAAACCCTCGCTGGCGGAACCTGTAACAATTGCTACAAGGGTGAGCCCGACGGTAACCACCGTGGCTGCGACAAGGCCGATCCTCCAGCGATAGAGCATCTGACCCAAAAGCAGCCCCATTGCGATGAGGACAATAATCCCTAAATGCGTGCTCGGTCGAGAGTCCATTGTGCGCGCCATGATCCCTACAAAAGCGCCGGCGATGAGCAACAGGTAGAAGAAGATAAACACAAACAGGACCGTCCGCGTGCGGGGCGAGATCAGCCGGTGCGCCACCGCCGAGAGGCTGTTCCCTTCGTTCCTGACTGACAGGACAATGGCGCTGTAATCGCTAACCCATCCCATGAAAGAGACGCCCACCACGAGCCAGATAAGCGCCGGCAACCAGCCCCAAAGGCCAGCGGCGGTAATTGCGCCAACGATCGGACCGGCCGCCGCGATCGATTTAAAGTGGTAACCGAACAGGATATTCCGGTTGGTCGGCATAAAATCGACGCCGTCCATGTATAGGGTCGCCGGCGTTGCCCGCTTCGGATCCGACTGAATAACCTTCCGATCAATCCAGCGGGCATAACGGGTATAGACAAGATATACCGTTACGATTCCGATTATCACCGCCACCAGAGCGTTCATCCTCTCACCTTCTTAAGTTATTGTAGGCGCTTTGCCGTCGATTCGCTAAAAATCCGCCCGTGATATGACCGTTGGATGCTCAGCGCGGCTGTCGCTCCCCGACCTGCCATAGATAGATTGTGTGTTCCCAATCGGACTTGTCTTTGATGCGTTCGACTTTGGCCGGCTTCCAATCACCCATATCGAAGTCGTGGGATACAACTCGAGAGCCGGGCCGAAGTTGCTTCAAAATGTTGGGTCTTAGTTTCAAATTCACATCGGGCAAAAGATACATCGTCAGCACCGTCGCTGGCGATAGATCGACCGTTAAAATATCCTGCTCCCGGATTTCCGCAAGGTTCCCGAGTCCTTCCTTCCGTATATTCTCCCTCGACTGTTTAATCAATTCCGGGTCGATCTCAAAACCCACCGCCTTAACCCCATATTTTTTCGCTGCCGCAATGACAATTCTTCCATCCCCCGATCCGAGGTCATAGACTACATCCCCTTTTTTCACCTGCGCCAGCTCCAACATTCGTTCCACCACGTCCTGCGGCGTGGGTACAAAAGGCACAATTTTCTTCGATAACCCGCCCTCCTGGGCCTGTACCGAGAATCCCTTCAGCACCGGGCCGTACTCTCCCCCCGGCAATGAAAGCCAGCCCAGGGGAGCCAGCACCAAGCTCAATCCTACGGCAAAAGTCCGCAATGTCCTCATCGTTGCTACCTCCTATACTTTGGTTAACTCTTTTTTGAACCGCTGCAAATGACTCGACAGAGCCTCACCATTGAACAGGCACACGATCTTTTGTTAATGGTTTTTCAATTCAAAAGAAAGAAAAAAATTACGGCCGCTCAGCGCCGTAATCGCAGGGGGTGCGAACACAGTCCTTGCCGCTGCGTTTTGCTTCATACAAAGCGAGGTCAGCATCCTTGAGCATCTCCTCCCAGCCGGCGTAGCTCTTTTCCTGGTAGGACGCGACACCGATGCTGACAGTCACTGAAAAGGGACTCGAAGGCGTGGTGAAAACCAGCTTCTTGATTTCCTGACACAGCTTTAGCCCGGCCTGAATGGCCCCCTCCAGGCCAATCTCGGACAGCACGACGATAAACTCCTCTCCTCCGTACCGGACCTGGATGTCGCTTTTTCTGGTCCTGGCCCGCAGCACCCCCGCAATCTTTTTCAGGACAAGGTCCCCCACATCATGGCCATGACCATCGTTGACGCTTTTGAAATTATCGATGTCGATCATGAGGATGGACAAGGGTCTCCCGTAGCGCTTCGAGCGCTCAAATTGTTCACCGAACATCTCGACGAAAAACCGGCGATTATACAGACCCGTCAGATGATCCCGGCTTGCCAGGCGCTCCAATTCCCGACGCTGGCGGATCAGTTTCTCTCCGGTCTTTACCCGAGCCAGCAGCTCCGGGAGAAAAAACGGCTTGGCAATATAGTCGTTTCCACCCGCCTCAAAGCCCTTGACCTTGTCTTCGCTCCGACCGAGCGCGCTCAAAAAGATAATGTGAATGTCATTGAGGCGTGGATTTTCCCGAATTTTCCGACAAAGCTCGAAACCATTCATGTCCGGGAGCATGATGTCCAGGAGCGCTATATCGATGCTCTCGCGATCGAGTTTTTCCAGTGCCTCTTTGGCGTCGGTAGCGCTGACAACGTTATACCCGCTCTTGCTCAGCGCGAGTTCGTTCAGCTCCCTTAAATCCGGATCGTCCTCGACAACCAAGATCATCAGAGGACTGCCGCCTCCCGTCAAAGCTCCGGCAGAGAAAGCCCGTGGAGCGCCCTTCCGATTTAAGTTCAAATCCTCCTCGAAGAGCTCCGGAGTAATGCCCTCCGGCTCGACCGTCAGCTCCCCAGCGAATCGTGAGAAATCCTGCACGACGTGGCGGTCCAGCTTACCATTTGCCGCCTCTGACGCGAGCACTTCCAGGCTTTTCGTTAACAGAAACGGCTCCTTGTAACAACGCTCGCTGCGCAAAGCATCATAGATTTCTATGACGGCGAGAACCCTGGCCAAAGGCGAAATGAGGTCGCCTTTAAGGCCATGCGGATAGCCCGTCCCATCTATCTTTTCGTGGTGCGCGCCCACTAAACCGGCGAGTTCCTCGGAAAGACCCATGCGCCGGCAGATCCGGGCTCCCAACTCAGGGTGACTTTTCATGATCCGGAACTCCTCCCTGGTCAGCGGCCCACACTTGTTCAGGATCCCTGCGGGAATAGAAATTTTCCCTATGTCATGGAAAAAAGTGGCCGAGTACAGCAGCCGTATCTCTTCCTCGCCGAGAGCCAGCTTCTTGCCGAAATGAAACGCATAGAAGCACGTCCTGCGGAGATGTCCTTCGAAATGGGGCTCGACCTTTTCAAGTTCCGGCAGAATGCGATTGATGTCCCGAATAACGCCTTGCGCAAAAAAAGGCAGAAAAGGCTGGAGGATGTAGAGCATGAAATTCAGGCGTCATTTCCGGGGTCAACGGAGTTCATCCTTGTTTCTCCACCCGTTGCCACAGCCGGTTGATCCAACTCCCTTCCTCCCTTCCCGCCACTTGTTCCAGCTCTCCGGCGTCCAGCCATATACCGCGACAACCGGTGCATTGATCAATAAGAATTTTTTGAAAACTCCGCTCCTTCAACCGCTCCCCACATTTCGGGCAGCGCATGTGGCAGATCTCCTTTACGGCCTGTCCCGCCTCTTCATCCTTTTTGGCTTTTAGTTTGGCGATGAGTTCTCTCTCTTTTTTGACAAAATATTCGTCTTCCAAGGCCTTCTTCCTCTCGTCCCACTTATCGGCCACAATGTCACCTCCTGGAGTTTCTTATTCGCTTTAAACGGTCCGTTACCGGCTTACCTTCGGTCGCCGGGCATAGCCCCTTAAACCCGCTTTGAAAGACTCTTGCACGCCGTTAGCTATCACCCTCCCCTTAAGGGGCCAGGGTGAGGGGTGTGTTTATAACTCTCACATTAGGCGAACACTTTTTTCAACCACTGGCAGGTCTTGACCACGGATTCCTCTGCAGCTTTCCTGTTAGCTTCACTTTTTCCCTGCGGGTTGTTCAGGAAAGCATGCCCGGCTCCTTGATACATGTGAATTTCGTATTTCTTACGATACCGGTCCAAGGCAGACTTGAACATCTCGATTTCGGTTTTTGTGGTGTTGGAATCCGCAGTGCCGTAATGGCACAAGAGAGGCGCCCTGATACCCTGCAATTCCTCCGGATCGGGGAAAAGGCTTTGATAATAGATGACGCCCCCCGCAAAAAGCCTGGACCGGCCCAGAACATACAGAGCCAGCCCACCTCCCATGCAGAAACCCAAAACGGCAATTTTCTTGTCGCCGACATACGGCAATCGGCGCAAATAAGGAACGCTGTCGACGATCTTCTCTACAGCTCTCGGAATGTCGAGTGACGTTTTATGAAACGCGCAGTCCTCGGGAGTGTTCAACACGTTTCCATGAAAGAGATCGGGCGAAAGGCACAAGAAGCCTTCTCTGGCGAACTTCCGTGTAACCGCCCTCTGACCATCATCCAGACCGCGATATCCATGAATCAAGACGATCGCATTGCGGGCTTCGCTGGCGCCTGGCCGGGCGAGAAACCCATCAACAACCTCTTTCCCGCTCTTGTAAGCCGCATGCATGGCAACGATTTTCTCCGGCATGTCATCTTTCCTCCCTAGCTTTTCGTTCCAACCCACTCGATGTTTACGGTGCCGATAAAAACCTGGCTCACGACCTTGAGCGGCCTTCTCTTCTCGTCGGCAGAGATCCAGACCGTCGCCTGGCGCACTCTTCCGGCATATCCTGACTTCGTAAGATTCACTATTTTCGGTACGATTTTGTAAGCGTTAAACTCACCCGCTTTCGTGGTGATCCGCTCTTGGCCCACAACGTCCATGGTCACCTGGTACCGGCTTTTTCCGCCAAAGACATCAAGCCGCAGCATATCGCCCACCTTAAAATCCAGACTCCGGGCCAGATAGACCGCGGAGATAGGATCGAGCGTGTCTTGAGAGACAAACTCGAAATCTTTGATTTTCTTGCCTTCCTTGCGGCGGATAACCCACTTCTTGGTTTCGGACTCGAATACGGCGGTGGTGTCAGTCTTCTTACGATTTTCTCTCTGGCGAAAAACAAAACGCCGGGGCCGCAAGGTGCCATGCTCGAAAATAGATTCGATCGAGTCGCGCATCTTCCAGATAAGCTCGAGATATTTCCAGGTGCGCGCCTGGACCTCGACGCGGTAGTATTTTCGCCCGTCGATAAGCACGGAGCGGGTCTCGACGTCCGCGGAAGCGACCGGGACTCCGCTCCAGGTGGCCCGGTAAGAGGCGCTCTCACCCTGCTCAAATGGATGAAAAACCGGTTCATAGGTTTTGGGGGAAGACGAGGAGCTTGCCGCAAAGCTCCGTGACGGCAAGAATAAGCCTGCTAGAACGAGCAGGGCCAGAACGTATCCAAACAGGCGCATGGAGATCCTATCTATATCACAGCCGAAAAGGCCAAACCAGTAAGCCCTTAGACTACCGTGCGTGGGGATGAGGTGCTTTTTTTGTTAACCGTCCGATAAATCATCCGAGACGGCCACGACTTCCGCCGGTTGGTAACTTCCCATGTACTGTTCTCTGTTACCGGTACGCTTCGCGCCGGGGGGCGACGCTGTCAACAAAACCACGTCTTGCTTGGTCATCGACAGTATAAAGCACCCGGTAGTCTCCAATCCGAAGACGGTAACCCTCTCGCCAGACAGCTTTTACTGCCTGTAGGACGGGGATTGGTTTCCAAGGCAAGGACTTTTTTGGTGATACGATTGTGGATTGCGTCGGGCAGGTGGTCCATCTCCTTCTCGGCTGACCGCTTGATCTCGACTGTGTAGCTCACCTAGGCCTGTCGCTTACGCTCTTTCAAATATTGTCGGAAAGGACGAGAGGGCTCCTTTCTTCTCTCCACAATGGTCAAGCTCACAGTTAGCAAGCGCTTACGCGCGCGCTATAGGACCTAGTCCTTCAATGATCACCTGGCGGAGAGTCTCTCGCCCTCCAAACCGCTTGACCGCATCCAGGATCTCTATACCGGCCAGCTTGCCTTCCGCGTCATAGTCGGCGGCTATGCCTTCTCCGAGATGCCTGGTAGTCACAGTTGTCTCACGGAAGGTGATGCTTAAGGCATCGACCTCGGCGTCATAGCTTATCTTCATGGCGATCTCTCCTCTTCAAGAATAGTAAGTATAAACCGTTACGACCACAACCTCATCAGCCTCCTCCACAAATATAGGCCGCACCGTCTTACTGGCGTACACGGTACCATTCCAATCCTGGTTAAACGGAAAGGCCTTGCGGCACTCCAGGCGTCCCAGCTCTGCCGGTTCCCAAGAAGAGCTCCTTATGGCATCTTCGACCTCGTCCACTGTAAAGCCACGTCTCGCCCTATAGCTTAAAGCGTGCGCCGAAAACCTGATTGGTTTCACCTGCAAGCGGCCTCCTCCGCAATCTTAGTCTCCTCCTCTGTTAGCCCATAGAGTTCATAGACGAGTTGGTCAATCTGGCGGTTGGTGGCGTCGATCTCGCGCCAAAGGCGGTTATTCTGCTTCGGGTTCTTCACGGCTGATCCAAATAAAGACCCCGACCAGTTTCTTGCTCCCAACTGCTAAAGGTCAACAGCAGATTTGACACCTACATCGGACCCCCAAAATCTTTCCTGGGTTGTTGGGGAATGGTGACTCCGAAATCGTAACCGGACTTCGCCTGTTTGAGATCGCGGGTCTGTTCTTTCGTGACTGGATGCTTTCGACAGTGACGAATTGTTCGATCTGGCGATCTGGCGGGCGGCGGCTTCAATCTCTTGCCAAACGTGGGTTTTTCTCTTGTGGGTCGCTCGCGGCTGATCGGAAGCAGGACTCTGGGCCTTGTGCCAAGCCCGAAAACCCCGCACACTGGCTCTGGCCCTCAGGCCGACTTACGTTTTGGGTGCGTCTGTTCAAAAGCTGGAGAGTGTCCTTCGATCTCCCGCATTGCGTCCCGATCATACACCTTCTCACCGCAGTCCGGACACTCGTAGTAGCGCAAGCAAGGAACTGTGTATCTCTTGCCCTTGAAACTTCCGATCCAGTTACGGCGAACCGTCTTGATCTTGCCGCTGCCGCAGGAGGGACACCTTGTGATCTTAAGCATTGTCATTTATTTGCTACAGCGCTTTCTTGGATGAAACGGACGAAGCTTCGTTAGTGGGTCACGTCTCTTGTCTCCACCGTGATCGTCTTCGCCCCCGGCTCCGGCCGGTAGTAAAGTCGCTCAAAACCTATGACCTCATTTGTGCGAGCGTTCTTGATGAGAACGACGCCCTCTCCTGTCTCTTCACAGACTTGGTCTGCGCTAGGTTCCGCCCAGTAAACCGTGAGTGTTTCCCCGACCGGATCGTGAATCACGCGGATGTGGGCCATATCTTTTCTCCTTCCTTGATCTTATCCGTCAAGTAACATGTTATCACAAAGCCGTCATCGTTGAGGCGCTTCGTGACAGCACAAAGGTGGTGTGGTGGGTACGACCGGTAGAAGAGGTAGACGGCGTTGTCCTGTTTGCTGTGCCGTATCTGATCCGGCTCCCTTAAACATCTCTCAACAGCAGGTCGATGTCCGGCGATCTCCGGGTGCTTGCTCTCTATCAGAGCCCAATAATCGGTTGTCGTTCGCACGGAAAAGCCAAGCGGCGTAGCTATCTCAAAGAGATGGGACGCTTCCTCAGGCATCCGATACTCTCCTCCAGGCTCCCTAATATAACCGATCCGTCGTCAGTTTTCATCTAAGACCGGTAGGCACTTAAATCTCGACAATGCTTTTCTCCGAGCCCAACAGCCACCTGCCCTTTGTCGCTTTCCTTAAGACCCCATTTCTGCGCCCCAGTCGATCTGGCGTCGGTGGCTTCGATCTCGCAGTGGAGACGGGTATTCTGCTTGGGGTTCTTCACGGCTGATCCAAATAAAGACCCCGGCCAGTTTTCCTGCATTTAAAGGTCAACAGCAGACTTGACACCTAGCGCCCCCCTCGCCCCCTAAAGATCACGGACCCGGCGAGTTGAAAGAAAGGAAATGAAGTACTTTATTTCTTTACGGAGTATCGTTGTCTCTTGACCTGCCTTCTAATGGATGACCCTGTTGATCCCCCCTTATCGCGACAACCTGTCGTATTCTTCTGGCTCGACCTTGGGGACTTTCGCCATGGCGCGCTCGAATTTCTTGCGACTGCCCCGCTTGGCCCGCGTTTCCAAATACTCTTCCGTCAGCAGGGCTGAAATCTTCTCCGCCAGCGCCAGAGTGACCAATTGATTGATGGAGACGCTCTCCATTTCCGCCAATTTTCGAACTTGTTTGTGTAGTGACTCGGGTAGGCGAAGGCTAATCGTGCTCATGGTATTTCTCCTATTCTTTGCAAGAACTGCTGAGGTGTCATTACTCGAATAC
>JACQUW010000269.1 GCA_016210115.1 Deltaproteobacteria bacterium | reverse complement strand
GGCACGAACTCACCATTGCCCCGTCCATCAAGACGGTGCAGGCGCCGCAGACGCCTACACTGCACCCCTCTTTGGTGCCCGTGAGCCCCAGATCATACCGCAAGCAGTCTATCAAAAGGCGTTGCGTCGAAACCTCGACCTCGACCTTTTTGCCGTTAACGCGCATTCGAATCTTCTTCGTCATGGAACTTCCTTTCTGTCCGAGTTGCGTACGTTAAACTAATACGCAGAATGACAGCCGGTCGGGGCTATGTTATAGAAAGAAATTTGCAAAACTGCAAGACTAGTAGGGAATATGACCACGCCTTTTAGCCGGGAACTCAGGCGCGCCGCGGACAAGATTTGGGGCGCCATTCACGATCATCCCTTTCTCCAGGAACTCGGTTTCGGGACACTTGCTATGGACCGCTTCACGTATTTTATTTGCCAGGACTATCTATACCTGTTGGATTTCGCTCAAGTGCTCTGTATGGGTGGGGCCAAGTCGTTGGACCTGAGGACGCTCGAGATCTTTGCCCGGCACGCGCTTATTGCCGTAGAGGTAGAAAGAAGCTTTCACACAGCTTTCGGCAAGAGCCTGGGGCTTTCTCCAACACAGCTCGACCAGACTCCTAAGGGACCTGTTACCGAAGCCTACACCAAACATTTGCAGGCGGTGGCGCGAAGCGGTAGCCTTGGTGAACTTGTCGCTGCGGTACTGCCCTGTTACTGGATCTACAGCGAGGTCGGGAGAAAATTATATAGGAATCGTCCAAAAGAGCCAAAAATTTACCGTCAGTGGATCGAGACTTATGCCGCGGAGGAATATTTGAAGCCGGTGCATGAACAGATTCGATTGATGAATCATCTGGGGGCGGGCGCCAAACCCGAAGAGAGAATGCTCATGCGCTCGCACTTCCTCCTCAGCAGCCGCTACGAGTTTCTCTTCTGGGATCAAGCCTACCGACAGGAAAAGTGGCCGTTGTGAGAGATTCGACGCCAGCACTGGATTCCCAACCGGCGTACGGCGGGCAATATGTGTAGTCGAGCCTAGAAGATCGCGAACATCCCTTTAGAAAATCCTCAAAACCCGAAGAGATCTGCGAATCAATCGCATACTTGAGAACCTGAAAGTCGTTGACAGGTCAAGCGGATTGATCCAGCCCATGGAAAATCAAGAGAGCTGTGCGCGCGGTCGGTGACAAAAATTGTTACGAGGCGAAAAATGAATCCTACAACCTTAACCTGAATACTTATTAATTAGACTCGCCGCCATACAGATGTATTGAACAAAAGAATGGAGTTTTCGTTAAAAGTTCAGCAGGTACGTCATCGTTTTTGCAAGCGAATTTTCAGGAACCATTCTTCAACTGGCATAGTCATTGCGTCAACGACGTCTAAGAACATAAGTTCAACTCGATACGATAGAGGACAACTTCTTAAAACTTATCCTTTCCCAGTATGATGAAGCGGATTTTAGTGAAGAGGCTCAAAAAATCAGCCGGGCCCGCTTTTCATCAATGGTTTGGCGGTTGCCCAATATTAACTCTAGTGTTTTTGCTCGGGCTGGGCTGTGTAAGCCTGTCCTATGCTTCAAACTATTACGTAGCGAAGAACGGTCAAGATACCAATCCAGGCACTCTGGACCGGCCTTTTTTGACCATCAGCAAGGCTGCCAAAGTGGCCAAAGCTGGAGACACGGTTTTCGTCCGGGCTGGCACCTATAGAGAAAGAATCATTCCCTCGTATTCCGGCACTTCCAGCGCCTATATCACATTTCAAAACTACGGCGGAGAGCAGGTCATCGTTGATGCTTCAGGGCTCGCACAAGGATTTATTCTTTACGGTGTTTCTTACGTTAAGATCAAGGGTTTTGCAATCAAGAATTCGAAGCGTTCTTGCATCCATATTCATGACCACAAGGATGTGCCAGACCGAGGCTCCGACCACATTATTATTGAGGGCAATACTGTCCAGAATTGCGGTATTGACGGCTATAATGGCATTTACATCGGTGGCCGTAATAACCTCGTGTCCGATAACGATGTTTCCCATAACGGATATAGTTTTATTGGGATGGCCCCTGGCCACGGTATCTATGTTTTTGGAGATGGCAATTCAGTAAGAAATAATCGTGTCTATTCCAATGCGCGCCAGGGAGTCCGGATGCAAGGCAACGGAAATGTCATAAGTGAAAACAGGATCTGGCAGAACGGGGAATATGGAATTGCCATTTGGGTCGATGCCCCCGGCTCCGCCAACCGAACGTCTATCACCAAGAATCTCATCAATGAGAACAGGAGAGGAGGGATTCGTATTTGGGGGGAGGGATCGGGTGGTAAACCGGACACGGTTTATATTTACAGCAACACTATCAGCAACGGTTCCGCCAGAGATGCCCTTTATGCAACCGGCGGCGCCAAGAACATCAAAGTCAAGAACAACATTGTTGAAGGAAACTTCACCAATGTGATTCTGGGCGTGGAAAACTCCACCGAGGGATATGAGGAGGACAATAACCTCTTTTATGGCTCGGGCTGGTATGTTTTCGGGACCGGTTATTACCGAACCTATGAGGATTATCGGTCTAGGAGCGGTCAGGGAGGGCAAAGCCTCAATGATCGGGACCCGTTTTTGGAGTCCGATTTTACTTTGAACGCAGCAAGCCCGGCTATCGATGAAGGCACCTATATCGGTTTTCCCTTCAGCGGGCTCGCCCCTGACCTAGGTGCCTTCGAATCAAATTACACGAACGAGCTGGCTGCGCCCACTCCAACCACAACGACTAACCACGCCACTGCCAAGAAGCGGGGTTTGAGAAAGTAATCTCTGGCGCCTTCCGGCAAAATGGCAACTTGCGACGCGATCGCTTATTTTCTTTCGGCCGGCGGCAGTCTGTTGAACGAGTAGAGGCGCTGAAGTTGCTCCCGGCGAACAAAGGCTTTGAGTACCTTATCCTGGATCTGTGGCTCTCCTTTTGACCAGGCAACTATGTAACCAAACCACATTGCGATGCCTCCGATGACATAAGGCCTTTCAAGCATTCGGTAAAGGCCTCGGCCAAAAACAAACAGCGGATGGCTGCCAATTAGATAGGCCGCTCGTCCCCAGGTCGCCTTTCCTTTCAGGATTCCTTCAGCGGAGGCGTGCTGGCGAAGGTGGGTGACTTTAAGGTCGCTGTAGTTCAGGGTTTTGTAACCGAGCAGATGAGCCTTAGTTTCGTCGATAATGTCCCAGCCCAAAATCGGAAGAAAACCTCCCATCTCCTTGAAGGCGGTAGCCCGTACCGTCTTGATTGCTCCCGGTACATGATGGGCAGGAATTCTGTCCCGGATGAGTTTGCCGCGAACGATCTCGTACAGATTGCCCCCGCCAATCGCGATCGTAGGGTCCTTGTCCATCCGTTTTAGAAGCACGCGGAAATAGTCGTCTTCGAAAACGATGTCGGCGTCGACTTTCGATATGTAAATCGGGGTTTCGTCCTTGATCCGCTCATAGGCAAAGTTGAATGCCTCGACAACACCACCCCCCATTTTTCGAAAGCCCCTGTCTTTTCGTTGCAGAAGAATCACGGAGGGATCACGCCGGCAGAATGCGCTCACGATGCTCGGCGTGCTGTCCGATGAACCATCGTCCACCACGTATGTGCGGTCTGGCTTATCCTCTTGGCGAAGAATAGAGTCCAGGGTCCTTTCTATTTTTCCTGCCTCATTGCGGGCGGGTATGATGACGATGTGGCGCATTCTTGACTCCCGACCTTGATGCAATCCTAGCCAGCTAGGAGGTTGTCATTACCTCGAATGCTATTTCCACACTATACAGTCCTGGATCACCGTTTTGCAGTGAGAGAGTAAGCGGATAGGCTACCAGGGCGGGCAGCGGACAATAGGCGAGGTCGTTTTGATTCATCAATTTCCACGGAGAACCGGCATGCTGCTGGCAGCTGAGGATGAGTCGATTCTTGCGCTTGACCACTGCTAGCCCCATCGCAAGGACCTCGTACGATTGGTCGCCGCCGAGCAAAATCGGTTCGATAACGTAGAGCATATCGAGGGTTTTCTTTAGTTCGATTTGGTATCTTTTGGTTAACCTCAGCTCTTGAAACTCATGCGTGACAGCATAGTTTCCCACATACTCTCCCCGGCCGGAGCCGCTGAGAATCAAAGCGCCTTTGCCAGAGACAGTAACGGCTTCAGGAGACTCTGTCGCAATGAGCTTGCATGCCCCAAAAGTAGCGCTTATCCCCGCAAGGTTGCTTGACCCAAATTCGATCCGGGGCGTTAGTGTAGCCACTCGCTTGATGGGGGGGGGCGGCACATGCAGCTTCTCCCAATTCCAGTAGGCAAGTTGGGTGGCGGCCTGAACAGGCCCCCAGTAATCGTGATATAAATATGTGATCGCGCCCCCAGCCGGTACTTTGAAGCGCTTAGTGCCTTCGGAGGTGGCGAAGAGAGTGCTTTCGCCGTAGCCGGAAACAGTAGCCATCCAGGGCACCCGGCGCAGTAAAACACTATTCAAAGTAGGCCAGTTCTTGACCCACTGCCGTTTTTGACATGGCAGATTTTTTTCGATCTTACCTGGGGTTGAAAAGTAGCTTAAGGCGAAGGCGAGATTCGCGGCCCGGGTAAAACTCGGATAAATGCAAGGCCGGTCTGCAAACTCACAATGACGGGGGCCGTTTGACAACAGCCCATTGACAATGAAATCCTTGAGCACTTCCGTGGTGAGTTGCTGAGCGCACGCGAAGATTGGATTTTCGCTCGCGCCGAAAGCCCAGGCCATCTGACTTCCATGAGCCGTCTTACTTCCATAAATGGTCCATTTGTATCCTCGGCTGCCGAGGGAGTTGTCAAGACTGCCATCGGGATAAACAAAAAAAAGATGCGCCTCCAGGGCGCGGCTCAGGACATTGGCGATCTCCTCGTCCTTGGTAATTTTCGCGTATAGCGAGAGGGAGGCCAAACTCATCTCGAGCCCGTAGCCGATGTCGATCCCGTTGGACCTGATCAAGATCGCTTTGAATATCCTTCGTCCCATCCCTTCTCCCTCTACAAGGCCGTCGCGGTTGATCCGGCCTGCGGCAAGCTGTGCGAGCCGTCGTGCGCCTTTTTGCCATTTTCGATCCGGGTAAATTCTGTTGACGATGGCCAAAGCCGCCGCGCCCGCAGCGATGTAATTGACGTTGACGCGGCGGAACCGGCTGTTCGCCAAAACCCAAGGCGCGGCTTTGAGGATAGCGCCGCGGTAGCGTTCTCTTCGCTCAGCCGAAAGGATGGACGCGGATTGGTCCACAAGGGCCGCAAGGGCCATGAGTTGAAAGACTGTAGTGCCGGTCCAGTTGCCGGGCGACTCCGGCCAGCTACCATTTTCATTTTGCTGCCGGATTAGCCAATCAGCGAGTTGGAACCCGGTTTGACTCAAGGCGGGGTCGTTTTTTATTGCTCCCAGGAACACAAAAGGAAAGGCCGCCTCTCCCGCCCGGCTGTGGTGATTTTTGCAGGAAGCGCAGTACAAGGCTCCCTGATCTTTGGAGCCAACATCGGTGTCGACACAACTGAGCAGCCCAGCAATCAGACGCTCCAGCAACTGCAGCATCAGGCGATTTTCCTTGCTTGAGGGACAAACATGGCGAGCAAAGCTTTCAACTCGGCCGCGCTGAGCGCTCGGGTGGCCAAAAGCAATCCCACTAAGCAGATGGGATAAGCGATTATTTGAACCCACATCCCCAGCCCGGCTGTAAAATGGAGATAGCCCCACAGGAGAAGGACGATCCCAGCGAAACGGAACAGCGCGCGTCCGCTCAGAGTGGCACCGAGATAGCGCCACACCAGAGTTCCATAGACCACGATGACGAAAATTTCAGTGATCAGTGTGGTCCAAGCGGCTCCCACGAACGAGTAGGTGGGTATGATAGCGAGATTGAGCGCCACGTTGAGGGCCGCCGCAAGCCCGGTTACCCAGGCACTCACCGTTTGTTTGCCAATGGCCCTGATGGTGGTACCAAGAATCGTGCTGGGGAAAATAATGGCAACGCTGAAGATGAGGATGGGTAACGCAAGAGATGCCTTTTCATAGCCGCTTCCATAGATCACTTGGATTAACGGCACGGAAAAAAAAGCAACCAGTAACGCAATCGCGGTGCCGAATAGGAGCGCCTTTTCCACAGCCTGAAGGACGATGGTTTTTAGCTCATCCGGATTCTTTTGGAAGAGCTTCGAGGCCGCTGGAAAAATCGCGGTCGTTAAGGCCGAACTCAGGAAAAGCGGTGCTTCCAACAAGCGGTAAGCGGCGTTGTACCACCCGACGACCTCGTTCCCCCAGTACGCCTTCAATAGGACGGTGTCGATGTAGTAGTATATGGTTATAAAGCCGGAGACCAAGGCGAAGGGAGTCCCCTTCCGCAGCAAATCGAAACAGAGGGATCGGTCAAATTCCGACGCAGGTGGGCCGTACAGACGAATGGCCCACCACCCATGCAAAATGAGCCGGACACAACTGCCTAGGACGTATACCGCGCTGAACCAGAAAAGATCGGCGAAAAGCTGAAGCGAGACAAACCCCAGAACCGAGGCGCATAAGCCGCTGACCGATATGAGGAGCGCCTCGTAATTCATCTGCTCCCTGGCCCGGAAGAGCGCTGCAAAGATGTTGTTGATGTTTTCCAGCCCAAGGTAGAGTCCTAGAACCCCCAAGATCAACAACGTCTGCCGCTCTTCGCCAAGGGCGAGTCCGGTGCCTGCGATTAAGCACAGGCCCAGAAAGGCCAGCGCGGCCTTCAGCGTCAGCCCCGCACCCATGAAATCTGCGGTGCGTGAAGGGTTTCGACTCAGCTCCTGAACGATATAGGTTGAAATGCCTAATTCCATGGGGATGGAGAGGAGGCCCACCATAGCGGAGGCATAGAAGAAGACGCCGATTCGCTCGGCGCCAAGAACGCGCGCGGCATAGATAAGCACAAGGAACTGAAACGCCCTGCTGACGAGCCTTCCAACGATTAGGAAAACGGTGTTCTTGAGTATCGTTTCGTGTGTGCGTGATCGCATGGCTGCGGAGCGGTCAGTGCCGGAACGTTAATGGCGGAGATTTTCTTTCCTCGGACATTCTCTTCTGGGGGCCACTTGCTTATATTCTTTGTTGATGACACCACAGGAAGACAGTCGTAAGCCGCGAGAGCTTTTCCGTCTCTAGCCCGGTTTTTATGTGTCTTTCCAGAATCTCCTCCGCCGCGCCCGGCTTGATAAGCGATTCGATGAGAGGTGTTTGCTGCGCAAAGAGGCCTCGCAGCCAACCGGCAAGCTCGTTACGTGTCCACCGGCCATAGATATTGAACAACCTCCGACGGCGGTCATAAAGCGGCGTGGGCCTAAGACGTTGGCGAATTTTTTGCAGATAGATGAGATAGGGGTTGGAGAGGCTATTCAGCGGATAACCGCTTTCCGTATAGACCACTTTCCCAAGGGAGGGAGTAAGGCTGCAGATTGTCCTGATCGCGAAAAACTTGTTGAGGCGCATTTTTGGGGGGATCGATCGAACGAAGTGATTCAGGTCGAGGTCATAAAGCGGGCTGGCGGCGCGGACCCGTCCCAATTTGATGAGTGTGGCCTGCGTGTACATCCGGCTTTCGATTCGGTCGATGGCCGAAAGTTGATCCTGGAACCTCCCGTAATCGATTAGCGCAAGGAAACTTTCGCGACGCATCTCCATATGGGAGAGAAATTTCTTGCGAACAGGCGGATTCAGGAGAGACTGCAACACGCGAGGTTTATCGGCCAGCAACTTGTGTTCGAGCAGATGCTTACCCTTTAAGACGAATTCCACAGGCGAAGTGATATCTCCCCAGATTTGCGCCCCATCCAGAATGATATCAGTTTCGCTCGCTTCCCGGGCCGAAAGAAGATTCCCTGTACCGTGGATAAAGGAAAACGTCGCGTCGCTTAACTTGACGATATCGGGGGCCAGGCTTTGCACCTGCTCGGGCGACATTTTTAGATTCACGTGCGGTACGCCAAGACGGGAGCAGATTTGACCGGCGACGATCACATCCGGCAAATCCACGGGGCCGAAGGAGACTCCGACAGTTTCAATCTCCTTTCTTTGTAGGCCAGCCCATACTAGCCGGGAGTCTATGCCGCCAGAGGAAAGGACGGTAACCTTTCTTGCGCCTTGGACGGCGCGCGCGACGGCCTGTCTGACGAGCGACACGATCCCGTCGATGGCTTTCTCCTCAGGAACAGGTGGAATAGGCGGAGGAAAGTCAACGAAACTTACAGCCGGTTTTGGAGTGTAAGCTGTAGCTGAAAGGCGGCTTGACGGAGGCAGAAATCTGACGCCCTCGAACCATGTCGTGTTGCAGGTTAAAGCTCCAAAGGTCAGCATGTCAAACCAGGCGGCTAAATCAGGGGTAGTTCTTTCCGGCAGCAGAGCGAGGACTGCTCCGAGGCGCGAGGCAAAGGCGATTTTTTGTCCATCTTCTGCATAATAGACCGGCCTCGTAGCCATATGGTCGGTCAGCACCGATAATTTTTTCTCGCGTGCGCACCAATGGGCGATCGAATAAAAACCCGGCGCCACTGCTTTGGGATTCGCGGCATACGCAAAAAGAGCTTGGCTGGAAAGCTGCTCCAATCCTGAGCTGAAAAGCGTTCCCCACACGACCAGAATATCTCCGGGGGGTTTTTCATAAATCTGCGGCATTTGCCCGGCAAGACCAACCGCGGCGAGCCAGAGAGAACCCGCGTTGACTGTCTTCACTTCCTCCTTCTGGTCGTGTGCCAGAGCGGAGCAGGCTTCTTTTTTTGCTTCCTCCGATAAGCCGCCATCTTCACCTAACCATCCCACAATTCCCGGCACGATTTCGTCCTCTCAGCGCCCTCTTGCATTGCCGTTGATGCCGAAGCGATTCACCAACACGCGGGTCAAAAATAGGGGATTCCCCAGCAAATAGCGCCGCCACATGGCAC
Source organism: Deltaproteobacteria bacterium (assembly GCA_016210115.1). Lineage (GTDB taxonomy): Bacteria > Desulfobacterota > Binatia > UBA9968 > UBA9968 > JACQUW01. The sequence goes on along the minus strand of JACQUW010000269.1, from coordinate 26,422 downwards.
GGGGCTGAACCGCGAGACGGTGCAGCCACTCCAGTCCGTGTTGAGTCATCCATTTAGGACCGCGAGGAATGAATCCGCTATAGTAGCTAAAAAACGCGCCGGAGGTAAGCCGTACCGGTGGCGCCAGGACTTCCCGGTTAGCCCAAATCCAGTTTTCCTGCACAGGCATACTCATCCCTGCGAGCAGGACAAGGGCACCGCTCCTATTGATCGTCCTGACCACGCCTTCGCTCTCTTGACCGGTCTTCTCGAAGAAGCCGTGATGCCTGCCGGCAAACGGACAGTCAGGATGATTGTGAAGCAATTTTCGCTGGAACTCCTGTCCCACTTCTTCGGTATCACCGAGAACGAAAATTGGCCATCTTCTTTCAGCGCAGAGACGGAAGAGGTCGTCGGTCCAGTCCATGTACGTGAGTCGCTCTCCTACTCTGAGCCCGGCAAGCTTTGCCGCGAGCTTCACGCCGAATCCGTCCACGAAAACGAGATCAAAGGCGTTGAGGATATCGCGGAACTCTGAATTGTCGAAGGCGAGGTTCATCGCATGAGTATTGACATTGCCAATGTTGCAGGGTCGACCCGATTCAATCGATTGCGCGATGGTCGCCAGGAGATCCCGACGATAAACAACATGGATGCGCACACCCAAGAGATCGATAGAAGGGAAGATCTTTTTTGAGGCTACCGAGGATCTCTCAGCCGCTGAATGTTTTCCACAACCGCTCTGCATTCGTAACCAAGTTGAAATCTTTGACGACCCGCTCCCGGGCAGCTAAACCCAAGATCCGCCGTTCTTCTGGATGCGCGATAAGCCCGGCGACCGCATCGGCCAGCGCGTGCGGTGCCCCTGCGGTAACCAGTAAGCCGTCCTTGCCTGATGTGATTAGCTCCGGGACCCCGGTCACCGCGGTACTGATGACCGCTAATCCCGAAGCCATCGCCTCCATAAGGACAAAAGGAAGCCCCTCGCTCAGGCTGCCCAGCACGAAAATATCGGCCCAACGATAATGCTGTGGAATTTGACTGTGGGAAAGCCATCCGAGGAACTGTATATTGTCTTCCAAGCGGTCCTTCTTGACGGCCTCTTTGCACTGCTCCATGACGCGTCCGTCGCCGATCCAACGCCAGGTGAAGTCAAGCCCGTTCTTCTTGAGCTCGGCGGCGGCGGCAATGACCGTAAGCGGATCTTTATTGTGGTGCATACGCGCTACTGTAAGTAGCCTCACCGGACCATGAGCGTTCTTCCGGACCGCCGGCGGGACGAACTTCTCCGTATCAACGCCGGAGTAAATCACTTTGAGCTTTGAGGGATCCACGTATGCCCAAGATTTGAGAATCGCACGCCTGTTGAACTGACTTGTGGTTACAAGCGGATCGGCGTTCTCGAGCTTACACTCCATCAATCCCTCTGGGAAGAGAATATCCGAATGGTGCATGGTAAGGCTGTAGCGAGTTCCCAAAAGGCTTGCGGCCACGCGCGCGACCAGGGCGTTGCCGTAGGCAAAATGCGCGTGCAGCCGGCTTGGCTCTATCTCTTTTTCCAGCTCGTGCGCTGCATAGCTTCCCAGGCCGGCAAGAACGATCCCTCTCATTCTCTCCCGCAACGTGGCGTTACTTTTCCAAAGAACAGACCAGAAAAGCGAGGCGAGTAGGACGGGCTTTCTGAGGAACCAGGAAACGGCAGCCCAAAAAAAAGTACGCCAGCGTGGCGGCCAAAGGATGCGGCAGCGGGTCTTGAAATAATCGCGCGCCGCTTGATCTCCCTCCGGGCCGGCGTCCCTCAAGGCGCAAATATAGACCGGGTGGCCGAGGGAAAGAAGAGACCTGATCTCCTCACGAATAAAAGCTTCTGAAGGGGAAGGCCACCGGCCGACGAAGTAGGCGACCGGTTTTTCGGCTGTCATTGAGAGCCTCTCTCCCGGTGTTGTTCACAGACTTTCAGAAGAAATTCATAAACTCGCTCCGCGTTTCGCCTCCAGGTAAAGTCCTTTGCCACATGAACTCTCGCGGCGGCGCCAATACGGGCGCGCAAGTCCGGGTCTCGCGCCAACTGGAGAATTGCCTCAGCCATTTGCCCGTAGTTTTCCGGCTCGAAGAGCAGCCCTTCTTTTTGGTGGGTGACTACGAAAACCACCGGCGCGGTCGCGGGCGCCACGATCGCCCGGGCCATTGCCATGTACTCGAAGATTTTAAGGGGCGAGCAGTAGGCAGCGGTGTTGGGCAGGATGGCGATATCCATCGCCGCAACGTAAGCAGGAATTTCCTGGGGTGGCGCGAAGCCTGCAAGGATCACGTAGGGAGCAAGCCGAGGCTCTTTGACGCGACGCACAAGCCAGTCCTCGTAGGAAGTGACCTGCCCTACCAACAAAAACCTGAGTTCGGGCTCTTCCTCGACCATCGATGGTATTCGATCGAGAAGGCCTTCCATAGAATGAAAAAGAGGAAAGCTGCCTACGTAGCCGACCACGACTGTCCTTTCGGTGAAGCCATAGCGGTTGCGCACAGCTAACCCGGAAATCCGCGGATCGAATCGGTCCAAATTGACGCCATTAGGAATGACCGCCAAGGGCTTCTTCGAACCGCTCGATTCGCGCAATGCAGCGAGAAGGTCATCACTGACTCCGAAAGCGCCTGAAGAGAGCTCGAAAGCGTGACGAATGCTGAACAATTTTTCCATCCCGGGGACTCGCCAGTACGTTTTGCGACGCAAGAGCTTTTCGCTGTCGGGGGCATTGAGCTCCAGGGCCGCGGGGATTTTTTTCTTACGGCAGGCCCAGAGAATCGAAATCGTAGTTTCGTTGTACCGCGTCAAAACGACATCGGGTCTTTCTCTTTTGAGCATCGCCAATTCCCGTAAAACCCTGGTGAATTGAACACTGAGGGTTTTAAGATCGTGCAGAAAATAGCGCGCTAGTCCCTTCTTGAGCCGCGCCAGGAAGGGCGATCGGCCGGCGTCCCAGAAGCCGGTCTTCGGTTCTACAACCGAAAAAGCGGTTCCTTTCTCCCTACAGAGCGCAGCAAAGGCGCGGCCAAATTCCCGAGTATGGATGTAGGGGCCGTCCCGGTCTGATTTCTGGTAATGGACATAGAGCACCTTTTTCATAAGGGCGAGTCTTGAGCCGACCAAGCAGATCTATTTCGCTGAAAAGGCGGTCTACTGGCACGGACGAAGCTTGCCACTCGTCTTAAACTGACGCTCAGTCCGAGCAAGAACCAAAGTGGAGCAAAATGGGTCCATTCGCTGTAATCGATCTGAACGTGTGCGAGGTAAGCCAAGAGGCCGATGAAAAGACCAGCTCCCATCGTCCTGATGAATGGATCTTCGGCACGCAGAGTTGGAATAAGCGAAAACACGGCTGTGAAGAGAAAGCCGACAAAAAAGGCGAGGCCGATCACTCCTGTCTCCGCCGTGATGAGAAGGAAGAGATTGTGGACCGGAGCATTCCAGACCGAGGTGATCTGCTCGGGGGTGGTGTCGTAGCGCCTGGCCGCCGCGGTGTAGTTGTTCAGTCCCACTCCAAGCGCCGGGTTATCTCCGATGAGGTTAAGCGTGACCTTAGCCAATGGCACTCGCGCGAGCGCCTCGGCGTAGCGGTTTTTTAAGAATCGCTCCTGAATCGGATTTGATGTTCCCAAGACCAGGAATGTCAGGAACATGAACAACAAAAATAACGCCACGCCGGATCTAAACAGGCCGATGAGCTTGCTGCAGCGCGCAAGCAGGATGAAGAGAAAAGCCACACTCACGGCCGTGATGCCACCCCGGGAAAGTGAAGCCAAAAGTCCCACTCCACCCAGAACCAAAACAGCTATCAAAACGAGCTTAAAGCGTCTCCTCATGGGAAAGAACACGAAGCTCCAACCCAGAGGCAGCAAGAGGTCAAAATAGAGCGCCAATTGATTCGGATGGCCAAGTGTCCCTGCGACCCGGCTGATCGCCGCAAGTCCCAAAGTTCCCTGAGTCCTTTGCCCCGAGGCCCCGTAACCGCCCAAAGCCTCCAAGCCCAGGCCAGACCCTGTGAGATACTGGCCAGCAGCAATGGCCCCCTGAATTCCCACTGTAGCCATGAGCGTCACCCACACGAGGCCTAGCATGCGAGAATCCGACACCTGATTCGCGACGTAAACAAAAAGAAGGATCGAACCGGTCAGAGCAAAAAGGTCGAAAAAGCCGAATAAACGATCACGCGATAGAATCACCGATGCGAATGCGGTTATAAAAAAGGCGAAAAGCGGCAGGTGGCCTGTTGTGGAGCTGATGAGGGGACGTCTTTCTTTGAGACAGGAAATCCCCCACAGGAAGTAAAGGGGAATGAGAGCGAGATAGGGAAGTGTTATTTGGAGCCCGTACGTGGATCTTCGGACCAAACTGGGCTGAAAAAAAAGGTTTAAGTCCGCGTTAATGGGCAAGGCGAATACGAGAAGGACAAGAAAAAAACTCTTTCGGTCAGCGAAAGCAAGGGCCGCGATAAGGGTTAAGGCACCGAGAAAAGCGACGAGAAACCATTTCAGGTCAAGCTGAACAGCGGTGAGGAACAGCAGGCCGATGATGACGCCGAGCAGAGCGAGCCAAAGTCCTGATCCCAGCCGCGCGAATGGCTCCCTTTCAGACCATGACAGATCCATCTAGAGCTCTGGAACGGAGGCGAGAACCGGAAGTCCCAGGTACCGTTCCACGTCCTCCGGTACTTTGATGGAGTCGTCCCAATACTCGGCGAAAAAGGCGAGTCCAAGACTCACCGCAATAGCAAGGACAACGGCCAAAACCATGTTGAGAAGAAGGTTAGGAAAGACCGGGCTGGTTGGGACCGAGGCTAGACTTACGATCTTCGCCGCTTGCAATCTATAGTCTGTGCCTTGCGCTACCAAGGCATCTTGGTATCTTTCTCTGAGCACGGTTAGGGTTTTCTGCTTATCCTCGATCTGCCTTTCAAGATTCGCCAAACCGGACTCGGTGGCGGCAAAACGCTTGATCTGGGTGTTTAGGCTCTCGATGGTCCGGGTCAGGGCCTGTTCTTCCGCCTGCAGCTTTTCGAGTTCCGCGGCTTCCCGCTCCAGGAAGAGCCTCACTTGACTCTTGATCTGCCGCTCCACCTCCTGAACCTGTTCTCGGGCGGTGATGACTTGCCGGCTCTCTTCTGTATAGCGCTGTCGTACCGACTCCAGGTGAAAGCGTAGGTTCACCAATTTGTTTTCTAACATCTCGATAATCGGGTTCTTCGCAATCTCCGGCATGGGAATGAGAAGATTGGGATTCGACTTGAGTAGCTTTTGGATGCGCTCCACTTTGGATCGTCTACTGGCGATCTCGGTCTGGACATTGGCGCGGGCTAAGTCGAGGGTTTTAATTTTTGAGACAAATGCGGCGGCTTGCTCGTTGAAGGCGACGACATTCTCCTCGCTCTTCATCTTGGCTAACTGTTGCCTGAGGCCAGTAACTTCCGCCTCAAGAGACTTCATTTGTTCGGCGTAAAAGCTGCTTTCTGCCCGATTGAGATGGACGTCAAGGTGCTGCCGCAAGTATGCCTCTGCCACCTGGTTAACCACCTGACTTGCCATGACCGGGTCGGAATCGCGGTAAGCGATCCGGATCACCTGAGACTCGATCACCGGCTCTACCCGCAGGCTATCCCGTAGCCGATTCACCGCCGCCTCGAAACCGTTTCGATTCGATCCTTTGGAGAACAAGCTCAAAGAGTTTTTGCGTGCCTCGAGCTTCAGGGCTTTGACTACCCGCTCGAGAACTGGGCGACTCTTGATGATCTCGATCTCAGAGTTGATCTGTTCCTGGGGTTTTACGAGAAAGGTTGTGGGTCCTCCGTGCCTCGGCTCAGGAAAGAGAACATGCTCGTAATTGCTCCCGCGGACCAAAACCGTGCTGGTGGCCTCGTAGCTTGGCGGGGAAAGCAGACTTCCGACTAAGACGGTTCCCAAGATGCTGAACGCTACGATCAGGATCATCTTTTTGCGGCGGAAGACGCTGTCGAGCAAAAGCCTGCCGGTGGTCTGGACTTTCATACTATTCTCCCTTGCGACGGAGTCGCCTCATGGATTGATAATAGACCGTTCAACCGTTGCGGGAAGCGGGACCAACTCATCCGACCAGGTCAATGTCCGTACGGGACTTATGGTAAGCCTGACGTGCTTGGCAAGTTCGAAGGGATGAGCGGTGGGGTAAAGCGTGAAATCAAGTTTTGTCCTGGGCGCCGCCCTGATGTTGTATTCAGCTCGACCCTGTACATTCTCGCTCAGAGTGGAGCTTTGAAACCCGTCGGGATAGGTGACGGAAACTTCGCACTTCCACACCTCGTTCGCCGAAGGCGTCTCAATCCAGACGTAGGCGTTGCTGACTTCGCCAAGGAGGACTTGAAAGCGGATTCCAACCTGCGGTCCTGGCCGCAGATCAGGGGTGCGCACGATCCGGACCACCTGTCCCTGGCCGACGCTGTAAGCGATTTCAACCGGCTCCACATTGGCCAGGCCATAATCGCCCCCTCCAACCCGGTTACCGAACTCGGGCGTCAGGACATTTATGATCTCCAGAGGTGGGGATAGCAAAGCCGGGGCGAAAGGTGAAGGGTGCTCTCCAGTGATGAGGTGCTCGGCGGCGCCGCCGGCACTCAGGGTTAGGAGCAAAAAACCCAAGAGGGGAGTTCGCAGTAACATATCTAGCCCGCACCTTAGCGGCCGCGACTCCCTGAGTCATAGATAATGGAACTGATGTTGAACCTGCTGTCTAACGGCATAACGTCACGGATATATTGCTTGATCCAGAGGTTCAGCCGGGCAATGCCGCTCATGGGCACGACCAGGATATCTCCATCCTTGAGATCGATATCGTGCAGGACATCTTTCCCTGCAAGCGGGTGGGTGAGGTTGGTCTTTATCCATTGCCCCTGCTCGTACGGTCCGGTTCTCAGCACCACTACCTGTGAGAGATCTGCAGTCTCTTTGACTCCTCCCGCTTCCATGATGGCCTGAAGCGCGGTCAGCTTTCCTTCGAGCCTAAGGCTGCGCGGGCGTTGAACCTCTCCACCCACAAAAATTAGCCGATCGGCCGGCTTGGTCAGATGCACAGAGATAAAGGACTCATCGGCGAAAATTTTCCTGGTGACGAGCCCCCCGACCAGGACCGTAATGTCCGGGTTTTTGAGATGCCTGGCGTAAGCTTTGAGAAGATTCTTGCGGAGATCCGTAGGGCGCAGCCCGGCAGCTTGAATGTCACCGATCAAAGGCATGGAAATGTTACCGTCAGTCCGGACCGTGATCACCTGATTCAATTCAGGATTGAAGACAAACCGGATCTGGAGGTCGTCCCCTTCCTTGAGAGTCTCGCCGTAGCGGGTCTCGCTGATGAAACGCTTGAAATGCCCGCTGATGCTCGAGCGGAGTTCCGCCACCGTCAAACCTGCGGCCGGGACCTCCCCGATCAGGGCCAGGGCAAATTTCCCGTCTGGCCGGACGGGCCCCTCGATATTTAGTTCCGGATTATTGGCAAACTTAACCAACAGCGAGTCTCCGACACGAAGACGATGGGGATCGGCCTGAATTGCGCCCGGAAGAGGCGCCTTCACTTCGTGAAAGATGATCCGCTCAACTTCCTGTTCGCTCTGGACCGCACAGCTCGCGGTGAAAAGAGTCAAGAAAATCATCCGGATCGCGGCGGTGACCGATTTCATGCGCTCTTCTCCTGTATCGGTGTTCTCCTGGCCACAACCTCCGCACTCCTTTTTGGGAGAAAAGAGTTGAGGAATGTCTTTGCGAGAATTTTGAGATCCAGCCACGGAGACAAGTTGTTGGCGTAGTAGAGATCATAACGAATCCAGTCGGCGAACGAGGTCTTGCTATGCGCCTTGACCTGCCACAGTCCGGTGAGACCAGGCCGAACCGAGAGACGAACGTCCCTCCAGTAGGGATTATATCGCATTTCATCCATCGAGAGCGGGCGGGGTCCAACGAGGCTCATATCCCCGAGCAGCACGTTCCAGAGTTGGGGAAGTTCGTCGAGATTTGTTGCCCTGAGAAAGCGCCCCACACGCGTGTTCCTGGGATCATCGATGATCTTAAACATTGGGCCGTCAACCTGGTTCAGGGACAAAAGCTCTCGCTTGAGATTTTCCGATTCCGCCACCATGGAGCGGAACTTGTAAAGCACGAACTCGCGCCCGCCCAAACCGCACCTGGGTTGACGGAAGACAACTTTCCCTGGTGAATCGAGTTTGATAGCCAGACCGATGAGCGCCATAAGCGGCGCCGAAATTATGAGGCCGACTCCGGCGACCAACGTGTCAAAAACCCGTTTCAGGAAAAGTTTTGGAGCCGGTATGCGCCACTCAGACAATTGTAGGAGACCGCTTGAATTGAGCGGCAGCTGCCTACCAGGGAGTCCTCCCAGCGCAGCCGCCTTAACCGGCCGGCCAAAAATAATCATTTCACGGAGAGAAGCGCCTGGCTCAACGATAGCGCCGTCGCCAATCACGCATCGATCGAGGCGGGCATTTCTGCCGATGCTCGCGCCTGGAAGCAACACGCATTCATCAACAACGGCATTGTCCTCTATCACGCATCTACCGCCGATCGCCGTCGGACCAATGATAATAGCAGCATCGCCAATATCGCAGTCCGTGCCCAGAAGCACGGGACTCAGAAGCGTGGCACCAAGTGAGACCCGCGTGTTTACGCTTGCATCGAGTGGCCTTCCAGACAAACCAATCTGCTCAGACACCTCCTGCGAAGGATCTCTGGAAGGGGCTCTGGCGGCAGCCTCGATCGTGCAGGACTCCAGGTAAGGGAAGACCACATTTCTTAGGAGAACATCGCGGTTGGCCGTGAAGTAGTCAGCGACACTGGATATCGTGCGACAATAGCCGGGGATTTCCCATACGCCCGCGTGCAGTTCTTTTTCAGCAAGGAGCGGAAAAAGCTGCTCCTTTAAGTCGAAATGGCCCCTTTGGGGAATCAGTTCTAGCACCGACGCTTCGAACAGGTATAGTCCTGCAGGTCGCAGCATGCTGCGCTTGTTTTGGGCCGGGTGCATCCTGTGAATCGCCCTGACCCGCCGTTCTGCATTGACTTCGACTCGCTCCATTTCCCAAGGAGTCTCTTCTACGCGCAAAACACCAACCGTGGCGGTCAAGCCACTTTCCTGATGAGCAGCTACCATTGGACGGAGGTCCGTCTCCAAAAAGAGGTCTCCGCTTACAACCCAAAATGGGTTGCCATCGAGTCGATTCTCTACCTGTTTAAGTGATCCGCCAGTGCCGCGGGGGATCTTGTGAACCACGCATTCGAGCTGCAGGCACAAACCACCAAGCGATTGTTCCAGCGAACTCCAAGCTTCAGCCGTTGTGGTGTTTAAGCAAATGATCAGGTGATTAACCCCGGCGGCCGCCAGAACAGACCCGAGATAGGAGATAAGGGGGCGGTTCGCTACGGGCAGCAGGATTTTTGGCCTTACTCCATCGAGAGAGGCTTCGGCAAACGGCAGACCTCCGGCCAGGACCACAGCCGTTCGTGGGGGTTCGGTCATAGTCTCTTGTACACACTTTGCGGTATGGCAAAGCTCCTGCGATTTAGAATGACGCCAACCTTGTTGCATCCTGCGGCTGAAAGCTTCGACAGCGCATTTCTCACCACTGGACCCCTCGTTTCCCCGGCATGAATGATCAGAAGGGTCCTATCCACCTGTGGCGCATACAAGACCGACTCCGGATGAGCGTTGATTGCCGGTCCATCAACCAAAATAAACTGGTACAGTGGGCTGAGCTTATCCAAAAGTATCCGGAATTTCGGCGTCTCCATCCCTTGAATATGGTCACCGCGAATCCTCCCGGAGGCCAACAGCGAAAGAGCTGGTATGGCCGTTCGCTTAATTCCAGGATTAGCTAAGTCTCCCGCCAAATATTCGGCCAAGCCGCCGTCCTCCATCCTGAAGACTTTCGATGCCGTTGGGCTGTGAAAATTCCCATCTATCAGCAGGACCTCTCCCGCCCTTTTATCCGCAGCCGCGAGAGCAAGTCCGATACCTACAGTCGTGGCACCCTCACCTTTACTGGCGCTACACACGAGAACTGTTTTCGGCCGGGTTGACCCTCCAGCCAGATTACTCAAGACCGTCGAAAAGACCCGCCGGGATTCAGCTCTGAGTAGTTTTTCGAAACAATTATCGACAGTGCTATCAGAATCGAGGCTGTAAAGCTGCGCATTTACCGAAAGCCCGACTCTTTTCAGTGCATCGTAAACGAGGCTCATACTTAATCTACGTGTTTTGGCAACCTTCGCCCTGCGCGGACCTAAAGAGCGGGTTTTCCGGGTGCAAGCTTTGCCGAGTCCAACCCCATAAAGCCTATAAAGCACGAAACGTGCCGCATCGATTTGTATCGATAGAATGGAAATTTAGTTGAAAAGATTGACTTTTTTAGTGAAAGAGATCGGCTTTCTAATGAACCAAGAGAAGAAAAGGTGTCCAAGTCTTTTAGAGTTATAGTTTGGGCGCCAGCCGCGGACAAAAAGCCGGCACCCGTTGTGTACGATTTTCGCCAAAAGAGCACGTTTAGGCCATTTTGTCCGACGTGCGACGTGATTTTTCGTTATATTTTGCCAAAACTTCTACCAAAATTTAAAACAGTTTGCAAGAGGTATTTTACCGACAAGAAACTTGAGGTCACGACTGGAGGGAAAAAGTGGTCAACCCAACCCAGTCGTGGTCGAAGCGGTCTTAAAGACTAAGGAAAGCTCTCTTGAAACCCGCTGTAATGCGCCAGCTCATTTAGACTCAGCCTGCCTTCGTGTCGCTGGCCGCTGATCACCCATGTCGGATAGGCGCGGATAGCTTCCGCCTGACATACCGCAGCTTGGGGAGTACCCCGTCCTCCGGGACTGCATTCAATATAGGGAAGCCGGTCCACCGAGGGCCCAAAGAGCTCTTTTTGCTCTTTGCAATGAGGACACCAAAAGGTCCCGTAGAATTTTGCCTTTGTCTTGGTCAAGTGTTCGGCTAAAGCGCGAATCTTAGGATTTTCCGGCCCCGGGCCCCTGCCCCACACTCCCGTATAGTGAAGATGAATGGCAATCACCAACACAGCCGCGCCGCCCACGGTGCGGAGAAGCCAGGGACGCCAGGAAAATTTTTGAAGTGACGCCGGTTTCTCATAGGTGGCGGTTGCAAATGCACAAAGCATCAGAATTGCCGAGGCAAGGCAGTACGGACACGTCGTTTTCAACTCAATGAGCGAGATTAGAGTTAAATAGACACTGTATACAACGCCGAAGAGAGAGACCGTCCACGCCAGTTTCCAATGCGCTTCAGTCTGCTTGATGAAAGCAATCCCGGCTAGAGCTCCATAACCGAGAAATCCCCAGAGAGAGGTCGGCAGGCCAAACAGTTTTGACCAATCGCTGTTCAGAACCACGTCGCAACCGCTTCCTACCGTGCAGCCCGCCAGTGGCTGCCCCAACCATATTGAAAACGTGAGATATCCTGAAAGACCCATCCCGGCGAGCGCCAGAGCAAGAATCGGCCAGTTCGGGCCTGGTCGGGGCGGGAGCGGCTGGAGACGCTCCCTTCTTGCCACAGTTTTCTTTTTGGCTGCCTTGCTCATAGGATCTCATTCCTTTCGTGCTGACACCGCCAACCAAGGCTTTTGATTGGCGCAGTCGGCCGCATGGACGAATTCACACCCGGAAGGAATCGCCGCTAACTCTCTGGTACCTTAAATTCGTATGTTATATCAAGTCGGCGGACCTTTTCCGGGAGATCTCCTCGAATAAAATAGGTTGTGGAATATTCATTCTCCTGCCCTGGCGCGAGCTTTACCGGAAAGAGCAGCCCGCATTCAACCAAATCCAGATAGGGCGCCACATCTTTCGGCTCTACGCGGTGCGCGATTCGGGCAAAAATCGCGTTTTCCGAGCGGTTTTTCACTCGATAAACGACCCTAAACAGCTCTCCAGGATGGATGAGGACCTCCTTTTCAGCCGCAGCGGCCTCAATCGGAAGCTCCGGCGGAACAGAAGCCAAGAAAACGAGTTTGATCCCTGCGGCCCAGTTCAAGTAGACTCGCCAGCCCTTCTTCTCCTTTACAAGCTCATAATCGTCTTCTCCCTCAATTACAGGAATGCGGCGCTCGCGGCGCAATTTTTCCACCAACGCCATCATCTCTGCTTGCATTTGGGGCGAGAGGGTGTTCAGGCGATCCTCATCCCAATCCAGCAAAGAGGACGAAAGACTGTTCGCATCCGGGAGATAGAACTTGAGGCGGATCCGGGCATGGTCGGCAGTGATCTGCTTCGATAGAGGCTTCGCTTCGATAAAGGACGCGATTCTCTTTGACAGCTCGAGAGTAAAACCGCTGAACCCGCCTCTTTCTCGGACGTAAGATTGCTCATTTTTGAGATGCTGGTCCACGGAGGAGATGAGCCCGTAAGCTCTTCTGTAATCACGCGCATAGATTGCTCTTAGATACTGCTGTAAAACCTGCACGGGCTCTTCGTTCGAGGAACGCGGCCCGGCTAAAGACAGGTAGAGAGTTGGTAGAAGGAAAAGAACAGTTAACGCCACAAGCGAGAGAGTTATTGTAATTCGTTGCCTTGAATCCATCGGACTCATTCATCTACTTGATCATAAAATCGACCGTATCGGTAGCATTCAGCTCAGTTTTGTGGTCATCGGCAACCACTCTGAGTTCCAGAATATGGTGCCCCGGCTGGATTCCGGTCAGAGTTCCTTGTTCACTTTGAAACATCCCCATCAGGTGCCCGTCGATATAAGCATGAACGTGATGACCTCTCTTTCCCTTGGTAAGCGCAAAGCTCAGGGGAACGGCATTACCCTTAAACGCCTGTCCCTTTTTCGGGGAAAGAATCTTAACGCGCGCGCCGTGCGCCGCGCCCAGCGCCTTTTTGGGCGGCGGAGCGTGGCCGCGGTGGCTTTCCGGGTCATGCTGGTCGGGCTGAGCTGCCGAGAATTGGCTTTCCTGCCAGAGGACTCTCGAAGCGACTGGTGACACCGCAAAGATAGTTATCAGGGTTGCATAGCGTAGCGCTTTCATCCGTTTTCTCCTCGGTCACATCTGCCATGCTCCTGCTCCAAAAGCACTTCCGTGTGAATGCCACGGTGTAGAGCTCCAGCCCGTCTGAGGCTCCTAACCACGGCGCGGAGCGCTAACCAATCTCACCGGGCGCCAGATCGAAAAGCAGGACTTTTTTGAAACCAGAAACTGATCTCAAGAATGAAGAAAAGTGCCGCTGAAGTCAAAACGATCGTAGCCGCAGAGGAGATATCCATGTAGAAGCTCAGGTAAATGCCGGTGGCGCCGCAAAACCCGCCCAGGACCGGCGATAGGAGAAGTAGGTTGCGGAACCGGTTGGCCAGATAGCGGGCGATCACTGGGGGGATAACCATAGCTGCGGCAACCAGAGTAACGCCCAGGATCTGGGTAGACGCCAGAACCGTAACGGCAAGGAGAAGCACAAAAAGCAGATCGATCCATCCGGCTGATATCCCGTAAGCCGAGGCCACCTCAGGATCAAAAGTCGAGAAGAGCAACTGGCGACGCACGGCAAATAGAACCACAAACACGATCAGGGAGATCGCGCCCACGATCCAGAGATCCTGTGGAGCGATGCCCAAAATATTTCCAAAAAGAGCCGCCTCAATGTTCCGCGTGAAGGTCCGGTAACTCGAGACAATTGCGACGCCGATCGCAAAGCTCGATGTCGTGACCACGCCGATGGCGGCGTCGGCTCCAACCCAACGGCGGTGGCTAATCAGGTGAATGAGAACCGCGCACATAAGTCCCCAGAGGCCGGCGCCGACAAAAAAATTGATATGAACGACGTAACTGAGGACGGCGCCCCCAAAAATCGCGTGAGAAAGGCCGTGGCCGATGTAGCTCATTCGCCGCAGGACCACGTAGACACCAATGTAGCCGCAAAGAGCTCCAATAAGAACGGCGGCGAGAAGCCCGCGGCGGAAGAACTCGAAGTCCAGGGGAAGCAAAAGCCACGTCATTTTAGTCACCTGGCAAGTGAGGTCGCTCGCCGATCATGATCATTCCTTCATGCAGAAAAACGACCAAATCCCCGCGGTAGGTTTCCTTCAGAACCGGCGCCGTAAAGATTTCCTGAGGCCTTCCCTCCGCGATAATTCGCCGGTTGAGACAAACCACCCACGGTAGATGGGCGGCCACCCAATTCAGGTCATGAGCCGTAATGATGATGGCGACTCCCTGGTGGTTGATCTCGTGCAGGAAGTGGATGACATCATCTCGGGATCGAATGTCGAGGCCGGCGGTCGGCTCATCCAGCAGGATCAACTCAGGATCGACGAGCAGGGCACGGCCGAGAAAAACGCCCTGATGCTGGCCGCCAGAGAGTTCTCGGATATGGCGCCTCTCAAGCCCTATGAGGTTCAGTCGCTCCATGACGTCTTTGACCTTTTCGCGATCTTCCTTCCGATGGCTCCGCAGCCAATGATTCTTTCGAAACAGGCCCATCTGGATCACTTCCTCGACGGTGATTGGGAAGTTCCAGTCGATCGTTTCTAACTGCGGCACGTAACCGACCTTTTCAAACGTCGAGCTTTTTAGCGGTTGTCCTCTGAAAAGCAGTTGGCCGCTTATACGCGGCACCATACCGAGAATTGTCCTGAGGAGGGTCGTTTTGCCGCCTCCATTGGGACCTACAATTGCCAGGAACTGGCCGGGCCAGATTTTCAAATCGACATCCTCGATAGCGGGAAGAGCTCCATACCCGCTGGAGACGCGCACGAGCTCGACAAGAGGAGCTCGGGTATGGCTAATCAGGGGCGGCTCGTCGATTCCGTGAGGGTGAAGAGTGCCGGGGAGTTTGTGCGAACCGGGCTGTTGAGTAGACACAGGACTAAGAGCGGACTAATCCTTTCTGCGATAGTTGCCGTAAGAACCCGCTACGGGCCCCGGATCCACCTTCGCTAAAGGGGCCGCGGATCCGCCGAGGGCTTCGACCATAATCGCTACATTCTCCAACATCATGCCTATATACGAGTGCCGGGGATCACCCGGTTTTCCCGGAAGCTCGTCGTCTCTGAGCTTGTCAATATAGCGGGTCTTTGTCTCTCTCGCTATCTGTTGCAGGATAGGGCTGGGAAAGACTTCGGAGCCGAACACTGCGGGAATTTTCTCTTTTCGGATCTGCTCAATGAGGCGCGCAACCTCTCTAGGGCTGGGATCAGAAAAGTCGGAAGGCTGCACGGCTCCGATCACCGTAAAGCCGTAGCGACGGGCAAAGTAGGGCCAGGAGTCGTGGTACGTAAGGAGCCGCCGGCTTGCGGCGGGAATCGTTCTTACCGCAGCATCTATCGCGCGATCGAGCGCCTCCAACTCCTCGAGATAGACCGCCGTGTTCCTTTCGTAAACCCGCCTGTTCGCAGGATCCAACCTGATCAGTTCATCGCGCACGAGCATCACGTAACGGGTGACGTACTGAGGGTTTATCCACAGGTGCGGGTTGGGATGGCCGCCTTCTTTGGGAAAACTGAAATCAAAAGCGTATTCCTCTTCTTGAACGGCCTTGTTGCCCAACAAAAGAATAGCGGTGCCGGGCTTCTTATTCGTTTTGGCAAGGTTCAGGCTTGGGACCTCAAGATCCACGCCGTTGAGTATGATCAGATCCGCAGCAGCCAGGATTTTCACGTCAGAGGGAGTCGGTTCGAAGGTGTGGGAGTTAACTCCCTCGGGAACGAGGCCGACGAGTTCTATGGTATCTCCGGCGACGTTCTCGACGACGCTCGTAATAGGGGCAACGGTGGTTACGACCTTCAGCTTCTGGCCGTCCGCGGTCGAGGTGGTCCGTTCTTGCCGCTGGCACGCGATGGGAAGAGAAAAAACGAGAAGCAGAAGGAGCAGCTCCAAGAGAGGCCGGCATGGCTCGCCTGTCTCTGTGCATCGGGTCGTGGCCTTTCGCGGGTCCATGAACATGAGATTTTCCCGTTTACTATCGTTTTGTGAGGCGGAATCGATAAATATAAACGAACTCGGAAGGGACGGCCTGTCCGTCATTTTTTGCGGGTTCGAAACGAAACTGGCGAACCGCCCTGATTGCCTCCTCATCAAAGCCCATTCCGGCGCTTTTAACGACTTCGACATCCTTGACGGCGCCGTCGGCGGCCACGGAAACCCTCAGTGTGACGTCCGCCTCAAGGCCCATGCGCAAGGCCAGGGCCGGATAGGATGCTTTGCTGCTCTGCACGGGGCGTGCGGGCCGATAGCCCGTCTCGGCAATGCCAGATCCAGGCAGATTCTTATTCTTCTGAATGGAGGCAACGTCTGTTCCGGGCGTAGGGCTTGTCCCGGTTCCCAGAAGAACTTTTGCAGCCGATGAGGCGATACTGGCCGGGAGAAGATTCGCGGCGCGATTCCCGCTTCGTGCGGTTACCGTTCCAGTGCTGCCTGACTCTAGGTCGCCTCCGGGTGGAGATGGGGGGGATGAGTCGATAACCGTCTCGGGCGCTGTCGCCGTTCTCGATTCGGTCTCTGGTGGTTTCGGAGACTCATGCACCGCCGGTGGTCTTGGAAATTCGCGCTCTATCGGATTTGGCCCGGCTGGCGGGGTTTCAGCTTTTCGCTTAGCTCGTGCGGTGGGTGCGCGCGGGGTGGCCGTTTCTTTTCTCTCTTCAACGGCCGGAAGTGAAGTCAGGCTGACTCGAAAAAGAGTGTCCCGTGGCGCCGCTGAGGGACGCACCAGGCATGAAATAACGGAAATAGTTGCTAGGTGGATTAGAAATGATGCGACAAAGCAGAACGTTAATCTTTGTTCAGAGGGCTGAACAAACGCGATTTGCTTCTTCGCGCTTCTCCCTGATTGTCGTTTTTTTTCAATCATTCCGCGATTGCAAACCCACGACTTGCTTCCTTGATCCAGCCTGCTCTCACCAGAAGTGCAGGGTGATCCCCGCCTTTGCAGTGAAAGGATCTCCGGGAGTGAAGTGAGAATCCAAAACCGGCTTCGGTTCACTCCGAAGCCGGGATTCAAAGATGGTTTCCGCCGAGCGCCATTTTGTGTTGGCGAGGTTTTCGAGCGTGAGAAAGAGTTCATAGCGCCCCCACACATACTTCAAAACAAAATCGAGAAGGGTATAGGGCTGGGTTTTGACGCTTCGGTCTTCGAGTCCATATCGGGACCCAACATGTCTGATTTGAAATCTCCCCCGCAAGCCGTTGGAATGCCGGACGGTCAGTCCGTTCTGAGCCAGCAAGCGAGGCGCCAAAGGAACCGCGTCCCCGTGCGCAAACTTCGCCCAGGTGTAAGAAAGATCCACGTCGTAGCTCAGCCAGGGGAGAATCTCATAGCGAATCTCGGTTTCTATTCCCTGGCGCTTGCTTCGCCCGCTTGGCTCGAAAGTTCCTTCATCGCCGGCAAAAACGAGCTCGCTCTCAAGGTGGCTTCTCCAAAAAGCTACCGTAAGATCAAACCGCTCCCATAGGTTCGTGTGCCAGCCGATTTCTGCCGCAAGGTAACGAGGGAGAGGCTTTTTAGTCTTATCCGAGACGACAACGCGCGCATCATTGCTATGGTAGCCGCCGCCGAAACTCAGAAACAGCCGGGTATCCCGCTGCCAGGCCGTGTCTCGAAACGGGGTGAAGACAAAATTAAGCTTTGGGTTTACGAGGGAATCCGCTTCCCTTCCGGAAATGATTTGCGTGGAGCTCCCCACCTGGTCGACATCGAAAAAAAAGTTGTCCATCCGGACGCCGATCTGGCTGCGGAGCCAGGAAGTCGGCCGCAACTCCTGCTGCGCATACCAGCCCAGGTTTGTCTGACGGACTAGGTTGTTTGTGGTCACGCTTAGACGCTCACGCCTTTTCTGGTGATAGAGCCTGACCCGGATGTGATCATACCGACTGGAAAATCCGACGAGAGTCTCTCCCGGTATTGTCCAGAAACTGGAGTTGCGCCGGTAGCTGATGTTGTTTCCGGCGAGGAAGCGACGGTCGGTTTGTTCGATGCCATCGCCGTCTTCGGGGTCGTGCAGAAAAAAGGTAAAGTTGGACCAAAGCTGCAGGTCATACCAGGCTGCCCACGTCTGCGCCGTGACGGACTGGCTCGCGTCCGCGTAGTTATAGATCAAACCCAGATTTTCCAGGGAAGAGTTGCCTCCCTCGCTCGGATCGACGGAACCGAATCGGCCGACAGCTCCCGCATTGACCGCGCGCTCCGGTATCTGGCCGGAAGCATCCCAGTAAGTTTTGTAGAAGGTCCCGAGAAAAGCCAGATTGGAGGACGCCGTAGAGAGTAATGTGAACTTACTAAACACGTTGTAGCGGTTGTAGTCGTTCGGGCTTTTGAAGGGCCCATCATTATAGTAGCTCTCCAGCGCGATATAAGGCTTCAAGGGAGTTCCCTCGGGCGGGGAGAAAAGAGCGAGGTAACGTTGCGTGTTGTAGCTTCCCCCCGTCATCGTGAAGCTCGAATCTTTGTCTCTCTGCTTGGTGACAATGTTCATCGCTCCGGAGGTGGCAAAATCCCCGAATTGCGGAAAATACGGGCCTTTATAAATCTCCACGCGATCAACCGTCTCGCCGATGAGCCAGTGGAGATCTGCATAACCCTGGCCGTGGCCGTGACTAACCATGTTTACGGGAATGCCATCGACGAAGACCGCGAAATCGGTTCCATGATCGGAGTCAAAACCGCGAAAAAGAATCTGGTCCGCCTTTCCTCCGCCATGGTGCTGGCCTGTCACGAGACCGGGCGCGAGATGCATCACCTCACCTGATTTTGACCCGGGGCGCAGCTCCAAATCCTTGTCTGTTCGGATCCGTTCCGTCGCTGTTTGACGTGGTTGCTCCCCCCAAACGTAGATCTCGACAGGTTGGGAGGCATCCGTGCCATGGGCCGGAGATACCGTGACGAGTGACGGGATCATTGTTGCGAAAATGAAGCACGCGGGGCCGCGTATCCAAAGCTGCCCCATGAAATATGACTCTGACGAAAAAATACTAACCATGAGACCACGATTCATCAGCTTGCGCCCCGGCAAGGGAGACTTCCTTAAACCGGCCGGCCAGCACGCAAAGGCTTGCAGCCATGAAAGAAAGGGCCATGGCGGCAAAAGAAGCCTCCAGACCAAACCTGTCGGATAGGTAGCCGATCGCGGGCGACCACAGCGCTCCGGCCAAAAAGGTCGCGGTATAGAACAATGCAAAGCTCATGTCCCGATTCCGGTCGTCGCTTACCTGAGCGACCAGGGTTTGCAGGATCGGGTTAACTCCGAAGGCCGAGGTCCCGAGAACGAGGGCAACCACGTGAAGAACGACGGAATTAAGAGCGGCCCATGGTAGAGAGGCTGTAGCCAGGGCCGCAACAGTATAGCCTCCCAAGATGACCTGCTGCGACGAAAATCGATCCAACAGCCGTCCTCCTAACAGTGGCCCGACGATGCTTCCGGCCATCAGGAGAGTAAAGATGAATCCGACGGCGGGCGCGCTCAGGCCCAGCCGATGGCTGAGGTAGAGGGGAAGAAAGCTGGAAAGGATGCCATGTCCCGAACCCCCCGCGGCCACGGCAGCGGAAAGCAAGATCCAGCGGAGCTTGGAATTAGCCAAAGCGTGCTTGCTATCGTCGATAAAAGAGGCCTGAGAGCTGGATTGACTGGGGCTATTTTCCCGTGGGTCTTTCAGCCAGACGCATAGGGCGAGTCCGACAATTATTGCTGGCACCGCAAAGAGGATAGTGGTTACGCGCCAGCCCCATAGTCCGATCAGCAAGGCGGCTACAAAAGGGATAAAGGCAGTTCCTAAATTGCCCGCGGTGAAATGGGTCGCGAGAGCTAGACCCAGGCGTTTCCGTTTGAAATGGTGCGATAGAAGAGCGGCACCTACAGGGTGTTGGGCGGCGCCACCGACCCGCGACATGACTGTCCAAAAGAAAAACTGGGGAAAGCTCTGCGCCAAGCCTACGAACAAAAAACAGATCCCAACGGAAGCGTTCCCCACCCCCAGAAGGAGATGGCGGCGGATAGTCCGTCCCAGGGCGCCGGCGCCAAGCTGTAGAAAACCCCCGACGGCACTGGCGACGCCCAACATGATCCCGAGTTCGCTGTAGCCGAAACCGAATTCGCGCAGGACGAGAGGGTAAACCAGGGGTTTCAGAGCCGCTTGGGCATGGTTGATTCCGTGCGCAAGACTGATGAGCGAGAGCGTCGAAGCCGGCCGGCTATGCTCGTGCGAAAGCTCGCCGTGCGCGTGATGGTGCGAGTGGAAATCAGTCATGCAGGATGCCTCCAAAACTCTCTCCCGAAAAATCAAAAGACCGTATCATCATTCTTAAATTCGTGTCACGGATCAATAAAAAAATTTAGCTCCTTACTTCGGCCGTCGTCATCGTGAGTTTTCCGTTCTGCACACCCTTTGTGGCAATAAGCTTCCCCGCAACCTCATGCACCTTGTCCGCCCCACCACGGATCACGATGACCTCCAGACAATTGTGCTCGTCCAGATGGATATGCAGGCTCGCATTGATGGCCACCTGGGCCCGGTGCTGCATATCCGCCAAGAGGTCTCCCAGCCGACGAACCCTGTGGTCGTAGACAAGGCTGACGACCCCGATGATATCACCCTCGCCCCGGGATACCTTTTTCTGAATCAGGTGGTCGCGAATGAGATCTCTGATGGCTTCGGACCGGTTGGCATACCCCAGGTCTGCTATGCTGCGATCAAAGGAGCGCAGCAGATCATCCTCCAGCGACACGCCGAAGCGCAAGACTTTCGACATTCCAACCGTCCGCTTCTCAAGAAGTCAGTAACACGATTTTGAAAACTATGTCAACGGGTTGCCATCGCCTGGAAACGCGCTTAGACTGGCTTTCAAAACCAAGACCGGGAAAGGTTAACAGTTTTTCGCAAATCACTCCAGCCAAACTTTTGACCATGATTAATAGTTGGAGCGCTCTCCCGTTTATTCTACTCCTTATAGCAGCATGCGGCCCGAGCGAGCGGATGAAAGTACTCTATGCGCAGCGTTGTCTTGGGTGTCACGGAACAATGGGAAAAGGGGACGGCCCGGTGGCGTCGTCATTGCCCGTTTCTGTTCCGGATTTCCGCGACACCGTGGAGCGCAAAACCGTCGTTCAAATCCGCAAGGTCATCGCTCAGGGTGAGGGACTGATGCCCGCTTTTTCGCCGGCTCTGAGCCATGCCGAAATCCAGGACTCAGTGCGGCTGGTAAATCTGCTGAGCCGGGAGGGGCGGCCGCTAAAATGGTGGGAGAAGTTTGAGCCTCTGGTTTGGGCCCATTGCCGCGTACCGTGGGAGTATGTGCTGGGCTATGACGAGGCGGGCGAAAACGAGCGGCCCAAATGACTGAGTTAAAAGCACTGGTGATCGGGCTATCGCTCGCGACTGCAGCACTGCTCGCCCTGCAGAGGCCGGCTTTTGGCCACGATCATAAGGGCACGCCTCTGGAGAAAGCGACGCCCCGCCGGGAGATCCGCCTCCCCATCGGAGATTTTTCGCTCAAAGACCAGGCGGGAAAGCCCTTCAGCTTTCAATCACTCAGGGGAAAAGTCGTCCTTGTGGGGTTTATTTACACGACCTGTCCCGACATTTGCCCGCTAATAACAGTGAATATGCAGAAGGTGCTGGAAGGGCTTACCCGGCGCGGCGAGCGCGAAGGGGTCTTCTTTCTCTCCATTACGACGGATCCGGAAATCGACGCTCCCGAGGTCTTAAAATCCTATGGCAAGCGCTACAAGATCGATTTCTCCGAATGGGCACTGATCACCGGCGACACAGACTCTTTGAAACGAGTTTGGAAGGCGTTTGGCGTAAGAGTGGAAAGAAAAGCGAGAGGTCTGATCGACCATACGGCTCTGACAGCTCTGGTCGACCGAAAGGGCGTCATGCGTCATTGCGTATTACGGCACTGCTCCCAATCCGAAGACGATCCTCGGTGATGCGCGGCGTCTTCTCGCCGAAAAGTGAGATCGAGATCTCGGATGGTTCACGACGGAAGGGCGTCCTCGGCGGCAAGTTTCCTATTGCGCGATACGCAAGCCCGTTAAGACCACGGGCGTTCCTGTGCCTGCTAAACCCGGTTCGGAAAACCCAAAATCAGATCCACGTTGACACTCAATTTTTTCCGCAGTAACTTGCCAAATAACGAAAGAGGAAAGGAGTTTCCGATGGCACGCCCGGTAAAGGAGTTTGAGGTTCATCCTTATGTCCAGTTCATGATGGATAAATATAGCCCCTATCGGAAATGGATCGAATCGGAAGGGATTCCGATCGTGAGCGGTTCTTACGTTGCAGACGTGCGCACTCTGGAGCTGGGAGATTGGAAAAGGAGAGGAGGGAAAGGAGCTTACCTCAGCTTTTCGGATCAACTGGTTGCAGACGGCTATGTTTGCGAGATTTCAGCGGGAGAAAGCCTGGAACCTCAGCGGCAGCTCTATGAGGAGATCGTTCTCGTTGCCGAAGGCCAAGGGGCCACTACGATATGGTACGAAGGAGCCCCGAAGCGAACTTTTGAATGGGAGAGAGGAAGTCTCTTCGCCATCCCGCTTAACGCCTGGCATCAGCATTTCAACGCCAGCGGAACCGAGCGCGCCAGGTATATGGCCCTGACCAGTGCTCCCGTGGCCTTCGAGCTCTACCGCGACCCCGACTTCATTTTCAATACGAACTATATCTTCAAAGACCGCTTTGATCCCGCGGACGAGGAGTTTTTCTCGAAACCGGGACAGTATTATACTGAGTATTACGGAGGCATTCTCCATTCCAACTTCATTGCCGATATCAGAAAGATCAATCTGGTACCGAGAGAGAAGAGAGGTAAAGGCACCCGCAACATGTATATCCACATGGCTGGCAGCGCGATGCTGGCTCATGTCTCGCAGTTTCCTGTAGGGAGATACAAAAAGGCGCATCGCCATGGTCCGGGAGCCCATGTCTGCATGTTGGACTCGACCGGCTACACGCTCATGTGGGACGAAGGGGAAGCGCCTAAAAAATATGACTGGCACGAAGGCAGCGTGATTTCACCCCCGGCCGGGACCTGGCACCAGCACTATAATACCGGAACGGAGCCCTGCAAATTTGTCGCTCTCCACGCCAACACGGCGGTTCAGAGAGAGGAAAAGGGAATCGAGCAGATCGAGTTCGAAGACGAAGATTCGGCGTTAAAAAAAATGTACGAGGAAGAGTGCGCGAAGAGCGGCGTCAAAGTGGATATGGGGTAGGAATCGACCAGCGAGATTTCGGATTTCCCATTGCGGATTTCGGAGTGGCGTCGTCTCTTCGCCGTTGTGGGCACGGAAAAAGGAGAACCAGCATGTACGGATGGAGGGCCAGACTGGGCCATGTCAGCGCCTCCAGAGGCGACACTTTTGTCTACGAGTTTTACCGCATGATGCCGGAGGAGTTTATGCTCCTTAACACGACCGGACGAATCCGCCAGCTGGCCGACGATCACATCAAAAGACAGCTGGAGTTCATCGAAGAGGCTGCCGTGGATCTTGAGCAGGCAGGCGCCGACGTGGTGATCGCCGGCGGCTCGCCGATGTTTACGATGATGGGCTACGGGAGCGATGCAGAGGTCACCCGGCACATCCAGTCCAGGCTCAAAGTTCCTTTTACGGTGGGAATTACCGCCGAAATAGAGTCGATGCGCAAGCTGGGCATTAAAAAACCGGTCGTTGTGACGCCGCATCGCGACGACATGAACCAGCGGATGGGGGATTTTCTTACCAAAGCGGGTTTTCAGGTGCAAAAAGTGGGCGGGCTGGGAATTCTCAAAAACTCTGAGATAGGAGCGCAGCACGAGCACGTCTCGTACAGGCTCGCAAGAAAACTTTACTCCGAGGCGCCGGAAGGCGACGGCATTTTTCTACACTGTCCGCGCTGGCCTACGATTCGAACGGTCCCTCTCTTGGAGGAGGAGTTAGGAATCCCCGTGATAAGCTCGACACAGGCGATGATCTGGCAATGCCTGAAGCTGATCAGGGTGAGGGTTCGGCTGGCGGGCTGGGGGAGGCTCATGGAGACGCTCGACGAGGGGGCTCAAGTCGAGGCGGAAACAGCTTCGACTGTTTCCTGATACAGGGGGCGGACCCGGCAGAGATAAGAGCGGTGGGGAAGAGAGCCACTGATAGGGTCGCGCAGATCCGAGCCGATAAGGAGACTCAGGTTAGCGCCCTGCTCTGAGTAGGGATTATAGGCTGGAAGATTCAGCTCGGAGCACTGTTGCCACCACCCATGCTGGCAGCAGACGACGTCCGGCAAGATCCTGTCTGTCACTTTAGCCTTTACGCGCATCGAGGTTTTTGGCGTTTCCACCCAGATCCAATCTCCGTTCTTCACTCCGTAACGCGCTGCAGTCTGAGGATGTATTTCGGCCAGCGGCTCCGGGGAAATTCGCCGCAGGCTTGGCAGCGCCCGCAACTGGCTGTGAATAAAGGTTGTAAACTTTGCATTGGTAAGAACCAGGGGATACAACCCGGCCAATTCGGGCCGGCTGTAAGGGCTCATTGCCGGTTCAACATATTCAGGCAAGGGTGAAAACCCGTGGGCGGCAAAAGTGTGGGAGTAAATTTCCACTTTTTTCGATGGGGTTGCAAAGCCGCGGCTTTCTCCCTGGTCCTTCACCGCGGCATATTTCCGATAGCCGGGAGTGACGGGCAGAGTGATTCCTCCCGGAGACGCTTTGACCTGCTCGAGAGCAAGACCGCTCGGCGCCAGCTCATGGGCATATCCTGCCTCCACATCGCCGTTCCAGAAACGGTCTCCTAACCCCATTCGCTTCGCCAGCTCAAAAATAATCCAGGTATCGGAGCGACGCTCTGCGAGCGGAGGTACCACGGCATGCCGGTATTGAATATGGCTCTTTCCGCCGGGGCGGTGCTCAAAGGCAGTTGCGAGATTCGACATCTCCAAAAACGAAGTTGCCGGAAGCACGTAATCGCAGAGCTCGGCTGTCGGTGTCATGAAGAGCTCGGTCGCAACCGAAAACTCAAGCGCGCAAAAAGCTTCGCGCGCGCGGCGGGAATCGGCCGTGGAGATAACAGTATTGGAGCCGAAATTGAGCAGGGCCTTGACCGGATAAGGGTGTCGCTCAAGTATAGCCGTGAAAATGTCGTAGGCGGCGCAGTTGCCAGGTTTGGCTGGAGGACCAAGCGGCTTTTCAGCGCGACCGATTCTCTGCGCGGCCATCTCCTTCGGCAAAAGATCCTTACCGTCGACGGTGTTAACCGGCGCTTTCGGAAATACGACGTTTCCACCCGGCTGATCGATGTCCCCCAAAAGCGCGTAGAGAATGCCTACGGCCCGGCTGGTCTGGGTGGCATTGGTGTGCTGGCCGAGACCGTTCCACATGTAAAGGCTGACCGGCCGATGGTGCGCCAGAAGATGGGCGGCCTTCCAAACTTTCTCCGCCGAAACCCATGTAATGGCTTGCGAGCGCTCGGGCGCGTAACGCGAGGCAAGGCTCGCGAGCGCCATCAGAGCAGTCAGGCAGTGAATCGTCGCGCCGTCTTTTCCTCTGACCGATCTGGCGCCAAAAAGGGAGGGGCGAATACCGTCCGATTCAAAAGATCCGGACGCGCAGTCGTAGGTCACGGCTCGATCCGTTCTCTCGTCCCACGCGATGTGACGATCCGGGCGGCCGTCCGCTGAAACGTCAGCCTCCGTTAGCGCAAGACCGTTATCGAGACGGAGCAAAAAAGATCCATTGGTCCATCGCCGAACGAAATCAGCATCGTACCAGCCCTCTTCGATAAGGGCATGAATCAACGCCAGCGCCAGCGCGCCGTCTGCTCCAGGTCGAACCGGCAGGTGAATATCGGCTTTACCCATCAAACCAACCCGGCGCGGGTCCACGCCAACCAACTTCATTCCCCGGGTCTTAGCGGCCGTAATGTCGTGGGCCAGGATCAACGATGTATGACTGGGATTGTGGCCCCAGAGGAGAAAAGATTTGCTGTTAGCCACATCAGGTGTCGGAAGGTTCATCCCGAAAGTGTAGCTAAAGCCCGTATCGCGATGCCAGTTACAAATGTGAGTGGTGGAAACCCAATTGGGGCTTCCGAAAGCATTGAGGAAACGACCCAACCATCTCTCAACATCATCTACGGAGGTGCCGCTCTTTGTTCCTTTGGCTAACGCGACCGCCCGGGCGCCATGGTGCTCCCGGATGGTCCATAGACGTTTGGCAATATCATCGAGAGCCTCATCCCAACTGACTCTCTCCCAACCGGGATCCGGACCGCTTTTGGCTCGGCTTCGTCTCAGCGGATAATTCAGGCGCTCGGGATGATAGAGAAGCTCCGGAGCCGCCTTCCCTTTGAGACACATGACGCCGCCATTGGGATGCTCGGCGTCGGGATCCAGACGGATAACGCGACCGGCTTCAACAGTTGTGACCGTTGCGCAGTGAGCCGTGCACAGCGCGCAGT
>JACQUW010000268.1 GCA_016210115.1 Deltaproteobacteria bacterium | reverse complement strand
TGCTGGACATGTCCGCCTGGCGAAACTCATCGAAGATGTATTCCAGCGCCTCCTTCTTCATTCCGATTCCGGTGTCGGAGACCACTAGCTTCAAAGTTCCATTTTCTTGCCAGGCCGAAACCCTGATTTCTCCCTCCTGCGTAAATTTTGCCGAGTTGCTGAGGAGGTTCAGAATGATTTGCTTGAGTTTGTCGCGGTCCGTTTTGAGCGGCGGAATCTCCGGCTCAATATCGGTAATCAAATGGACGCGGCCATCCTTCAGCATCGGCTCCACCGTGGATGTCGCCACCCGGATAATCTCATCCAACTTGAAGGTCTCCGCGTAAACCTCCATGCGGCCGGCTTCGATCTTGGAAAGATCGAGCAGGCCGTTGATCAGGTTGAGAAGATGCTCGGCGCTGATCAGAACCTTTTGGAGGTTTTCCTTCTGCAAAGCGAGGATCTGTCCCTCTGTTCTACGCAACACGATCCGCGTGAAACCGATGATGGAGTTCAGGGGCGTTCTCAGCTCATGGCTCACATTCGCGAGGAATTGAGATTTGTGGCGGTTGGCGATCTCGAGTTGCTGATTCTTTTCCTGGATTTCCTGGAACAGGCGAACGTTCTCAATCGCGATCACAGCCTGGTCCGCGAAGGTCTTGAGCATGGCGATCTGTTTTTCGGTAAACGGATCGATGGCCGTGCGGCGGATGAAAATCGTGCCGATTGGAACGTCCCTGCGAAGCAACGGCGCCGCAAGGGCGGTCCGGATGCCATACCGTTCGGTGCTGGGTTGCGCTTTGGGATACTCCGTCGCGGTGATCGACAGCAGGTCATTGACGTGAACGAGTTCTCGCTCGACCATCGCGCGGCCAACCACCGAGCTATGATCGATGGGTAATTCCAATTCGCCGATTTCAAGAGGTCCGTGATGCGCCGCCAGTCGCAGCACGTTGCCTTCCACGAGTCGAATGACCACGTCCTTGGCGTCGCAGACGCGCGCCGCATTTTCGGCGATCGCATTCAGCACGGGCGTAAGATCAGTCGGTGAACTGGCGATGACCTGCAGAATCTCGCTTGTGGCCGTCTGCTGCTCCAGGGCCTCGGTGAGTTCTCTGGTTCGCTCCTCGACCTTTTGCTCCAGATTGGCGTACGATTCCTGGAGCTGAGCCGTCATTTTGTTGAATTCTTCCGCGAGAATTCCGATTTCGTCGCTCGTTTTGAAGTCGAGCCGGTAGCCCAGGTCGCCCGCGCCGATCCGTTCTGCGCCTTCCCGCAAAATGCGTAAAGGCCCAACGACCCGTCGCCCGACGAAAACGCTGGCCAAAAGAGCCATCCCGAGCCCGATCAAGAGTAGAGTGGAAGTCCGCATCATCGAGGCATAAAGAGGCTCATAGGCTTCTTCCACGGGCCGCTCGAGAATGACTGCCCAGTCGAGGCTGGGGATCAGCGCGAACGAGCTGAAAACCTCTTTTCCTTGTAGATTCTGAGCTATGATCGCACTCGGCTTCGGCGTGCCGGGAGGGGCGTGAAAGGCTGTCTTTACTTGGTCGAGTCGACCGACATTGCGCCGTTGCAGGACTAGGCTGATATCCGGATGAGCGATGAGTTCGCCCGATCGCGTCACGGCATAGGCATGCCCTGCTTTGCCGACCTTGATGCCCGACACTACATCGCCGATGTATTTCAGGTTGACTTCTGCCTGAAGGACGCCGATGACTTCGCCGGCAAAGCGCTCTATGGAAACGGCGATCGTCATATAGGGCTCTGAGCCCCGCACGAAGTGGACCGGTCCGAAATAGGATTTGCCTTGCTTCGCCTGCTGGAAAGGCGGCGCGGTGGAAAATTCTTTTTTGGCGTCGGCCAGAACGGTCCGCAATCGCGATGCCTGCACGCGGATCGCGCCATTTTCATCAAGCGCGACCGCCTCAGTGACGGCCGGAGCGATCAAGAGCAGCTTTTCGAGCTCGAAGCGAAACTCGGGCGTCAGTCCCTTCGGAGCAATCTCGCGGCTTCTCGTTGCCCCCTTCAATGTGTTGTGGATCTCTTGAACGAATCGCTCGATTTTGAATGCGGCCCCCGCGGCGACTTCCTGCTGCAAGAGGGCTAATTGCTCCCGCGTCTCCTGATAACGGAAGTAAATCTCGACGAGGCCGCTCGCGAGCAAGCCGCTACCGACCAACACCACCGAGATGAGGAAGTAGTCGCGAACCAGGCGGCCGCGCCTGCGCGCCGGGGCGGCTTGCGCAAACGGGAATGCGCTAAAAAATGCGATTTTCGACCTTATGTTTTGTATTGTTGTGCTCATCTTTGAACCCAACCCATCGCTGCAGCTCCCTATTATTGCTGGAACGAAACTTCCACGCCAATGAAGAATCCGTCGTGGAGACGGTCTTTTCTCAATTTGAAGATGACAAATCGAATCACTTTATGACCTTTCCAAAATCCGAAATCACAAACGCAGATTGCCGACCTCCGAATTCTGAGTTGAACCCGTTCTTGCCATACGCCATTCGCTATTTGCCATTTGCTAGATTGACCTCCGACTTCCGACCTCTGACTTCTATTCTTTTCTTTTCTCCCTGCTCCATGCTCCCTGCTATTTAATGACCTTGTCCGCCCGTGCCAGCACGTTCGGCGGGATCGTGAGGCCGATCCGCTTCGCCGTCTTGAGATTGATCACCAGCTCGAACTTCGTCGGCTGCTCGACGGGCAGGTCCGCGGGCCTGGCGCCTTTGAGAATCCTATCTACGTAAGTGGCAAATCGCCGGTATATATCGATACGATCCGGCCCGTAGGTCATGAGGCCCCCTTCCTCCGTCCAGCGTCTCGATTGGGAGATTGCCGGCAAGCGATTCTTCGTTGCCAACTCTGCGAGTCGCTTACTGAGCGCAGAAGGAGTAGCGGGGCCGAGCCGGTCGATTATGCCGTTGGCTTTCTCTTTCAACGCCGATTGGAAAATTGCCTCGAAATTGTCTGGTTCGCCAAGCGTCAGGGGAATAAGCCGAATGTTTAATGCCCGGGCCGGGGTCTCCGTCTCTTTGAGAAAAGCCGTAGAGGCTGGAGTCATATAGCTAAATACGATCGCAACGCGGCTGAGCCTCGGAACGATATCTTTGAGCAGCTCCAAAAGTTTTCCACCCATTTCTCCGCTTATACTTGTCAAGCCTGTGACATTACCACCAGGCCGGGCAAGACTGGCAACCAAACCTAACTCGACCGGGTTCCCACTTTGCATAACTATCGGAACTGTGCGGGTCGCATCCTTTGCGGCCTGCGTCGGCACAGAACCGTCCGCAACAATGACATCCACCTGAAGGCGGAGCAGCTCAGCGACAAGAGTAGGGAGCTGATCGCGGCTACCCCTTGCCCAGCGATACTCGACTGCAATATTCCTTCCTTCAACGTAACCCAGCTCCTTCAGGCGCTGGCGGAAGGCTTCGATATAGGAATGTGGAGGCGCTGCGCCGCGCAAGAAACCGATCCGGTAAACTCTCCCTGTTTGTTGCGCCTCGACAAAAGAGACGGTCAGCAGAAGGACAGTAGGCAGCAGAGAGATAAAAATTCTTCTAATCATCTGTTTCATTCGTGTCTTGTTGGTTGCCGTTTCCGCCGCCTGCTTACTGTCATCTTATTACTCTGTCCGCCCGCGCGAGCACGTTCGCCGGAATCGTCAGACCGATCTGTTTGGCCGTCTTGAGATTGATCACCAGCTCGAACTTCGTCGGCTGCTCGACGGGCAGGTCGGCGGGCCTGGCGCCTTTGAGAATTTTATCAACGTAGGTCGCAGCGCGGCGGTAGAGATCACCGATCAGCGGGCCGTAAGCCATCAATCCGCCTTCGTCGGCGAATTGGCGTGTCGGGTACATGCCCGGAAGATGGTGTCGAAGCGCGAGGTCGACGATTGTTTTCGAGTGCAGTGTGACCTGCGGGCTCAATACCACCAGCAGGGCGTTGGCGTTTATCTTCGGCAACTCCGCGAATGCTTTTTCGATATCGTCGCGCGTCTGAACGTTCAGCGGGTGAAGCTTTAACGCCAACGCCTGCGCTGCGTCCTGGGTTTCCTTGAGCCCGAGGACTGCTTCACTCGAAAGCGAGCTCCACAGAGCCGCCACTCGATTGATGTTTGGGAAGGCTTCTTTGAGGAGCTCGACCCGCTTGCCGCTCAGGTCCGAGAGAAGAACCGACAGCCCGGTGACATTTCCGCCGGGCTTCGCGAAGCTTTCGGCCAAGCCTTGTTGGACCGGATTGCCGCTCGTGATGACGATCGGAATAGTTTTTGTCGCTTTGCGCGCGACTTTAGCGCTGTACGACGATGTGGTGACGATGATGTCAACCTTTGCGCGCACGAACCCATTGGCAAGCTCGAGAAGCCGATCGTATTTTCCTTCGGCGTAGCGATACTCCAAGATGATGTTTTTGCTTTCGTTATAGCCGTGCTCGCGCAAACCTTGCTTGAACGATTCCAGGTGCGGTTGATCGCGCCCGCCCATGAAGAGAATTCCCACGCGCGGGATCTTTGACTGCGCCTGGCCGAGAGAAGGAGTTGTCAGCAAGACAGTCGTCAGTAGCCAGACAAAGATTTTTCCGCCCATTACTTTGGCTCCCGTGTTGTCGCTGACAACTGGTTACTGATGACTGTCATCTGATAACTTTATCCGCCCGCGCCAGCACATTCGGCGGAATCGTAAGGCCGATCTGCTTGGCGGCTTTCCACCGCGGAACTTGTCAACACCGCTTCGACTTGCTTAGAAAAAGCACAGGGCCTATACTGTTGAAATGAGCCCTGTTGCGCGGATGAGGTAATAATCATGGACAAAGACGACCTCTGGATCGTTGAGCATTTCAGCGAGCTGGTAACAAAATATCCCGGCAAGTATGTGGCGGTCGTGAACGAGAAGCTGGTTGCTGTGGGCAATTCAGGCAAAGAGGTTGAGGACAAGGCTCGTGAAATCGAGCCCAGTAAGATGCCGTCTGTGCTTCGTGTCCCGCGCGAAGAGGATATGGCGTGCCTCTTGTAGAGTTCCCATACACCCTTCACAAAGGTTATCTGTTGCCCATCATTCCTGTCTCCATCGATTCCCATAAAATCTGGGTGTTCGTGGACTCCGGCGCCACCTTCAGCATCTTGAGTGTGCCTGAAGCCGAGCGCATCGGAGTCGACTGGCGAAGCGGTCGGCCCCAGATGATTGTGGTCGGCGATGGAAGCTTTATTCCGACTTTTATCCACAACCTCACCATCCAAATCGGAACCTCTCAGGTGGCTGCTCCCGTTGGTTTTTCTGAACGTCTTGGCGTTGGATTTAATCTTCTGGGACGCACTGGAATTTTCGATCGTTTCCAAGTCTGCTTCAATGATCGAGCCCGTAGAGTTACGTTTCAACAACTCTCGTCCGAGGCAATTTGATCTCTCCTTCGCTTTTCCCGTCTCTGAGTTTTTCTGACGGCTGATCATTACAATTTCACTTGATCACTCTGTCCGCTCTTGCCAGCACGTTAGGCGGAATCGTCAGGCCAATTTGCTTCGCGGCCTTGAGATTTATTACCAGCTCGAATTTCGTAGGCTGTTCCACGGGTAAATCGGCGGGCTTCGCGCCTTTGAGAATCTTGTCGACGTAGATAGCTGCGCGACGGAACAGCTCGGCAATGCTTACGCCGTAGCTCATAAGCCCTCCGGCTTCGACATTTTCTGACCGGCTGTATATCGCCGGGAACCCGCTCTTTACTGCAAGTTCTGCGATCTGTGTTCGTTGATTAATGAAAACGGGCGCTTCCAGCACGAGCACTGCGTCAGCACGTCCCTTGCTCGCGGCTTTAAATGCAGTTCCAAGATCCTTGGAGCCTTCCACTTCCAGGTATTGAAGCCGCACCCCGAGCATTTTTGCGGCGAGTTCCACTTCACTTAATGCTTTCGCATTGCCCGGTCGTGTCGACCATCCGAAGACGGCCACGCGGGAGAGCTTTGAAACGGTCTCTTTAAGCAGTTGGAGTCGTTTTCCGCTAATGTCAGAGGCAAGCGTGGCCAATCCAGTAACGTTACCGCCGGGTCGCGCGAGGCTGGCGATGAAGCCGTTCCCAACGGGATCGCTGTCCTGAGCCATGACAATGGGAATTGTGTCAGTTCTTTGGCAGCCCTCGTATCCGCCGGGCCGGCCGAAACGATGACGTCCACATTGAGACGAACCAGCTCCGCCGCGAGCGCCGGGAGGCGATCTAGTTTTCCCTCTGCATGGCGATGCTCGATAACGATATTTTTCTCCTCGACATAGCCGAGTTCGCGCAGACCCTGCCGGAAGGCCTCGGTGCGGCCTGCGATAGCCGAAAGGGAGGTAGCAGTGAGGTATCCTATCCGGGGGGCTTTCTTCGGCTGCTGCGCCTCAGCGGATACGCAAAGCGCAAAGAGCATGGCGCAAAGCGCAAAAGCAAAGCCTCCGTCCCGAACGAGATTTCTCCGTTTTCGTTCTGCTCTTTGCGCTATGCGCTTTGCTCTCTGCATATTTATTTGATGACCTTGTCCGCTCTCGCGAGCACGTTGGGTGGGATCGTGAGGCCGATCTGCTTCGCGGTCTTGAGATTGATCACAAGCTCAAACTTCGTCGGTTGCTCGACCGGGAGATCCGCGGGCTTGGCGCCTTTGAGGATCTTGTCAACGTAAGTGGCTGCACGACGCCACATCTCTCGTTGATTAGGAGAGTATGCCATGAGCCCGCCGATTTCGGCGACGCCTGACATACCGTACACGGCCGGGAGCCGCTTCTGCAGTGCCAAAGTTACGATGGCTTTTCGTTGAGCAAACAGCATCGAATCCGGGACGACGGTCAACGCGTCAGCCCGTTCTTTGGTCATTTTTTCAAATGCCCCATTGACTCCAATCGGCTGTCGTAACTCGATCACCTGGAGCCGGAGGTTTAAAGCCAAGGCTGCCTTTTCCGATTCGCTCAAAATGGAATGAAAATTTGGATTCATTGGGTTGGCTAAGACACTTACTAAAGCGAGCTTTCGAACCACTTCCTTTAGCAACTCGAGACGTTTCCCGCTTAGCTCCGGGGCGAGTCCCGCAATTCCCGTCAGATTGGCTCCGGGATTGGCTAAGCTGTTAACGAATCCAGCGCTCACGGGATCCGTGAGCGTCTCGAAAACGATAGGAATTGTTTTCGTCGCGTTTTTCGCAGCCTTAACCGATGAAGCGGCAGCGGCGAAGATCACATCGACTTTTAGACTCACTAATTCGGCACCAAGCCTAGGGAGACGTTCAGGCTTCCCCTCTGCCCATCGATACTCCACAACGATGTTTTGACCTTCTATATAGCCGAGCTCGCGGAGCCCCGACTGAAAGGCTTCGAGGAATTCCTTACTGGACGCCGGGTCGTTGAACCCCAAAAAGCCGATTCGGTTGATTTTCTCTCGCTGCTGCGCGTTGCCTGAAGAGCAGAGCGCAACAAGCACTGCGATAAAACAGCTAAGTGCAAGGAGCAAAGCGCCAAGCGCAGTGCCTTTGCTGGCTTCTGACCTCCGGCCTCTGACTTCTGTCATTTTATGACCTTGTCCGCCCGTGCCAGCACGTTCGGCGGAATCGTCACGCCGATCTGTTTGGCCGTCTTGAGATTTATGAAAAACTCGAAATTCGTCGGCTGTTCGACCGGCAGCTCACCCGGCTTGGCCCCTTTCAGAATCTTGTCCACGTAGATCGCCAGGCGACGGTAAACATCGACGATATTCGTGCCGTAACTCATGAGGCCGCCGGCTTCGACGAACTCCTTGAATTCGGATATTGCCGCCACCCGTTTCTTGTTCGCGGTGTTGGCGATCCTTTCCCGGTGCGCGTTAAACATGGGATCGCTGAGTAAAAGGACGGCACCGACGCCCCGCCCCGTAATAGCGGCAAAAGCAGATTCGAAATCGCCGGGATCACGCGCTTCGAGCCTGTCAACTTGCAATCCCAGGCTCTTGCCAGCCGCCTGCGTCTCACGAATCTGGATCGCATACGCCGGATTGACGGGATTTCCGAGAACCCCCACGCGGCGAATTTTCGGAAATGTTTCCTTGAGAAGCTCAAGACGCTTCACGCCGAGTTCCGTCGTGAGCAGGCTCAACCCGGTGAGATTGTCGCCGGGCCGCGCCAGGCTTTTGATCAGCCCGATTCTCACGAGATCGCCACCGCCTATAAAGACGATGGGGATGGTCGCGGTGGCATTTTTTGCAGCGAGCGCCGTCACCGCGCCACCTGTCGCGGCGATCAAGTCAACCTTCATATGAACCAGTTCAGCCGCCAGCGCCGGCAGCCGCTCCGTTTTATCGTCAGCCCACCGGGCTTCAATCACGATGTTCTGCCCTTCGACATACGCCTGCGCACGCATCCCCTCGACAAAGGCCGTATACAAATGCGAATAGAGTGTTGGCGATACTGCGGACAAGAAACCGATCCGCCATATTTTCTTCGGCTGCTGCGCCTCTGTGGAACGGCAAAGCGCAAAGAGCAAAACGAAAGAAAAGCTAAGGGCAAGGAGCATGGAGCAAGGAGCAAAGCGAAGAACCGATGAGGTAAGCGCAAAGAGCAAAGGACTCAGTCGGATTGCGGAATTGCGGTTTCGGATTGCGGATTTCAGGACGTCACACACAGATTTAATCCAAATCGCTTTAGCTCATTTCTTCGCTAGAAAGGCCTTTGCTTCAGCACAGCTGTCGGGGCTTGGGTTTTGTGGAGTGCGGCACTTTCATCTACCAGACGCTTTGCCTCTCGGTTATGCGCCCCCTGCAGGTACGCATAGACCATGAAATCCATGGCATGAACATAAGCCTTCGCAACGCCGAGAGCTTCCTGATTAGATTCCAGCAGGCAGAAAGACAGCCGGCAACAGGCAGATAAGAAAAAACACTCTTTTTCTCATGCGTTGCCCCTTTATTCTCTTGCTGCTAACTGCCAGTTGCCTCCTGCCCGCTTTCCTCAGCGCTATGCGCCATGCGCTTTGCCCCTTGCTATCTGATCACTTTGTCCGCTCTAGCCAACACATTCGGCGGAATCGCCTCCGATTTTAGATTTTCGATTTTGGATTGCTTGGTTATCGGACTACTTTGTCTGCTCTAGCCAAAACATTGGGTGGAATGGTTAGTCCTATCTGCTTGGCTGTCTGGAGATTGATTGCCAGTTCCACATCATCAACGGTCTCCACCTTCAGATCACGAGGCTGGACACCGGAAAGAACGCGCTGAACGTACTTTGCCGATCGCCGTCCAATCTCATAATAATTCTGGCCGTAGCTGGCGAGGCCTCCTTTGGCGACAAGACTTTGCTCCTGGAACATCGTCGGCAATTTTTTCGCCTTTGCCGTGTCGATAATCAGTTGCGCCTGGCCGACCACCCTCGTATCCGGGCTGAAGAAAAAGGCGTCCACCTCGCCGGCTTTGAGCGCCTGCAGTCCGCTTCGGAGTTCATCGACAGAGGTGACGTGTCGTTCCACGAACTTGATCCCCAGCCGTTTTGCCTCATCCCGCGCCAAAGCGGCCGCCTCTGTGGCCACGCGATCACCGGCATCGTAAAAAGTCACCACCCGATTAAGCTTCGGGAGAATCTCCTTCAGGATCTCGAGGCGTTTTGCCGTAAGGTCTCTGACCAGAAAATGGATGCCCGTGAGTCTTCCCCCCGGCTGCGCAAAACTCTCCACCAGCCCGCCCGTGACCGGATCGCTCCCTATGCAGAATACGATCGGAGTATTCGTGGTTGCCGCTTTCGCCGCTGTGATGACGGGAGTGGAGAGCGCGTAAATCAGATTGACTTTCTCTTGCTCAAAACTCCTCGCTGCCTCCCTGGCCGCCTTGACGTCGCCTTGCGTATCCCGGATTGAGAGACGAAATTGTTTGCCTTCTTCAAGCCCCATCTCCTTAAGTCCGTCCCGCAGCCCATCAATGGCTCTGTACAAGGGACCCCCCGGGACGAGGACACCGATCCGATAAATCTTTTGCTGCGCCCCGACAGAACCAGTAAGCAGCAAGACAGTAGGCAGCAGGCAGATAAGAACAAACACTCTTTTTCTCATGCGTTGTCCCCCTGGTCTTTTGCTGCTAACTGCCCGCTGCCCGCTTTCCTCAGCGCTATGCGCTCTGCGCTTTGCTCTCTGCTATTTTATGACCCTATCCGCCCGCGCCAGCACGTTCGGCGGGATCGTGAGGCCGAGCCCTTGCGCGGTCTTAAGGTTGATCATCAGCTCCGACTTCGTCGGCTCCACCATCGGGAGATCGGCCGGGCTGGCGCCTTGCAGGATCTGATCCACGTACCAGGCTGCGCGTCGCGATAAGTCGGCCAGGTCCACGGCATAGCTCATCAGCCCGCCAGCCTCGACAAAATCGGCCCTGTCGTACATCGCCGGCAGCCGATTCTTTGCGGCCAATTGGACAATCCGTGTCACGTAACTGTGGAAGAAGGCGTCCGGCATCAGAAACAGTGCATCGACGCGTTCTTTGGCTGCAGCCGCAAAGGCGCTTTCGAACCCGCCGGGCGCTTTGATCCCTACGGGTTGAAGCCGCATTCCGCGAGCCGATGCCCCGAGCTCGATCTCTTTCAAAGCCGGACCGTGTCCCGGATTGTCCGGGTTGAAAAGCGCAGCCATCCGGCTGGCTTTGGGAACGGTCTCCTTTAGCAATTCCAACCGCTTTCCGGTCAAATCAGGCGAAATCCTGGATACCCCTGTGACGTTTCCTCCCGGACGGGTGAAGCTGCGAATGAGGCCAGCCCGAACAGGATCGCCAGCGCCCGCAATGACGATGGGAATCGTAGTAGTTGATTTCTTGGCAGCTACGGCTGCTCTCGTGCCGGTCACCACGATGAGATCGAGATTTAGGCGAACTAGCTCGGCGGCGAGCTCAGACAACCGATCGAGTTTTCCCTCGGCATACCGATACTCCATGGTTAGGTTCTGGCCTTCGACATAGCCGAGCTCGCGTAAGCCTTGCCGGAGTGCCTCGTTGCGAGCGGCGCTCAGGGATGGAGAGCTCGAGAGGAGAACACCTATCCTCCGGACCTTGGCCGGCTGCTGAGCATCAGCAGAGGAGCAAAGCGCCAAGAGCAAAGCGACAACAAAGCTCAGAGCATGGAGCAGGGAGCAGGGAGCAGGACGACGAGCCAGCGAGCTAAGCGCAAAGAGCAAACGGCGCGATAGCATTGCGGATTTGAAATTGCGGATTGCGGATTGCAGGCTTGCGCCAGAATGAGAGCCGATCCAGACTGTTTCCATCGTTTTTCTCCTCAACTGTTTTCTTTCTGATCCCAATTCCGCATTCCGAAATCCGATATTCGGAATCTGAATCAAATCCGAAATCCGAAATCCGAAATCCGAAATCCGAAATCCGAAATCCCTTGCCCCTGGTCCTTGCTCCCTGCTGTTTGGTGACTTTGTCCGTGCGCCAGTGCGTTGGGTGGGATCGTCAGGCTGGTTTCTGTGCCGGCTATTATTTTATGACGAGCCGCGCTCACTCATCACCAGCGCCTCGGCGGCGCTCGCGCAGCACGTCGGCCCGCTGGGCTTTGATTTCTTCTTTACCTAAAGGATCGTGGTCACAAGGGCCGTAAAAATCGACGAGATCGCCCGAGCCCGGATCCTTCAGGACCGGATGATTGGTGAATAGAGTCTCCTCCTGAATGGCCGGAAACTTTAAATGGCAGTAATTCCCTTCCGGCGCAGCGACCTTGAAGAGAATCGGTTCGGTAGATGGCATCTTTTCGGCGCTCACGGCCAAACACCCGGACAGGATTAGGAACACTAAAAGAACGGCTAGGTTTTTCATTTTCGTCTCCTTAATCCGGCCTGTAATCAATCCGCCAGGCCGCTGAGCCGAGTAACTAATTTTAAGTTAACCGTTGCTCCGAATCTGTTCGAAGGTATAGCTCCGCCCCTATTTCACGTTGAGATCACCTTTAAACCCGCCCCTCTCCAACTCATAAACCCTCTATCAGCGAGAATGGGCAAGCCCTATGCCAATCTGGGAGAAGTCACCCGGCTGAAGGCAAAGCGGCGAAATAACGGCAGAATATTTGCGGCGTAAGGCTCGTCGCGCCACGGAGAACTCGCGTGTGGGAGAGCCTTTTTGATACAGCTGCAGCAAAAATGATTCGGCCTCACCAGCTCATGCGATAAGAGGACGCTTGCTCGTCTCGAGCTTAACGATCGCCTCTTTCTAGCCTTTAAGAAAACTAAGTCAAGCTCCGGAGGGTACTTTCCGGATGGTGAACCCGGAACGTGATTCAATCGATTCCAAGAGACTTGATCAGCTTCATCAGATGGGTTCTGTGAAGACCTAAGGCTTTGGCCGCAGCGGCCCGATTTCCCTGGGCCTGATTCAAGGCGATGATGATGAGCTCACGCCTGTAGGTATCAATAGCCTGATGATAGGCCATGTTTGAGGAAATAGCTTTTGGTTCGGTTTGAATGATTCGGGGCGGGAGATCGTAGACGGTAATATCCGGGCCCTGCCCCAGAACTACAGCCCGCTCAATTACATTGGCCAACTCGCGGACATTGCCGGGCCAGTCGTAGCCAAGAAGCTGCTCTTTGGCCTCCGGACTTATGCTGGCGATCTTTTTTTTGGTCTCTTTCGAAAATCGCCCGAGAAAGAAATCGGCCAGGGCGGGGATATCTTCTTTTCGCTCTCTCAAAGGCGGCAAGGTAACGGGAATGACGTTCAGGCGGTGATAAAGATCTTCGCGAAACCGTCCCTCCTGGACCGCTTTTTCCAGATCCCGGTTTGTAGCGGCGATGAGTCTCACTTCTACGGTGATCGGCTTCGTTCCCCCGACGCGTTCAAACTCCCGCTCCTGGACAAACCTGAGAAGCTTGGTCTGGATTTCAGAAGCGATATCGCCGATTTCATCGAAAAAAACCGTCCCGCCGTCCGCCAACTCGAGTTTCCCCTTTTTCAGCTCATGAGCGCCGGTAAACGCTCCTTTTTCGTGGCCGAAGAGCTCGCTTTCCAGAAGTTCTTTTGACAGGCCGACACAGTTGATTGTGATAAACGGATTGCTCTTCCGGTCGCTCCACTTGTGCATCGCCCGCGCGAAAAGTTCTTTTCCGGTGCCGCTTTCGCCGAGGAGCAGAACCGTCGCCTTGCTGTTCGCGGCCTTCTTTGCCAACTCCACGGCTTGAAGCATCCTCGGGCTAACGGCCGCAACCAGCTGATACTTCTCGCTCACCTCTTCGGAAAGGATTTCCACCTCTCGTTTGAGGTTTTGTCGCTCCAATGCCTTCTGCACGACGAGAGCGAGATGGTCGGGTTCAAAGGGCTTGGTGATAAAATCATAAGCGCCTTCTCTCATCGCCTGCACGGCTCGCTCAATTGTGCCGTAGGCGGTAATCATGATGATCGGGACGTCGCTTCCCCGGCGACGGATCTCTCTCAAGACGTCGACTCCGTTCATGTCCGGCATTTGATAATCCAAAAGGATAAGATCCGGCTGGAAGGATTCCATCTTGCTCAGGGCCTGACCGCCGTCCGCGGCCGTCTCAATCGAGTATCCTCGATCCGCCAATTCCTGCTCCAAAAGGTCCAGGTTGAACGGCTCGTCATCCACCAACAAAATCTTGTTTGGCATAACCGCGCCTATTTTGAGGATTTCAGCAGCCCAGCGAGCAAAGTACTCACGAACGAGCGGTGGGTGAGGCGCAAGAGCTCTCGCAGTTGCGAACTCATTAGTTTCGGTCAAAGAGCGCCTGGACGAATCGGGCGGGATCAAAGGGTTGTAGATCCTCGACCTCTTCGCCGACGCCGATATATTGCACCGGAATTCCCAACTCCTCCTGGATCGCGATGACGATGCCGCCTTTGGCCGTGCCGTCCAGCTTTGTGAGGATGATGCCGGTTATATCTACGGCTTCTTTGAAAACCTTGGCCTGGAGAAAACCATTTTGGCCCGTCGTGGCATCCAGTACCAGAAGCGTTTCGTGAGGCGATCCCGGCTGCTCTCGGGCGGCGATCCTCCGGATTTTCTTAAGTTCCTCCACCAGATGGATTTTGGTGTGAAGCCGGCCCGCGGTGTCAATTAGAACCAGATCCGTGCCGCGCTTTTTCGCCGCGTGAAGAGCGTCAAAAACCACAGCGGAGGGATCCGCTCCAGCCCGATGTTTGATGACCTCAACTCCAGCTTTGTTTCCCCACGCCTCAAGCTGCTCTATGGCCCCGGCGCGAAACGTGTCCGCTGCGACGAGCGAAACTTTTTTCCCCTCCGCCCGATAAGCGGCGGCCATCTTGCCGATCGTGGTCGTTTTTCCGACGCCGTTGACGCCGAGGAACAGAACGATCCATGGAATTTCAGAGAGACGGGGTCGCTCATCTTTTGTTTGAGGACTCTTGAGCATGTCCAGAAGCAACTTCTGCAGGTAAAGGGAAGGGCCCATGGGAACGCCCCATTCGTCTTTCGGCGATCCTTCACGGATCTTCTGGATGAGCTTCTCAGTCGCCTGGACGCCGACATCGGCGCCGATCAAGATCTCCTCCATCGCCTCAATCGTTTGTTCACCCCATTGTTCACCCTGCAGGACTCCCTCAAGCTTGCGTATCCAACCGTCGCGGGTCTTTGCGAGGCCTTTCTTGAGTCGCTGGAAAAAAGAACTACCCTCCATAGGCTCTCCCTATCAAATTCAACAAGGGTTCCTTACCATGAGGGAAGAGCCGTAGCAATGAAGGAAAACAAAGATGTCCCGATGGTTACATCCCGATTCGGATCCAATCCCAGGGATTGAAGGGCGACTCTCGTCGCCAGATCGCCGGTCGCTCCAAACGAGCTGACACCGACTTTCTTCCCCTTGAGCGCAGCGCCCGACTTGATCTCGGGCCGGGCCATCAGGAAATTGCACAATACAGTTTCCTGCTTGTAACGAATCCGGGCAAGTTTTATAAGACGGAGTGCCAAAAAATCACGGATAAAAGAGGCCCATTCATGAGCTACAAGGACGTAAGGGAATGGATCCAGAAGGTCGACGAGATGGGTGAGCTCAAAGTAATCGAAGGAGCTGACTGGAACCTGGAGATCGGCGCCCTCGCCGTATTGGCCTCCAAGCACAAAGAGGGAAGCCCGGCCCTTCTCTTCGACCGGATCAAAGACTACCCGCCGGGCTATAGAATCCTGGTGGGATTTTTCGAAACCCTGCGCCGCTCCGCGCTCACAAGCAATCTTCCGACGAACATCAGCCGCGATGGATTCATCCAGTCCTGGCGAGAGCGCCTGGCCACGCGCCCTTCCATTCCGCCGGTCACGGTTTCGTCAGGTCCGATCCTGGAGAACGTTTACGAGGGAGACGAGATCGATCTCCTCAAATTTCCTGTCCCGTTCTGGCACAGAAGAGACGGCGGGCGATACATAGGAACAGGTCATATCGTTATTACCCGCGATCCGGAAGAGGGCTGGGTCAACACAGGCTGCTACCGTGTCATGGTCCATGACCGAAACACGATGGGCATGTCGATCTCTCCGGGAAAGCACGGCAGGATGCACCGCACAAAATACTTCGAGATGGGGAAACCTTGCCCGGTCGTGGCGTGCTTCGGCATCGATCCTCTGCTGCACATGATCGCCTCCCGCCCCGAACCCTACGGCCAGTCCGAGCTGGACTCCGCCGGCGGAATCAAGGGAGAGCCGGTTGAAGTCATAATGGGCGAATACACCGGTCTTCCCATACCGGCCCACGCGGAAATCGCGGTGGAAGCGGAGATCCTTCCCGACCAGGGCAAAGAGGAAGGTCCATTTAGCGAGTGGACCGGTTACTACGCGAGCGGGGAAAAGCTCGAGCCATTGATTAAAGTCCGCCGGCTATATCACAGAAACGACCCGATCATCACGGCATCTCCGGAGTACCGACCCACAGGCCGCGCGGAGCAATGCTATGAGCTTATCCGGGCCGCTTACATCCGAGATCAGGTTGAGAAGGCGGGCGTTCCGGACGTAAAAGCTGTGGCGAGTTATTTCCGCCGTTTCCTGACGGTGCTCGCGATCCGGCAGCGTTATCCCGGACACGCACGGCAGGCCGCGCTCATTGCGAGCCAGTGCCAGGGCGGGGCTTATCTCGGAAGATACGTGGTGGTGGTCGATGACGACATTGACGCCTACGACATCCATGACGTGCTCTGGGCCATGTGCACGCGCGCGGACCCGGTCCAGGCTGTGGAGATCATCCGTCGTTGCTGGAGCGGCCCGCTGGACCCGGTGATTCCCAAACAGAGCAAGGGCTTTAGCTCGCGCATGATCATCGACGCATGCCGGCCTTTTGAGTGGATGAAGGATTTCCCTCCCGCCGCGGAAATAACCGCGGAGGAGAAGCAAGCGTTGTTCGCGAAGTGGAAGAAGGAGCTGTTTAGTTAGCGAGATTCCCCGAAAGCATGCCCTGAGCTTGGGTCGAAGGGTGGCGCAGCCTCCGGGCGCAAGGTTCCGGGCCGCGGCCAAGCCCTACGGGATCGCAAATTGCAAATCTCAAATGGCAAATTTGAAATCTGAGATCTGCCATCTGCAATTTCTCGCGAATCGAGGATTCGCCCCTCACCTTACGCTCGTCGGCCTGGAGTGTGGC
>JACQUW010000261.1 GCA_016210115.1 Deltaproteobacteria bacterium | reverse complement strand
GAGAATAACTGAGGCTCTTGACTATGATTTGATTGGTGCCATACTAAACGCCTAAATTTTGGACCCAGCAAGGAAACTAAGGTGAGAAAAGAATTCCTAAAAAAGGCCGAAGAGACGCTCTTGGAGATGAAGAATCAGCTCCTCCGGGAAATTCAGGAACGGGTTCGGGAAGAGACGGAAGGGAGCAAGGACGAGGGGCGGGACACCTATGATCTCGCCAGCCATGAAAGGGATCGCGAAATCAATTTTCTCCTGAATGCCCGTGAACGTGACAAACTGACAGCGATCGAAGAAGCTCTGCAGCGGATTAAAGACAAGACTTACGGGATGTGCGAAGGCGGCGGCGAAAATTGCGAGGGAGAAATCCGCCTGGGACGTTTGAAAGTCCTGCCCTTTACACGACTTTGTGTCAAGTGCCAGGAGGATATGGAAAGGGAGAGCAAGATCCAAAAGAAATTTGAAGAGGAGCGTGGCTACCGCAAGCTCGCCATCACGGATATAGAAGAAGAGTTTTAGGCTATAAAATAGGGCGGCGGATTCGCCCTTCCCCCAGCACAAAAAGCAGAATGGCCGCGGTCCCCAAAATCGCAAGGAGCGTTGCGATGGCGGACCTGGTCGTGTCCAGTTGATGAACCTTCCCTGTGCCGAGGAAAACTAGATAAAAACCGTAGACATAGCCGAAAATACCCAGAGCGGGCACCCAGGCGAGTGTAAGACACGCTCCGGCGTATGCGCAGACGCGCAGAGTTCCCTCATAATCCCCTTCGCCCCGAAATAGAAATTGAGAACCCAGCATCAGGATGCCGGGACCAAAAACATAAGTCAGACAAATCAAGAAAAGGGCGTTGATCGCTTCCACCCATCCGCTGACGGTTAGCTTGAGAAACAGGTAGATCAGGGCGCAGACTCCGAGAAAGATCAGCGGATTCTCGAACCCTCCGGACGACGGCATTTCCCGAAAGAACGCCTGCGGATCCAGGATGACCCTTTTCCAAAGCCTAATAAACGCTTTTGGACCTTCCTGCGCAATGAACTCGGTCTCGGTCATAATTTTCGGCGCCCCAGTGCTCTCGCCGAATATAGATGAGAAAGCTCTCGGGAGGCAAGTTCGGCGGCCCAGGACGAGAGATCAAAGCTACAAAGACCTGAGTGACAGCCAAGAACGAAATGGCAGGAGGGCGAAAAGAGAATTAGAGTCAGTGGTCGATCGTGGGACCACACGAGGAGGTTCAGGCTTCGAGAGGATCGAAGCCTGAACCTGCACAGAGATCTGCGAGATCAATCGCCGCCTTTGGCAGCAAT
The DNA here is from genome assembly GCA_016210115.1 of Deltaproteobacteria bacterium. Lineage (GTDB taxonomy): Bacteria > Desulfobacterota > Binatia > UBA9968 > UBA9968 > JACQUW01. The sequence goes on along the minus strand of JACQUW010000261.1, from coordinate 20,456 downwards.
GAACTCAATGCTGCTTAGGGTTTTCTTATCGCCTTTTTCCGTGTACACCACTGACGCCGAAGAGCCGAGACCAATGTCGCTCATTTTGGCGGGGTCTTGCTTGAGTACCGTCACCTTGGTCTTCTTATCAAAATCCAACGTGATCAGCTTTCCCTCTTTGGTGACCACAATCATGTAGTTCTTTTCCAGATCGAGAAGTCCCACGTCACCGGCGACTTTCTCAGCTTTCTTCTTTTCAGCCTTTTTCTCTTGCGCCATTAACGGGGTAGCCAGGAAAATCGCCAGTAGGACGGAAAACGCGCCGCAAAAACTCAACCTGGTTCTCATTGTATTTCTTTCCTCCTGATTCTAGATTCCTTTTCGACTTGAATTAAATTAGGCCGGTGTCAATCTCCGCCTTTTGCCGCTTTATATTCGACCTTGGTCGCGATTTTCTTCTCGCCTTTGCTCTGGTATTCCACAGTTGCCGCAGAGCCCAAGCCTATATCCTCCACTTTGGAAGCGGTTGGCGTAATTTGGGTCGCTTTTGTTTTCTGAGTGAAATCCAAGGTGATGAGTTTGCCTTCTTTGGTGACAAGAATCATGTAATTCTTTTCTAAATCCAGAAGCCCCACATCCCCTTTGGCCTTGATGGGTTTTGCCTTTGCCTCCGCTTTTTCCGCGGGAGCTTTCTTTTCAGCCGGAGGCGCCTTGGCTACGGCTGGGGCCGCCGGTGCGACCGCCTTTTCCTCCTGAACGGCGCACGAGGAAAGCGCAAAAAGCATATAGAGCAAAACGACTGTGGTTATTGAAAGCAAACTTTTCATGGTACCTCCCTATCTTTGAAACTTTGCCTCATTCATAAGAAGCAGGCGTGACGCTCAAACTATATCGAGGAGTCCGCCATCACAATACGCTTTAGGTAGGATTTTTTTTGTCGAAGCGAGCCGTAAATTGGAATATTTAAGACTAGAGTCGTAGGTAAAGCAGACCAAAGACTGGAATCCGAATACCTGGGCATATTTCGGCGTTGGCTTCAGGCCGGTTTTGATGTATTTTACGGTCTTGACGGGGCCAAGAGACCTATGAATCCCATTAAGGTCGTAATAGCAGATGACCATGCCCTTTTCCGCGAGGGGCTGAGGCGCATTCTCTCTCTCGAAAAAGATATTCTGGTGATCGGCGAGGCTTCGCGGGGAGACGAGGTGGCGAAGATAGCGGAGCGGACCAAGCCGGATGTGCTGCTGCTGGACCTTAAGATGCCCAAAGGGGATGTGGTGCAAACTCTTCTCGAGGTTAGCGAAAGGAGTCCCGCAACTCGAGTTTTGATCCTTACGGCTTTTTCTGAGGACGAAAATATCTTCAATGCTGCTAAGGGAGGCGCGAAGGGATATGTGCTCAAGGGCGTCTCCTTAGCAGTGCTGCTGCAGGCGATCAAGGCCGTTCACAACGGTGGCTTTTGGGTCGATAAAGAGATGTCATCGGCCGATGTCTTTGAAGAGATTGTTCAGTCCCGATCCGTCAGTTCCGACGAGCAGTCGGCGAACGATGCCGTTAAAAATTTGACCAGACGCGAGTTGGAGATTTTGCGGCTCGTCGCGGAAGGGCTGACGAATGAGGAGATAGGGAAAAAAATATTCATTAGTGAGAAGACTGTAAAAACACATCTGACAAATATTTTTGACAAGCTCAAAGTTAACAACCGCTTCAAGGCCGCGTTGCTGATCATGAACCGGCAGACGGAGCCTGCGCCTTCGAATTCCGGGAGAGGGAAAGGTGGGGTTGGATGAAGGAAGGAAAACAGCATCGGTTACCCCGAGTCGAGAGAATTCGGGCACGGACATGACCCCGGAAGATCAATGGTTGCTGCAGAAGGAAAGGATGCTGGCATGGGTGAGACTCGGCTTCTCCATCGCCGCTATTCTGGTCATCCAACTGAATCCGGCCCGGGCAGCAAAATTCCCGCTTCTGTCGCACCTGTCACTTTTCATTTTTTTTCTTTATAGCCTGCTCGTCGTCTATTTCGTTCGGAGGGCCAGGATCGTTTCGAGGAAATTCGGCCTGATCACAACCTGCCTGGATCTTCCGTGGATCTCTTTGGTGGTTTTTTCTACGGGCGGCTCGCGAACGCCTTTCTTTGTGTATTATCTGTTTCCGGTCATCACGGCCGGCTCCAGATACGGCATCAAAGGTGGAGTGTCGGTCGCCCTGATCGGTGTCGTTCTTTACGGGTTCATCCGTTTCTCTCCGATCTGGGAGAATCCTCTCGCCATTGATACGTTCATCATCCGCAGTATTTACCTGCTCGTACTGGCTTACATCTTTGGGTTTATCAGCGAATTTGAGAGGAACCAAAACGAAAGACTCATTGCGCTTTACCGGACGGCCGGGGAAGCAGCGGCCCGAGAAGAAAGACGGAGAATTGCCCGAGAGCTGCACGACCGGTTGCTTCAGGTGCTGGGAAGCCTGACGCTTCATCTGGAAACCTGCCGCAGGCACCTGATGAGTAGTCCAACGGAGCTTGCCCGGGAGCTAGAGCTCATGGAGGAGGTGAGTAGGGGATCGATGAAGGAGATCCGGCAGTTTTTGGCCGGCAAAGATGTTCAGTCCTGGATACCGGGAACTCTGGTCGAAAAGCTTAAGGAGGAGATCGCTTTTCTGCGTGACGGGTTGGGAATGAAAGTTGTCTTTGAAACCAATCCGGAAGATCTCAATTTTTTTCCGGAAGTCGAACAGGAGATTTTTCTTATTCTCGCGGAGGGGATCAGGAATATTGCGCGGCACTCGCGCGGTTCCGTGGCTGAAATTCAGCTCAGGGGATCACGTACGGAAATTGTGGGGTCAGTAACGGACAACGGAGTCGGGTTTGACCGTGATGGAAAAAGAGAAGAGGGTGGGTACGGACTGACCACTATGGAGGAAAGAGTTAAAAGACTCGGGGGCGAGTTTTTGTTAGAAACCTCATTAGGAAAGGGCGCGAAGATTAGTTTTACAATTCCCAAAAACACCCCGGCCCGTCCTCTGGACCAGAGAAGCGGGCCGGGAATGCTTGAGCGGGGATGATGAAACAACAGGCAGGAGGAAAAAATCAGTCGCCTTTTTTCGCTTTGACCTTCACGTCAAGGGAATCAATGATGTTTTTGTCACCGGCCTTCTTGTAGCTGATCGTCGCGGCCTGTCCAAGGTTGATGTCGCTCATTTTCGCTTTCTTCGGCACGAACTTGGTCACCTTGGTTTTGTCGTTGTAATCGAGGGTTATCAGTTTCCCCTCTTTTGTAACGACAATCATGTAGTTCTTTTCCGTATCGAGAAGACCAACGTCCCCCGACACTTTTTCCGCCTTGGCCTTTTTCTTCTCTTGCGCCAGCAGCGGTGATGCAAGCAAGAACGACAAAGTGACAGCATAAATTATCGTGACAGTTTTTCGCATGGTAGTCTCCCTTTTAGTAGCTCTTATTTAGTAGCTCTTATTTAGTAGCTCTTATTCCCCTTTTTTGGCCTTCGTTACATATTCCACAGACTGGGCAATTTTCTTATCACCTTTGGTCACGTACGTGACGGTGGCACTTTGCCCGAGGTTGAGGTCGCTCATTTTGGCTTTTTCAGGCACAAGCTGCTGGACCTTCGTTTTCTGGTTAAAGTCTGCCGTTATCAGTTTGCCTTCCTTGGTCACCAGGATGAGATAATTTTTCTCCAGATCGAGCAACCCGACATCTCCAGAGGCCTTGACCGGCTTGACCTTGACCTCCTTTGCTTTTTCCGGTGCCGCTTTTTTCGCTTCCGCCACCGCAGGCGGTTTTGATGCCACCTTTTCCTCCTGGACGGCACATGAGGAAAGGGCCACGAGCACTGAAAGCAGCGCCATGCCTGTTAACGAGAGCAGAGTCTTCATTTTTACCCCTCCATTTCTATTGTTGTTAGGACTTTCGATGTAGTCTCTATACGACTTAAGCCCTATACTGTAACCGGCGACCCTTGTCAAGAGGAAAATTTGAGCGAAAGCAACATGAGGTTTCTAGACGGATGGGAGGAAAAATCGTGGCCTAAATACACGCTAGCGATCGCGTTTAAAGGGGAGCCTTTAATCTCGAATAAACCGACTAGCACCCTTCAGGAGGATTGCAAGTATGCGGGCGTAAGCGTCGCGCGCCTTGGGTGTGGCAAGGACCTCCTGGTACGGCAGCTCAAAGTGAAGGCTTTTTTTGGCCAGGCTCAGAATGCCCTCGGCCTTTGCAGCCCAGGCGGGAATTTCGATTTGATCGACCGGTTCTATAACGAGGTCCGCCGCCTCGATACCCGCCTGGCGGTTCAGATGCCCGTTGCGAATCTCATAGTAGAGTTTCTTGATCCTTCCGGCTTCTTGCCGGGAAATACCAACCGTGGCGACCTGGATTCTATTCTCAGTGCTATATTGGTGAACGTCAATGTAAAGGTTCAAGTTGCCCGATGCAGCCTTAAAAACGAGATCCCTGAAAGCGGCATAGGTCTGCTCGGCCCGCTGGCTATGAAGCTCCCGGCTGTCCGAATATGGGCTCTTTTCAGTCGGTCGGTTAACGTTGATGCGCAGGCCTCCTGTCTCGGTGGGTGTGAACCCCTTGGCAATGACTGTCGCCATCCCTGTTAAGTACCCGATGCGCTTCACCAACTCTGCGGTGTGTTCGTCATACGTCCCGTGAGGTGCTCCCAGGACGATACCTGAAAGCCGCTCCCGGGACTGAATCAACTCAAACCTTCCGAGATTTACAAGTTTTACCTGCATTCGAGGCAATCCCAACGGGTTTGTCTTAAATAAACGGATTGCTTCTTTGATCCAGAGAGAAAATATTTTCGCGTAAAGCTCTTCGCCTCTCGGCGAGAGAAAAAGATCCGGGATTCGAAGGTTCAGGCCCGTTTTGGCGATGAGGAGTACACCATGGTGCTTAACGCCCCAGACTTTCCAGGAAATTTGGTCCAACGGGTCCAGTGCCATTCCGAGTTTGGGTATGGCCTCATCAACCAAAAATCGGTCCCGAGTCCGGATATAAACGTCCTTCAAAAATTGAGCTTGCTCGAAGGTTAAGCCAGCCGTCGCGACATCAATGGTGTCCGCGGGGTTCTCTCTGGCGTGGTGAAGACCTACGTAAAAATCCAGTTCTCCATTCGCCGTATCGACAACGATCTTTCTATATTCTCTGAACACGCTTCCTCTGTCTAACGGCGCGCGCGCGGACATGCGCCGAAAGGTCAGCCCGGCAACTGGCTGGGTTACACTCAGGCGTTTGGATTTAAACCCATAGGCGACAACCAGACCCGCACCTGTCTGATCGCTGACCGCCCGGGCGAGTCGGTCCGATTTTCGGTCCGTCTCGCCATGAGAGGCGCCGATGATCACCCCTTCCATGCCCTTATCTGGTTTTCGAAATTCAAAGCGGCCTAAATCCGGAATGCGCTCCTCGACAACTGGCGCAGCAAAGGCGTGTCCCGTAAGACCGATGATAACAATCAAGAAGAGCCAACTTTTTCCCACGATGTTTGCCGGCTTATGACTCACCGGTTCTAGAACTACGGACTAAGATCTTTTAAGTAGGAGACTGAAATCGAAATAAGGGAACCCGGGCCAGAAATGGAACAGAACTGGCCGGCATTGTCCTCGAGGCAGAGGCTGACCGCCTGGAGATTCAGGCCTGAGGATCCCCCTTGCGGAAATAATTTGGGCTATATACTTGTACCTCACGCCGAGCCTTAGACTCCCGGCTTCGCGGGGATGACGGCGAATTTGTCGCGACGGTTCTTTTGCCAGCACCCTTCTGTCTGTTCCCTGCAGGCTGGAAGCTCCTCACCAAAGCTCTTGGTCGACAGTCTGTTAGCGGAAATTCCTAACGTTACGAGATAATCTTTGGCCGCCTGAGCGCGCTTTGCTCCAAGCGCGAGATTGTACTCGTTAGTTCCCCGCTCATCGCAATGACCTTCAATCTCCACCCGAACTGAAGGATTCGCCTTCAGCCAGTCGGCGTTGGCCTTAAGCGTCGCCCGTGCGCCTGCCGTCAGATCGTAACGGTCATAATCAAAATAGACTTCCTTCAGAGGACTTGACGCAGCAGTCGCTGTCGATTCACCGCGGCGCTTGGCTTCTAAACTTGATTTGGGGGTCGCGGCGGTTTGGACCTTGCCCCCGCTGGCCCGACCTTTGGTGAGAGCGTCTTTAGCCGCTGCCGAAGTCGATCGGGTGGCGGGTGTCTCTGACTTGGTCGTCGCCTGGGAAGAACAACCTATCAGGGCGATAGACGTAGAAAAGAAAAACCCAAGAAAGCTTAAGCTGATTCGATAAATCATGGCTTTTTCTCCATTCTGTACTTTTAGTTCGAGCTGATTTCATAACTCCGGAAGCGAGGCGTACTCTATCACCTCAGCCTAAAATCTGTCAATACAAAGTCGTAGTGGTCGGTTTCGGGAAAATGAGGGGGAGGGCTCTTAATGCCCGCTGGAAACAACCTCTATGCGGTCCGAGGTTTTCTTATCGGTTGACCGATGGACTCCTGCGTACAGATCCAGGGTTCCCTTTGCCGCGACTCGGAGAATCTTTCTGTATTCTCTGAAAACACTCCCACTCTGCAACGCAGTTTATTATAATTGATGTTCCACAAGTTGAAGCTGCCGTAGAAAAACGTGCGAGTCAGGTCATATAAGTTCGTTGCTGCTCGGGAGGAAACCGCTCGCCGGGACAGCACCGTTGGAACACAGCGCGGTACAAAAAGGGTCCAATACGCCAGTCTCGCCGGACTGCTGGAAGCGTGGACGATTTGATCAAGCGTCTGCTCAAAAGACTCTTGGGACATGTATTCGAAGATATCGGAAAGATTGAACTTGGAAACGGATCCTGGCTGTGTCCTTTTCAGATACTCAGCGAGATTCCCTTCAATGAGGCGCACTTTGGACACCGAATCCTGCAGGAGGCAAAAATTGGATTCGTTAAGATAAGGATGCGCATTTTCCAAGAGTTGGTAGCGACCCGTGAGGATATACTCGATGAAGAAATTCGTTCCAATCGGTATCTCAGTTGCCCCGCGGCGTGTCCGCCTGAGAAGTTCTTCCGCGACGGAATCGACGCTGACATGATCAAAGCATGAAGGATCGCGCCCGAGATGGCCCAGCAGAAACCGACCGAAAAAAACATGGAACAGCGAGCGCCACCGTAGGTTGTTCCAGACCTCGTCATAAAAGGTTCTTTGGTCATTCAGAGAAGAGAGGGCCATGAATTGTTCGACGACTTTTCGCGAGTGGACGAGAGGCAAGATGATCGTTCGGAAGAGCGCGAAGTACTTTTCAAACTTGCCACAGTGAATGACGCCTTTGAGAATCGCTTCGGCGTGCCCATCCCAGTATCGCCGCGCTGATTCGCTCAGGGACGACCGGAGGAAGCGGTAAAGCCGATTCCTGGCAGGACAGGGACGAGCGCCCACAAAAGAAATGAAATCACAGTAGTCGAGCTTCTGGATGGCGCGCATTTTCAGCTCGACCAGGAAGAGCTGCGCGGGGTTCATGTCAACAATCGTGAGGGAGCGCGGCCTGCTGAGGAGTAGAGCGAAGCTATTATCCCCTCCCGAGCCGATCGAGACGACATCGTCTTTAGGGGTGACTTCTAACCCCTCCGTCAGAGTCGCCGGGTCTTCCCAGCATTGGGCATAACGGATGTCGGTCATAGAGCTTGGCTCTTTGTTTAATGGCTAAGAGCTCGGCGCGCATCTACGGACAGTAGTCGCGCATTCGGAATGAGTCCCGCGCTTATGGCTTTGAAGAAGTCTAGAAAAAACTCCGTGTAGGATCGGTACGTTGAAGACCCGGCCCGCCGGCACTCGTCCTGCAACAGCTCGTGAACTTTGGGAAGATTGTACCAGGGGACACCCGGAAAGAGGTGGTGCTCCAAATGATAGTTGATGTTGCACATCATGAATGAAACCACCCGGTTGCTCACAACAGTCCGCGTGGCTGTGAAGACATTGCCCCGTGTCGTTAACCCGTGCTCAGCAATAGCTCGCACCTGCGTGAGAAAAGCGCCAATAAGCAAGGGGAGCAGCCATAACTTCCACATCCCTGCAAAAGGGAAGAAGCGAAAGAGGAGCGCGTACACGGTAATCACAAAACTGTATTCAGAGATTGTCTGAAATCTCGTTTTCCAGTCCGCTTTTATGACGGAACTCGCGGGCAGGACCGTGATGAAGGCAAAGGCTTTCGCCAGAAAAGCGAGAAAATAGCCCAATCCCGAGCGCGCCTTTTCCAGACGAGGGAAAGCGACATCGTCCGGAGTTGCCCTTGAGCTGCGCCGGGCATGGTGGCCCTTGTGATTCGTCCGGAACGCGGATACTGGAAGCAAGACTGGCAAGCCGCACAAGAATCCGAGAAGATCATTGAGGACAGGCCTCTTGAGTAGCAGCCCATGGCTCGCCTCGTGGAGCAGGACGGTCAAGCCGACCATGGCACAGACGATACCCAAGGAGCCGATAACCTGGATGATAAGGTGATCCGCCATCCATGCGGCCCACGCGCCAGCCGCATAGATAGCGAAAAAGAGCAGGGCGCGGACATTGCGCCAATCCTCCACACGGTGGAGATCACGGATCGCTTGTCGCTTTTCCGCGGAAAGGTCCTTGATTTCCACAAGCGCGACTTTGGTTGGTCGGTCGCAAAAGTAAATTGTCTTGGACATCTCCGGCTCCTTTCTAAGCCCTGCCTATCGATTCACCCAACCGGACGTAGGTCTCCAGGTCCGCGGCAGTTCTGGCGCAAAGGTCTTCGTCCAGACGAATCGCCCCCGGTTCGAACAAAAGCGCCACGGTGGAGCCGCCCAGCTCGAAAAAACCTTTCTTCGCGCCCTTGGCTACGCGCACGCGGCGCTGATAAAGCTGTCGAATAGACCCGACGGTGAAAGCCCCGATTTCAGCCATGGCGATCAGGCCAAAATGGTCCGACGCAAGGAGGGTAAGCATGCGATAGTTCTCCGTGTAAAAGGGAACCAGCCTGCGTAGGGAGTAGGGACTAACCGCGTATAGTTTCCCGGGAATAGGGACGGAGTCGCCGGGCACACCCGAATCGGGAAAATGAAAATGATGGTAATCGGATAAGTGAAGCCGGATGATTATCAGCGAGCCTCCCTCGTATTTCTCGGCGAGAGCATCGTTGTCAAGAAACTGGCGTAAATTAAATATGCTCCGTTTAATGCGGAACGATCTCTTGCCGTCGATTATCGGAAAAGCAAGGACCTTGCCGTCCGCCGGACTTGTACAGACCTTAGGCTCAGGGTCGATGGGTCGCCTGGACAGATCGATTTCACGGGTGAAGAAGTCATTGAAACTTGTGAAGCTATCGAGAGGCCTGAGGCAGTCCTTAAGATTCACGCCAGTAGCGTCCGCAAAGGCTTTGATTCTTCTTTTGCTCCAGCTTTGCTGGTGCAGCCGGCCATAAAACTGGGAAACGAACTTGTGTCGAAAGAAGAAATCGGTGAAAAGCCTTCCTGCTCGCGTGTTGTAAGACCAGCAAAGGAATTTAGCCGCGTAGATCGGTTCCTTCATCATGTTTCCGCTCTTGCGGTCGTAGTAGCGAATCGACAAGATCGTTTTCATCGTTTCCACTCATAGAGGGTGTATTGCCGGCGGTCGTCTTCGGCCAGCCCGTCAAGAAGCCTGCGTGATGGGTTATCTTTGGACATTAGCGTGCCAATAACCGTCCGGTAACCGTCGGCCAGGATCGCTTGAAGGACGCAAGAAAAGAGCATCCTGCCCAACCCGTTTCTTTTTCCGCTCTCTTCCGGAGTCTTTCCGATCAGATGAAACATGACCCGGTCAACCGCTCGGCGGCGGTACCAGAACCGCGCTTTAGCAATAAAGCCACTTTGTCCATGCATGGCTCGTATGGCATCGGATAGGTCTAGGATTCCAGCCGCGAAGCCGCACAGGCGATCCGATGGGTCATAAGCGAAAAGGAACAGGTTGGGACGGGTCGCGCGGCACATTGGAAAAAACAACCGCTCAAATTCGGCGGAGGAAATCGGGGTGTATCCTAAGAACTCCGAGAACGATCGGCTCAGGACGGAGTGCAATTTCTGAAGCTCCTCGCGAATCCGCGCTGGATCGAAGGCTGCGAAGCGGTATCCCTGCTCGGTAAGCGATCGGTAAAGCGCTCTCCCGGGTTTGGCAAGTTCTTCGAGAGTCTCACGTCCGGCTATCTCAACGGAATTCCAGTGCCGCCTTGGCGTGAAGCCATAGCGCTCGAAGAATTCCGGGTAGTAGGGCTTGTTGTAAGGCTCGCCGTAGAACGGTTTCTGGTCAAACCCGCGAACCATGAGTCGATAGCCATGCCAGATGTCAAAGTTCATCGGACCCCAAACCCGCCGGATGCCCAGGTCGGACAGCCATTGCATCGCTGAATCGAACAGTTCCTCCGCGATGGAATAGTCATTCAAACACTCAAAGAAACCGACGGTGGCTACCGGCTGTCCGTTCTTATCCTTCAATCCGCTATTGACCATGGCGGAGGCGCGCCCCAGCACTTTCGTCCCGTCGGTGGCAAGGAAATGCGCGTGACGATTGCCCGGGGAACGGTAAAAGCAAAACTGTGGTGAGAACTGGGTGATCAGCTCGTTTTCGGAGGGAGGCATCCAATGGTTATCTGCCCGATACAGGTCGTAGCTAAAACGCAGGAATGCCTGGGTTAGAGATCGGTCAAAGGTGAACTGCTGGATTTCCATTGAACTTCTCCGGTGCTTCCATTGATGGCGAGGGCCGCCCCTTCGGGAATCAACGTGGTCGCGTCCTTGACGCCGACGATAGTTGGAATTCCCAGCTCGCGGCCGATGATGGCGGTGTGCGATAACACGCTCCCTCTCTCCACGACGATCCCTTTGGAAGAAATCATTAAAAAAACCCAGCCGGGATCCGTTGATCTGGCAACCAGAATGTGATCGCCGTTCTTGACGTTGGAGTGAGGATCGAGAACGACTCTCGCTGTCCCATACGCGACGCCTGAAGAACAGCCGATACCGCGTGCGGTGTTGCATGGCTCGGCAGACCGCTCGCCGCCCTCGAAGCGATTCAAACAGGGGATCCCGGTCGTCTCGAAGCGCTCCGGGAGATTGGCTTGGGCAAAGGCCGCGTATTCCGCCCGCCTCATCTCCACGAGCGCTTTCAGGTTTTGGCTTATCGCTGTTCCCTGGACAAAACCAAAAATCTCGTCGATGGCGAGGTAATGAATATCGGCGCCGGAAGCGAGCAATCCCTTCTGCGCAAAAAGATCGCCCATCCGGTGAAAAAGAGTTCTGGTAAAACCAAATAGCCGGCTTCTGGCGAAGCGCATATTCTCCCGGTTGGCAATCGCGCGGCGGGCATTGCGGAGCACGAACCTGAACACCGTGCGCTTGAGAGGATTTTTCAGTTGCTGGCGCACCAGCGTTTCTGCCTTCCGGCGGATTTTCTGTTCGCGGCGCTCCATTGCCTCGACGGAGGTGCCGAGCGCGACATGGTTTTTGATCAACCCGATGAGCAGTTCAGGTTTATCTCGCAGGCTGGGACGATCGAGTTTCAGTTCCTCCAGGCCGCGGTCGCCGAAGGCTTTGAGATGGGATTCCATCGCTTCCCGTAGCTTGCCATAAAGCGGCTCCTGTTTTATTTGTTGCCAAATGATCTCATCTTTCTCGCCGCGAAACAGCTCATGGTAGATAGGATACCTGCGGATGGATTCGGCCAGACGAACGACAGAATGAACGGGCGCCACACTTTCGACCCCCTGCTCTCCACACAGGAGGTCATTCTCGATGTTGGCCTGGGCAAGCCCCCAGAGATTGCAGAGCCGCTTCAGCCAGTCGTAATAGGTCATGGCGCAGAAGTCGTTGTCCAACGTTAGATACCACTTTGGGCCGAGTTTCGTGGTCGCGGATTCATAGATGTCAATCAACTGATGTTCCGACGCGTTGGAAAGGTCCAGCTGGCTTAAGCGGTTGTAGACGGAGTCAAAATGACTGGAAAATTTTCTCGCAGTGCGCCTCACGGTCAGGAGCTTGCAGAGCGCCACCACGCGCGCGCCCCATCTATTAAAGCGCGAGAGTCGAACCTCCGGAACTGTTATTTTACGGGTAATCCCAATCATCTGGTCCCAGGAGGCTTTCCGCCTCTCGAAGCCAGGGAGAAAAGACAGCATTTCGTACCAGCACAGGAGATTGTAGTAGACACGCCCCTGCAGCAGACCGATCATGTTATTGAAAATATGAAGCCGGTCTCGGATAGGGTTGTTGAAAGGGAAGAACCCTAACGCCAGACTTCGAGCGAATGGTCGGAAGCTGGTTTCATAACCCTTGCGCACGAAGCTGAAGGTGAGAGGCAGGGTTAGATCTGGATAGCTCTCAATGACGTTTGAATTATCCCAGATGCGGACCGTGGGATCCGCCACCTGCCTTTCGGGAAACACGATGGGTCGCGCCTGCAGGAAAAAGAGCTTTCCCGAATCGTCGAAAGCCCACTCAATATCTTGCGGCGTCCCAAAGGACTCTTCTAGCTTGATCCCCATATCTCTGAGTTCAAGAATCTGGCTATCCGTCAAAACTTGCTGGCACTTGATCTCTGCCGGAACGGCTTCCGTACGATTGCCACCCCGCAAGGAGACTGTATTGCGGACCACTCGCCGTTCTTTGACGGGGACAGCCTTAACAATTTCGTTGGAATTCCAGAAGATTCGGTAGGTATCGGTTTCGATTTCGTCGGCAACGACACCCTCGCCGAGGCCGAAACCGGCAGAGACGACACACCGCCGCGCACCGCTTTCCGGTTCCCTGGTGAAGAGGACTCCTGACTGCGCGGATTGCACCATCTCCTGAATGATCACGGCGGTCGAAATCCTGGCGAGGCTGATCCCTTTGCGCTTTCTGTAAACCAGTGTTCTGGAAGAAAAGGCCGAGGCCCAGACATTCTTGACGGCCTCCACAACGTGCGCCGCCGGGACGTTTAAGAATGTATCCATCTGGCCTGCAAACGAGTCGGTATCGGAATCCTCTCCGAGAACGGATGAACGGACCGAAAAAAGCGCGCGTTCGGCGCATTTTTGCCAAATCGGGCAAACGAGGTCACGCAAAAGCGCATCACAGGGCTGTGCCAGGATCAGGTTACGTAGCCGCAACGACAAGCTCTCAATCGCAGCCGGATCCTCAAGCTTTACATTGCCAAGGATCTTTCCGATTGTGGCTCTCTGTGATCGCAAGAAAGTGTCGAACACAGCCGTTCTGAGGACAAACCACGGAGGCACGGAAAGGCCGAGTTCTCGCAGCCGGAATAGGTTCCAGGCTTTTCCGCCTAATTCTGCGGGAATGGCCCCCGCGGGATCCTCCCAGGAAACTAAGAGCCTCGATTGCGGAAACATACCACCTTCCTCTAATTGCTCAGCGCACCGATGATCTGAACGGCCAGCACGATCAACAAGTAGGCTTCGGCGTAAGGACCAAGTTTAGAGGTAGCGGGTGTTGGATTTTGAATAAACCGTGCATAGGCCCAGATGGGAATCAGATATCCCGCGCACCATAGCGTGATGAATGCGAGTGATAAGGAGAGGGTCCAGGCGAAATAAAGGCCGATGAAAAATGTTACTGTTTGTGCCCCGCCTGCGATCAGCACAGAGCCGACGCGGCCAAAAATCTGCGAGTACGTGACGTATTCGGTTTCCTCATCGCGAGAGCGGATCTTTCGAGCGATTTCCCATGCAAAAACAGGCGCCCAGTCCATAACTACGACAAAGACGCTGGAGGGCCAGTTCAAATCCGCCAGCGGGAGCTGATTCCCGATGGCGAAAAGGGTTAACGCGTAAGAAAGCAGGAGCGGAACGACGGGGTTATGGGTTGCCAGCGTGAGCAACAAGCTTCTGCGCAGGATGTGGGGAATGAAAAAGTGCTTAAACATGATCAGACAATAGCCAAGGACGACGAGCGCCATCCAGAATGCCGGGCCAGCCCAAAGATTGGCGGCAAGATAGAAGATGATAACCGCGGCCATACTGAACACGATGTCGGATTCTAAAATTCTCCCAGAGGGTAGGGGCCGATAAGGAAAAAGCCTGGAGTCTATTTCTTTGTCTTTCAGCTCATCCATGAGACGCAGGATCAGCATGACCGCGAAAAAGCTCCAGATACCGATGAAACTAACAAGCAGCGAGAGGGGCGCGTCCACGCGGTTAACCCTGCGCAGCAGAGCCGCCAGACTGACGTACGCGAGCGCTGAGAACAGGACGCGCTTGGGGAGGGGATACATTTCATTGAGGTAGATCCTGATCCTTCGAAAATAGCCCGGTCGCCAAGGTGCGGGCCCCATGGTCCTGATGATATCCGTTGCTGGGGTCATGTTCGGTTCTCCACGGTAGATGCGTTGGGTTGGAAGCGTTTCTGATAGCGAGGATTTGGCACGATCAAGTTCAAACCACGGGGGACGATTTCGATTGCCAGAGCCCGCCCGGCCTCGTGGACTTCGCCGTCAGCTAAAAATCGTATGGAGCTTTCAGAGCAGACAAAAAGTCTTTCGCCGCGCCAGATCCTTACGGATTTCATGCCTGTGTGCCTTCCCCGCAGCACTCGCAGCAGCGTGGCGGCGCTCTGCACGCGGCTTCCAGAATTTTCGATGAGGCAAACATCAAACTGGCCGTCGTCATTCACCGCCTCAGGCGAGAGTTGAAAGCGCCGGCCGACGACGGGCTGGTTACTGATCATCAAAGCCAGCAAGTTTGCGGTGAAAGAGTGGTTGTTCCAGTGAATCTCTGCTCGACTCGGCGGGGCGTGTTTTGTGATCAGCGCGACGGCCGCCGCCAGCAGGTACAGATTGCTGTCCAGCCAATGGTCTACTCGCTTACCAAAGACGGTCCGGTGTTTGATCGCGTTGGCAATCCGGGCAACCTGGGACGGCAAACCCAAACCGCCCGCGGTTGCGTAATGCCAGCCATTGACGCGAATGAGATCGATGGGTCGGAGGCGCCGCTCTAAAACGACATCGCAGGCCTGAGAGACGTTGCCTGGTATTCCATGCAGGGAAGCCAGGTCGTTTGCGGTTCCAGCCGGGATAATCCCCAGGGCAACTCTTGTTCCAGCAAGGCTGTTCAGCACGGCGTTTACCGTTCCATCGCCACCGGCTACGATGAGAGTTTCAACGTTGCTTCTAACAGCGCACCGGGAAACTTCCGCTGCCTTTTGCGGGGAGGATGTTCGCTCGATTCGCATGATCGATCCCGCAAGCTTCCGCTCTAACGTCGCGGCGAAGCCGCTGTCACTTCCGTTTCTAGATTGCGGATTCAGAATCGCTATGGCCTTCATTGGATTCCGCTCTCTTCCGTCTGCAGCCGCGAATGCTTTCGCCTGCTTCGCTGCGCGGCCGATTGCCGCGGGCCAGACACTGATGGGCGCGGGCAAATTCCTGCGCGCAAATGGCTCCGGTGATGGAGAGTTCGCCCGCCAGACACAAGGCAGCGCAGACTTCGGCGAGCGCATTCGCTTTTCCAGGACCAGCGAGATCCATAATCTCGAGGCAGGCGCTTTGGCTTGGAAGAGTCGTTCCGCCACCAACGGTGCCGACCATAAGATTAGGCAACGTCACGGCCGCATACAGGTCGCCTTTGGCTGTAAGCTCGAATCGTGTAACGCCGGTGGCTGATTCGGCGACACAGGCGACGTCCTGTCCGCATGCGATGTAAAGAGCCGCAAGACCGTTGGCATAGTGGCCTTGAGCTCCGATAGCTCCGCTGAGGACGCTACCGACGGCGCCCATGCGCCAATAATCAGCCACTTGCCGCACAGTCGTGCGAAGCCGCTTTTCAACCAGATCCGGCGGTAAGATCACTTCCGCGCTCACTTTTCTGCCGCGTACCTTAAGAAAGGACTGAGCCGACGCTTTCTTGTCGCCTGAGAGATTCGCTTCAATAAAAGAATACTCAGGGCGGACCGGTGAATTTGCCTTGATATGGGCGCAGATCGCCTCGGTCGCAATGGTAACCATATTCTGGCCTGCTGCATCCCCGGTTGTGAACTCGAACATCAAGTAGACATGGTTACCTTCGACCACCACGCTCATATCGACGAGTTTTCCGTGCCTGGTCGTGGCATCGGCCACGCGCTGGAATGTTTCAACCTCGGATAAAGACCAGGCGACAAAAAGGCCCACCTGTCGCAGGTTGCGGAAAGAGAAACCGGGAGCGCGGTTGACGCCTTCGTTAAGAAGCATGGCCGTGCATCCTCCGGCCTCACTGATGAGCTGCGCGCCTCGATGGTAGGACGCGACAAGTGCAGCTTCAGTGCTTGCCAAAGGAATGTAGTAATCGCCGTGAGCAAAAAGACCGTTAACGCGAACGGGGCCGGCAAGACCGACGGGAAGCTTGACGCTGCCGATGAAGTTCTCGATATGATTACGGTACCGTTCGAGTTGCGCGAGCGTTTCCGAATCTGCCAGAGACTCACGGCTGCCCGGCGAGACGCGCAGGAGCTGCCAGCGTTGTTGTAGGTTTTCCATATTTGGCCGGCAGCCCCCCGGCACTTTTGGCGAAGGATTGTCGAAACTCGGCGCCAACCGCTGTCTCAACTCTTCGAGACTGTGGTCCCGCAACAGGCGGTCAAGGTAACTTCGCGCGTGCTGATAGTTTGCTGACATAGCTGTTCGCCATCAGTGATTCTCGCGGTTGGCGCGGCAAATCCACGGGTGCCGCCAGGGAGGACAGGAGCGAGAGAGTAAAAAAGGCTTTCGTCATCTTCATGCGTCTTCACTGGATCTGAGTCGATGATGTGACCAGTGAGCAACCCGCATGCCACGCTGCGGATCGACATGGGATTCGGGTTAGGGGAGAAAAAGCGCTGCAGATCCTAGCGATGAGAGATGTTGGTAACCGTCCGGCGGGGAAATTTTTGAGCGCGGTGCAAAAGCAGTTAGCCAGTTGCAGCGCCGCATTGCCTAGAGAAATGGGCAGCTCGGACTATAGGCTGCGGCGGAGCGGACGCAGTGGTCAGTTTAGCTTCTTAAGGGAGGAGAAGTCCCTGCACTGAATTCCCAGGCTTTCAAGAACCAATGCCTGGCGGTCAAATGGGCTGACGACTCGCGCAATCTTTCTGTAACCGCTGCCCAATGCGGGATACGACAGGACCGGGAGCGGATAATCTGTGCCGAAGATAAGCCGGTCATGCAGATCGGGGTGTCTTCGCAGAAGGAAAAGCGTCCTGACACGGTTTGGCAGGGTCAAAGCCGAGGTGTCTGCATAAAAGTTAGGGTAGCGGAGAGCCATTTCCTGGAAGGTCTTGAAATTCGGCTCAGGAAAGCCCAGCCCATAGCTGCACGCATGGGCCGCAATGACCGTGACTCCCTCTTCTAAAGCCGTGCGTAAGCGAGCGGGTTCGCCTGCGGATTGGTCTTTCCCTATCAGACTGAACTCATAGCCGGTATGGCTCAGCAGCGGAATCCCGTGCCGAGCAAGGGCTTTGTAAAAGGGCCTGTAGCGCGGGTCGAAAGGATCGAAACACTGGGCATTGGGGAGGATTTTGACAAGCACGGCGCCTTGCTCGGCGCATCGATCGAGTTCTGCCAAGGCATCGCGACGTTGCGGATTGATCGAAACCCCGGCGAGAAACGAACCCGGCGCGTATCTGGCAACCTGCAGGACATAATCATTCGATAACAGAAAGTCGGTTTTGGAAATGTCCAGGCCTCCGCTTGGATCGTAAACGCCGTCCATGGCCAGCAGGACGAGTCGTTTCACTTTCCGGGAGCGATCGAGTTCCCGAAATAAAAGATCCAGGTATGCGAAATTCGCCGCGGCCGGATTGGAAAGATCGAATCCTCTGATCCAGGCCAAAATGCGCACGAACAAACGCCTGAGCATTCGGGGTGAGACATAACAGCCGTTGGACGAATCGGGCAGGGCGATAAGGTGCACATGACAGTCAATCATCGTTTCTCTTGAATCGGATCACTTTCTGTATATCACGTCGGGAAAATGACCGGCACTTCTGATCGCGTTTTTCCAGAGGTTATCGGCCGTAAAGCCGAATAAGGTGGCGCGCCGTTACCGCCTGCAACTTGTTCCAGGCGTCGTCACCGGAAATTCTTCCATCGTCCGCATCACCGGCGATCGCCAGCTCCAATTGGAACACTTCCTCATCTACCGGACAGATACTGTAATTGACCAACGCGGCGTTCTTCCGGACGTTGGCAATATAGCGGGAGACCGCTTCCGTTCGGGTCAGTCCGGCCGGAATCACTTCCAAGCTGCCCGTTTTCCACTTGCTTTGTTTGTTCCCCGTAAAATAATGGCTTTTTCCTGGAAGCTCTTTGTCTCCGATGATCTTGGGATTAGGATTGGCGCGCTCCAGACTGATACGAATAACCGCGGACCTTTGATCCCCGACGGGGGATTCCTAGCTTGGCTCCACCGGCAAAGCGGCGTTCGCTCTTTGACTTGCGTTTTTTTCCAAGACGAGGACCGCCTCTTTGGGGCTCAGGAACAGGCCATAGCCGCTCCCATGGGCGAGGAATCTGACATGCGGATCGGTTTGACCGTGGTTGGCTTCAAAGCTTAGCGGCAGTTTGCCGTATGCCTGAGTCGCCTGCCCCGCGTTGGACTGGTCAGGATCGGTAAAGCGGCTGCGCAAAGCAGAAACCTCTAGTTTTGGACTTGCAGGCCTCGCGGTTTGGTGAACGATAACCCACGTAAGCAAGCCGAGACAAGCGAGCGCAACGCCGGCCACTGGATTGCCTTGGAGTCTTGGATATTTCATGTCGGTCTCCTGCCATCTTAACAAGCAAAACAGTCAAGTCCGTTGCAAAAATGAAGCATTTCCTTTCCCCTTGTTTTTTAGGTCTGCGGCTATTCGATTACGGCCCTAAATGCCCTGGCGATAGCGCGATGACCCGCATTGCTCGGATGAACTTCGAACTGATCCGCGCCGCGCCGATTGATCAGGAGATAATCCTTTTTGCCGAGAAACTCTTTGTAAACGTTCGCCCACGGAACGTCGAAAGCATCGGCCACTCCGGCGATGATGTCGTTGAAGACGGGCACAATATCATCCGCCCCCGGGATCTGCGGAATCGTGTAAAGATTGCCGACATAGATTCGCGTATGCGGAAGGGCTGCGCGCAACGTGCCCAAGATTTCCGTGAGATTCAATTGAAAATCGGTTAGCACTTGATTGGGATCCGCGCCGTTCAGTATCTGCAGCAAGTCGTTTCCCCCAATCAGGAGGGTGATGAACGTGGGCTGGACCGCTTCACGCTCTCGCAGGGCTTTGATGGCCTGAGGGAGCTGGTGTTCCAAGATGTCTCGGCTGGTCGTCCCCGGAATTCCGGCGTTGCTCAGCAGAGTGTTGGGCACGGTATCGAACACGCCGGATGCGTAGAGCTGGTAGGCATAACCCTGAGCGGCGGGAACCGCTCCGTATCCCGCGGCGAGGCTGTCGCCCAGCGCCATATACCGGGTGTGTTGCGAAAGCTGCCATGGCAGCTCCGCATAAGCCGTCAGCGGCAAAGAAACCAGCACGACAAAAATCAAGTTGCGCAAACTCTTCATAGAAACCTCCTGAGAAGTGGATTTTGATTGCACGTCATTCCGCTGAGCAACTCACGTGCCAGACGATGGATCTTTGTATGAATGGCGGGCGGAAGCTCTGGCAGCCGGAAACTCAGAACAAATCGCAACCGACTAAAGGGCGAGTGCCTACTTGATTAGGCGAAAAAAAAGCCAGGTGAATAATGGAGTGGGCGGAGGCCGCCCCAATATGAAAAACCGCCGTGAGGGCGTTTGTAGGTCTCACTGGGAGGGAGATCGAAGGCTAAATTTTTTTTGTCTTGTTCTGGAGAGTGCGTCGACTGATGCCCTGTTAAGTTCGTTTATCGACGCCGCGCATCGCTGAAGTTACGATGGCGATCGCTGTTAATCCCGCGATGATGAGCCAGGAGCCCTGGAATGCTTTAAGAAAAACCTCGGGGCTTTGTGCCCATTGCGTGTAAGCCGGCACCACCGAGCCGCTTAAACCAAAGTAATTGAGCCCGCGCAGAAACAGCACACTCCCGACGGCAACTCCCATCGCGTTGGCGATGTTGGCCGATGTTAGGGATATCCCGCTCACCGCCCCGACGTGGCGGGCCTCCACCGCGCTGAAGATCGCGCTCAAATTCGGCGCCTGAAAAAGCGACCAACCCAGTCCCAGGATCATGAGTGGAATGATCACCGCCGCGTGACCGGCGTCCGCTCCCAAACGTGACAAAGCAAGCATACTGATCACGGTCAAGACGGACCCTGCGGTACAAAGCAACCGCGAGCCGAGTTGGTCTCCAAGCCATCCCCCGAGCGGCGCCAGAAACACAATGACCAGGGAGAAAAAAATGATCGTGACGCCGACCTGGGTCGGGCTAAAATGTAAAATCCCCTGCAAGTAAAACGGCAACAGGAAAAATGTCGAGCTGTGGGAGGTCACAATGAAGAGATTGCTCAGGACTCCCGCGGTG